>NZ_CP136921.1:3754743-4099615 GCF_033100095.1 Diaphorobacter limosus | reverse complement strand
GAAGCGGCCCAGGTGGTAGGCGATCCGGCATCGTCGGGCCGGAAGGCAGCGGCGACACGCTCCTTCATCGAGCGCGCGCCTTCGGCCACCTTCTGCCCGGCCGCCTGTGCGCCGGTCTTGGCGACATTGCCGACACCAGCGGCAGCGCCCTTGAGGCCGCCGCCGGCGGATGCAGAACCCGCCTGAAACGCTGACCGGGCGCTGCTGGCCGCTCCGGTAGCGGCCCGCGCTCCGCTGCCCGCCAGCTTGGCGGCTGCGGGTGCCATGCGCGCTCCGGCGGCGACTGCGCCGCCGACGCCCGTGGCCGCAGCGCCCACGGCAACAGCAGCACCGGCCGCGCCCAGCGCGGCACCGGCCATCGCACCCGCGCCGAGCTGCGGCCCGCCGGACACCAGCCCGGTTGCAATGCCCGGCCCGAAGATGCCCAAGGCCAACAGCGTCAGCGAGGCCAGCATCACGACCACGGAGTGGTCGATGGATGGCTCGGCCGGCTGTACCTGGAACTCAGCGAACAGGCCCGAGCCGATGCCCACGATCACCGCCAGCACCAGCACCTTGATGCCCGATGACACCACGTTGCCCAGTACCTTCTCGGCGAGGAACGCGGTCTTGTTCCACAGCGCGAACGGCACGAGCACGAAGCCCGCGAGCGTGGTCAGCTTGAACTCGATCAGCGTGATGAAAAGCTGCACCGCCAGCACGAAGAAGCACAGGAGGACGATCAGCCAGGCTAGGAACATCACGACGATGGGCGTGATGTTCACGAACACCTCGGGAAAGCCCGCCATGTCGCCGATCTGTTGCAGGATCGGCGCCCCGGCGTCGATGCCGACCTTCGCCAGCCGGCCCGGTTGCAGGAAGTTCTCCATGCTCAAGGTCGAGCCGCTGGCCGTCAGGCCCAGCCCGGCGAAGGAGCGGAACACGATGCCAGCCAACCAGTTGAAGTTGCCGATGATGTAGGCGAAGGCGCCGACGTACAGCACCTTGCGGATCAGCTTGGCGATCACGTCCTCGCCCTGGCCGGTGGCATGACTCATCGCCCAGAACAGCCCGGCGAGCGTCATGTCGATGACGATCAGCGTGGCGGTCAGAAACGCCACTTCGCCGTGCAACAGGCCAAAGCCCGAGTCGATGTAGCGCGAAAAGGTGTCGAGGAAGCGGTCGATGACCGTCACGTCGTTCATGGCGAGTCCTCCTGCCCAGGCAGAGCGATTGCCGCACTGCCATCGGCGGGTTCATCGAAGCTGGGCGGGATCGGCGGCAGGTCGGCCAGCGTCTGGTACTCGTCCGGCCCGGCCTGGCCCGAGAGAAAGCGCCGCAGGTCGGCTTGAGCCACCTGCGCGCAAAGCGCGCCGTCATGCGCGCCCGTGCGGCATTGCGCGCGCAGCGCGTGCAGCCGGGCCGGGTCGGCGGCGAGCGCATTCACCGGCAACTGCTGCGGCCGGTCACAGCCGGCCAGCACCAGCACATGAACGGCGAAGGCGAACACGACGGGCGGCCCAGCCACGGCGCGAGCCGATGGCCCGCGTAGTTGCGCTGGGCGCGCAGCTCGGTGGCCGTGCCCAGCGTCTCGGAGATCCGTTTGGCGGTGCGCTCGTCGTTCGTGGCGAACGTCACGCGCACATGGCAGTTGTCGAGGATGGAGTGGTTTTGCCCATACGCCTTGTCGATCTGGTTGAGCGACTGCGCGATGAGGAAGCTCCGGATGCCGTAGCCCGCCATGAAGGCCAGTGCCGTCTCGAAGAAGTCCAGGCGCCCCAGCGCAGGGAACTCATCGAGCATCAGCAGCAGCTTGTGGCGGCGCTCGATGCCATCGGAGCCATCGAGCGATTCGGTGAGACGCCGCCCGATCTGGTTGAGGATCAGGCGAATGAGCGGCTTCGTCCGCGATATGTCCGAAGGCGGCACCACCAGATACAGCGATACCGGATGCTCGGCCGCGATCAGGTCAGCGATGCGCCAGTCGCAGCGCGAGGTGACTTCGGCCACGGTCGGGTCGCGGTACAGGCCGAGGAACGACATGGCCGTGGACAGCACGCCCGAGCGTTCGTTGTCGCTCTTGTTGAGGACTTCACGCGCCGCCGATGCGACGACCGGATGCGGCCCATCGCCGAGGTGCGGCGTGGTCATCATCCGGTGCAAGGTCAGCTCGAACGGGCTGGCCGGGTCGGACAGAAAGTTGGCGACGCCACGCAGCGTCTTGTCTTCGCCTGCGTAGAGCACATGCAGGATGGCCCCGACCAGCAGCGCGTGCGAAGTCTTTTCCCAATGGTTGCGCTTCTCCAGCGCGCCTTCGGGATCGACCAGAATGTCCGCGATGTTCTGCACGTCGCGCACTTCATGCGCGCCGCGCCGCACCTCCAGCAGCGGGTTGTAGGCCGCCGACTTCGCATCGGTCGGGTTGAACAGCAGGCAGTGGCTGAACCGACTGCGCCAGCCTGCGGTGATCTGCCAGTTCTCGCCCTTGATGTCATGGATGACGGCGGACGCGGGCCAGCTCAACAAGGTGGGCACCACCAGGCCAACGCCTTTGCCCGAGCGGGTGGGTGCGAAGGTCAGGACGTGTTCCGGGCCTTCGTGGCGCAGGTACTGGCGTTCGTGCTGGCCGAGGAACACGCCGCCCGGCTGTGTGAGACCGGCCTTGCGAATGTCATCCGCGTTCGCCCAGCGCGCCGAGCCGTAGGTCGTGACCAGACGCGACTGGCGCGAGCGCCAGATCGACATGCCGATGGCCACCAGCACGGCCACCAGGCCGCTGCCGCCCGCAATCGCGCCGCCGATGTCAAAGACGCGGGGCGCGTAGGCATCGAAGAAGAACCACCACTCGAACAGCCGCCACGGGTGATAGACCGGCGCACCGAAGAAGTCGAACCAGGGCGAGCCAAGGCGTAGCTGATAGCCCAGGGCGGCGGCTGTCCATTGTGTGGCTGCCCACACGCCGGCGATCACGATGCCGAATACCACGGCGATCTGACCGAACAGCACGTTCGTCCCTTGCATAACCTCGCCTCCGATCACGGCACACGGAGGTGCCGCAGCACTGAGGATCAAGGCGTGCGTACAGGCCGGTCAAAGGCCGTTATGGCTGTGATTTAGGCCGAAAAAGCCTGATTTCTTGCAGGAGCGAAAGCCATAAGAACGCAGCGTGCAAGAACACGTTGCGGCGTGATGCGGTCACGGCGAGAACTTTGTCGCAGCGAAGCGACTACAACAAGGCTACTTGGACTTTTGCTCAGGTCGATCACCGAAGAAACGGCGATTGGCGGCTTCGGCCGCACGGCGGCAAAGCTCATCGCCGACCTTCGCACGATCTTCCTTGCATTGCCGTTGAATCTCTTTAATGCGCTCGGGATTAGCAACGAGCGCATCCACGGTTTCCGAAGGTTGAGAGGGGCCGCATGCCGTCAACGTGGCGGCCACCACCAGCAGCATCACTTTGTTCATGGTTCCAGTCCTTTCATCGGGTCGGTCAGGAGTTCCTGGCGGCGTCGAGGCTATCCGTCGAATCAATGAAGGCCACTCGCTCGATGAACCGGGTCAGCATCTCGGAGGGTTCTGCATCGCGGCGCAATAGATAGTCGGCCCTGCAAAACTCAGCCAGCCCCCATAAACACTGGGTTTGCGCTGTTTCACCGACAGCTCCATCCCCCGAGAATCAATTCACCAGCCATTGATTTCTGAGAGTTTTGTGATGCCCCAGCCCGGTCAAACCGCCGACTTCTTCCGCCAACCACTGGCCGAGATGATCGACCTGCACCACCCGCTGGCGGTGCTCGCCAGCCGCCTGCCCTGGGCACAGATCGAGGCAGCGCTGGCACCGCACTTTGCTCGCCAGGCACGCGAGGGCCGTGCAGTGGCACAAGACGACCTGTTTGGCCCTTCTGTGCAAGTGGCTGGCGGCGCAGTCGCCGCCGCAGGCCGTCCGCGCCTGCCCATCCGCCTGATGGCCAGCCTGCTGTACCTCAAGCACGCCAACAAGCTCAGCGACGAGGAGCTGGTGCAGCGCTGGGCGGAGAACGTGGTCTGGCAGCACTTCAGCGGCATGCGCTTCTACGAACCACGCCTGCCGTGTGACGCCACGCAGATCGGACGCTTTCGTACAGCGATTGGCGAGGCCGGCGTGGAAGAACTGCTCAAGGCCACCATCGACACGGCCGTCACCTCCAGGGCCATCGGGCCCGCCGAGTTCGAGCGGTTGATCGTGGACACCACGGTGCAGGAGAAGGCCATTGCCCACCCGGTGGACTCACGCCTGCTGGAGATCGCCCGCCACAAGGTGGTGATCGCCGCCAAGTGGGCGGGCATTGCCCTGAAGCAGACCTTTGTGCGCGAAGGCAAGGCCTTGCGGCGCAAGGCCGGCGGCTACGCCCATGCCAAGCAGTTCAAGCGACTCAAGAAGACCGTCAAGCGCCAGCGCACCATCCTCGGCATCGTGTTGCGCGAGGTGGGGCGCAAGATCAAGCAGATGCCCCAAGTGCCGCCCGAGGCGCTGACCGCCCTGCACGATCTGATGCAGCGCGCCGAGCGCATCCGCACCCAGCAACCCAAAGACAAGAACAAGCTGTATGCCATGCACGCACCGGAGGTCGAGTGCATTGGCAAGGGCAAGGCCAGGAAACCTTACGAGTTCGGCGTGAAGGTCAGCGTGGCGGTAACGCACAGGCAAGGGCTGATGGTGGGCGCACGCAGCTTTACCGGCAACCCCTATGACGGCCACACCTTGGCTGAGCAACTCGAGCAGGTAACGATCCTGACCGAAGACACGGGCCGCAGCCCCAAGCAGGTGGTCGTCGATCTGGGCTTCAGAGGGGTGGATGCACACAACCCGGGCGTTGAAATCATCCACCGGGGCAAGTTCAAAAGCCTCACCTCAGCGCATCGGCGCTGGCTCAAGAGAAGGCAAGCGGTAGTGACCTTGCCCCTGTTTCGTGTAGCTCTTAACCCACGGTTCACGCGGCCTTTTTACGCTGTGCCTCGTACCAGCGCTGCTCGTACTGCATCGGGCTGAGGTAGCCCAGCGACGAATGCAGCCTGCGGTGATTGTAGAAGGCCATCCAGTCCATCACCGCCTGCCTGGCCTGCTCACGGGTAGCGAATTTGCACCCATGTACGCTGGCTGTTTTCAGCCGACCCCAGAAGCTCTCGGTCGGTGCGTTGTCCCAGCAGTTCCCCTTTCTGCTCATCGATGAACGCATGCCCCAGTCCTTCAAGGCATCCTGGAACTCATGGCTGCAATACTGGCTGCCCCGGTCGCTGTGGAATATCAGTCCAGGAGGTGGCCTGCGGCGCCACCACGCCATGGCCAGCGCGTCCTTGACCAGGCTGGCCTGCATGTGCGGCTGCAGGCTCCAACCCACCACCTGACGGTTGAACAGGTCGATGACCGCAGCCAGGTACAGCCAGCCCTCGTCGGTTTGGATGTAGGTGATGTCGCCACTCCACAGCTGGTTGGGCGCCTCGGGGTTAAAGCGCCGCTGTACCAAGTCGGGCGCCACCGGCAGGCTGTGGCGGCTGTCGGTAGTCACCACGAACTTGCGTTTGGTCTTGGCCCTGATGCCGTGCTGCTGCATGAGCTTGCGCACCCGGTCCTTGCCCACCCGGATGCCCCGGGCCAGCAGTTCCTTGTGCATGCGGGGCCAGCCGTATTCCCCCTTCACCTCGGCGTGGATGGCGCGCATGTACGCCAGCAGGGCTTCGTCGCTGTGACGCCGGGCAGGTCCACCGTGGCCAGACTCACGCCGGCGTAGCCAGTTGAAGTACCCGCTTGCGCTGACCTCCAGCACCCCGCAGGACACACTCACCGGGTACAGCTTTCTCATTTGGTGAATCCAGGCGTACCTCGCAGCGTGTCCTGCGCGAAGTACGCCGCGGCTTTTTTTGCGATGTCGCGCTCCATGCGAAGGCGAGCATTCTCTGCACGCAACCGGGCTATCGCCATCTGCTCGGGCGAAACCTGGATGCTCTTGTCTCCACCGCCCGCACCGTCCAATTCTCCCTTGGCTGACAGCCGTACCCAGTTGCCCAGGCTCGCTTTGGGAATGCCCAGTACCTTGGCCACCACCGCAATCGCCTGACCCGAGCGGACCTGCCGAACAGCCTCCTGCTTGAACTCTCGCGTGTACTGCGCACGCACCTGCTTGTCACTCATCTCTGAACTCCTTGTCGGTATTTTCAACAAGGGTTAAGAACTCCAGTTTTCAAGGGCAACCTCAAACTTCCACTTGGTAGGGTTCACGATGGGAAGCTTGTTGTACTCGCCCCAGAAGGTATCCATCTGCTTCTTGCTGAAGGACAAGGTGGGGATGTCTTCGGTCTTGTTGTCCTTGGTGCCAAGGAATGTTGAATATTTTTTGAGCTTGCCGATGGTCTGTTGGGTCAGAAGGTTGTTGAAGTCATTGCGGTACTGAGCTTGTCAGAAATTTTGTGTGTGAGGCATAGCATGTCGACAAGGAGCATGAATGCCACGCAAGACCAAACCCACCGCTTTGGCGGACCAGGCGGCACAGCCGCAATTTCACATCCCGGCCGAGCTGCTTGACCAGTTGGTGACCGGGCCCATGACGCCGGGCCAAGTCCAAGGGCTGTTCGATCAGTTCAAGAAGTCAATTCTTGAGCGGGCGCTGGGCGCCGAGATGAGTCATCACCTAGGCTATGCGCCCGGCCAAGCCAAGCCCACAGGCGGATCAGCCAACCACCGCAACGGCAAGAGCACCAAGACCGTACTGACCGATGTGGGGGCGCTGCGCATCGATGTCCCACGCGATCGCGAAGGCAGCTTCGAGCCGCAGCTCATTGGCAAGCACGAGCGGCGCTTTACGGGTTTCGACGACAAGATCATCGCCATGTACGCACGCGGCATGACGGTGCGCGAGATCCAGGGTTTCCTGGCTCAGATGTACTCGGTGGACGTCTCGCCCGAGCTCATCAGCCGTGTCACCGATGAGGTGATGGGCGAGGTCACGGCCTGGCAGACACGGCCGCTGGAGGCGATGTACCCGGTGGTGTTCTTCGATGCCCTGCGGGTCAAGATTCGCGAGGATGCGGTGGTGCGCTCCAAGGCCGTCTACCTGGCGCTGGGCGTACTGCCTGACGGCTCGCGCGACATCCTGGGAATCTGGATCGAGAACACCGAGGGGGCGAAGTTCTGGATGAAGGTCTTCAACGATCTGAAGACGCGCGGGGTGCAGGACATCCTGATTGCCGTCACCGACGGCCTCAAGGGCATGCCAGAGGCGCTGGGCGCAGTGTTCCCGGCGACGACGCTGCAGACCTGCATCGTGCACCTGATCCGGGGTGGCCTGGACTTTGCGTCATGGAAAGACCGCAAGGCGCTGGCCGCAGCCATCAAACCCATCTACACCGCGGTGAGCGCCGAGGCGGCCGAGGCCGAGTTGGATGCGTTTGCGGCCGGCCCCTGGGGGCAGCGTTCCCCGACCGTGGTCAGCGCCTGGCGCCGGGCCTGGGACAAGGTCATCCCGTTCTTCGCCTTCCCGCCCGAGGTGCGGCGCGTGATCTACACCACCAACGCCATCGAGAGCGTGAACGCACGGCTGCGCAAGATCATCAAAACGCGCGGCCACTTCCCCAGCGACGAGGCGGCCACCAAGCTGATCTGGCTGGCGCTGCGCAACATCACCGCGGACTGGGGGCGGGCGGCCAACCACTGGAAATCAGCGATGAACCAATTTGCGATCCTCTACGAGGACCGATTTACCAGATCGGGCCAGTAAGATCACCAAGCCGCCTCACGATTGAGTGACGGATTCAACAGCCTCACACACAGAAATCCTGACACTCCCGCGGTACTTGACTTCAATTTTCTCACCGTTTTTGGACCAGTAGACAGAGCCATGAAGGTGGATGATGTTGAGCTGTGGAATGCCGTAGTTGCTGCGCTCAAATATCCCGGTTTGACACTGGAATGTGCTGAAATTCTTGGAGTGCAGGTGCTTCCTGTGAAAGCCTGAGGTGCCATCGTTCACCACAAAATCGTGCGAGCCCTTCATGAGAATGCTGTCGGCTGTGTGAGCCAAGCATCCATCATAGTTGGTAGTAAAAATGTTGATCTTGCGGTTGAGGTCTTTCCTTCGATCCAGCAAACCCAAGAGCGTTGTCAAGAAAATCTCATAATTTTCCAGATTTTCTTTTCCCTCATCTGAGGTAACGGCACTTGGGTTGAAGGTCTGCACAGGGAAGATGCACGTGTTGTAGTAGTGCATGAACAAGGCTGTTCGTTTCTCAGTCTCATTTTCAAACTTCGTGGCGAGTGTCTCAATCGTTTCTCTGATCCCCTTTGCATCCTTGACTGCGAGTGCAAGCGTCGGGAACAAATCTGCTGAAGCACCTGAGCCAATGAGAATGTTGATGTTCTTGTTGTACGCATCCAGCGCTTCTATTGGCTCAAACATTAGTCCTCCGATCTACTGATAAATCTCGCAGGCATCGGCATGTACTAGCCTTCGCCTCTCCAATCTGATTAGACAGTCACACGGCAATCCGCGCCGCGGTCCCTGCATGCTCGCGCAAGAGATACAGCAGCCCGCCACCGTCAATCAACTCAATCGGCTTGTCTTTGGAAAAGTTGTACGCATCGGGCCCATAGCCACTGGTGCAGACCAAGATGCCCTTGTTGGCACCTTCGTTGAGCATGGTCCCGTACAGATCACGAACAGCGCTCACTCCCACCGTGTCGCGGTAGCGCTTGGCTTGGATCACGACCTTGCCACCGAGCACGGGGCGCGTGTCGAAGGCGACCGCATCCACGCCGCCATCCCGAGAACTCCGCGTGAGCTTGGTATCCAGTCCCATCTTGCTGAAGAGATTGGACACGAGCACTTCGAAGTCCGCCGGCGTCAGGTCCATCAGGTTCGGGCGCGTTTCGAGCCCCGACAGCGCATCCCCTTGCTCGATGAAGCGCTTGTCGACCATGTCGAATTCGACGATTGGCTTGACTGCCTGCAACTCGTCGGGGCGGTTGGACACCTGGGCGCCAAGATTTCGCAGGCAGGCCACGTTGTCGACCTTCTCCAGCCGCAGGCCCAAGAATTCCATCTTCGGCGCCCGCACCGACACGACCGGCACCCGTACCTCGCGCCCGCTGGCCGGATCGTGCGTGTCCACCATGCCATTGAAGGTGGCCAGCGCGAGCGCATCGGCCTGATCGGCTTCGAACAGCTCGTGCAAGGTGCGCAGCGTGATCGAGGCGACGATGTCCTGGTAGAGCTGCTTGATCTCTACCGGCTTCCTGGCCTTGGACTCGATGGCGTCCTTGGTCTTGACGTAGCGGTACTCCGCCTCCTTGGGGATCGCCTGTACTTCCGGCAGGTCGTATTCCACGATCAGCTCCGAGGAGTCCGGGCTGTAGGCGATGCGGAATTTCTGCGGGAACCCCTCCGTGGGGTACTCAGACCGCGCAAGCACCATCTCGTTGTAGGCCACCACGGGTCCGGTTCCTTCGCACGGTAGGCCGTCTGGAACTCATCGACCTCGGCGTTGCGGCGCTGGACCTCCATCTCGAACTGGCTCTTGCGCTGGTCGTAGTCCGCCTTGAGCTTGGCAAACTCCTCGCGCTTGACGGCCTCGGCCTGGTTGAAGCGAGCGACTTCCGACTGATGGTCGCTGGCCGCCTTGGCCAGTGCGGCAGCATGCTTCTTGGCCGCTCCCGGAATCAGCTTGCGCAGGCCAGAGGGTGGGGATATCTGTGGCGCGCGTGGGGCGCGGCCCGGTGCGAGTTCCTGCGGCGGCTTGAAGGCTTCGAAATGCGCTGCCGGCCGCAGCGCGTCGAAGTCGATCCGGTCATCAAGCGACAGCGTATGCGTCAGGGAGTGTCAGGATTTCTGTGTGTGAGGCTGTTGAATCCGTCACTCAATCGTGAGGCGGCTTGGTGATCTTACTGGCCCGATCTGGTAAATCGGTCCTCGTAGAGGATCGCAAATTGGTTCATCGCTGATTTCCAGTGGTTGGCCGCCCGCCCCCAGTCCGCGGTGATGTTGCGCAGCGCCAGCCAGATCAGCTTGGTGGCCGCCTCGTCGCTGGGGAAGTGGCCGCGCGTTTTGATGATCTTGCGCAGCCGTGCGTTCACGCTCTCGATGGCGTTGGTGGTGTAGATCACGCGCCGCACCTCGGGCGGGAAGGCGAAGAACGGGATGACCTTGTCCCAGGCCCGGCGCCAGGCGCTGACCACGGTCGGGAACCGCTGCCCCCAGGGGCCGGCCGCAAACGCATCCAACTCGGCCTCGGCCGCCTCGGCGCTCACCGCGGTGTAGATGGGTTTGATGGCTGCGGCCAGCGCCTTGCGGTCTTTCCATGACGCAAAGTCCAGGCCACCCCGGATCAGGTGCACGATGCAGGTCTGCAGCGTCGTCGCCGGGAACACTGCGCCCAGCGCCTCTGGCATGCCCTTGAGGCCGTCGGTGACGGCAATCAGGATGTCCTGCACCCCGCGCGTCTTCAGATCGTTGAAGACCTTCATCCAGAACTTCGCCCCCTCGGTGTTCTCGATCCAGATTCCCAGGATGTCGCGCGAGCCGTCAGGCAGTACGCCCAGCGCCAGGTAGACGGCCTTGGAGCGCACCACCGCATCCTCGCGAATCTTGACCCGCAGGGCATCGAAGAACACCACCGGGTACATCGCCTCCAGCGGCCGTGTCTGCCAGGCCGTGACCTCGCCCATCACCTCATCGGTGACACGGCTGATGAGCTCGGGCGAGACGTCCACCGAGTACATCTGAGCCAGGAAACCCTGGATCTCGCGCACCGTCATGCCGCGTGCGTACATGGCAATGATCTTGTCGTCGAAACCCGTAAAGCGCCGCTCGTGCTTGCCAATGAGCTGCGGCTCGAAGCTGCCTTCGCGATCGCGTGGGACATCGATGCGCAGCGCCCCCACATCGGTCAGTACGGTCTTGGTGCTCTTGCCGTTGCGGTGGTTGGCTGATCCGCCTGTGGGCTTGGCTTGGCCGGGCGCATAGCCTAGGTGATGACTCATCTCGGCGCCCAGCGCCCGCTCAAGAATTGACTTCTTGAACTGATCGAACAGCCCTTGGACTTGGCCCGGCGTCATGGGCCCGGTCACCAACTGGTCAAGCAGCTCGGCCGGGATGTGAAATTGCGGCTGTGCCGCCTGGTCCGCCAAAGCGGTGGGTTTGGTCTTGCGTGGCATTCATGCTCCTTGTCGACATGCTATGCCTCACACACAAAATTTCTGACAAGCTCATGCGTCAGGATGCCTTGCAGTTCTTCCAGCCGATCCTGCAGTTCGGCGTTCAGGTCATCGGCTTCGCCCTGCCGGTCTGCTAGGTACTGTGCTTTGGCGAGCTTCTGTGCGGCACGCTCGTCACGGTTCTGCTGCGCCAACGCCATGCGCTGGTGGCGCTCGATCTGCCGTGCCTGGGTCAACTGCGCACGGATGCCTCGCTGGTGCTCACGCTCCGCGGCTGCCACTGCCCGCGCCGTGGCGCGCAGGAATCCCTCAAACCCGCTTCTTCGCCCCATTGACCATCTCCTTCTTTAGTCCCCACGCCTTGTAGCGCAAGCGGGCTGTATCCCAATCGAGGCCCGTACAAGCCATTGGCGACGCATCAGCGACGCCGATACGGTTCCCCAGGCGAGGAATTCCGACGATCGTCAGCCAGTTCGGCCGCGCTCGACTTGTGCGGTCTTGCCATTGATCTACCACCGATCACCAAGCTGGGTAAACATTCTGCAACAACTTCGGATGACATTCGCCAAACGAATCGAAGGTATGCCCCTATTCGGTGCATTGGTCGTTTGAAGCAGCCAAGCCCTACTCGAACCGATAACCTTGAGTAATTCGTCGTCCCTCCACGCCCTTCTGCGCCCTTGCACGCCCATGCGGGTTTTGCCTGCGCGCGCCGCCTCGGACAATTTGGTCTGAGCAAGGCCGACCGCCCCCCTTTCTGCGTCGATGGCCTTTTTGAGCGGAGTCATTGCCATGGGCTATGCCAATCAATGGGTACTCATCAAGCGCTTTGCCGAAATCACCGGCTATAGCGAGAACGCGGTACGGCACAAGATCAAGGGCGGCGTGTGGATCGAGGGGCGCATTTGGCGCAAAGCACCCGACGGACGCATCTTCGTGAATCTTGGCGAATTCGAGCGATGGGTTGAAAGCGATGCCCTGGTCAGAGCCTTCTAGCCCCTTCGGAGAGCAAAGGCGGCGCGAAGATCAATTGAAATTTCACACACTCAATGAGTGTATAATGCCAGCCGTTAGCACCTCCCGACCGCGCTCGCGGATCAGGCTTTCGCTATCGGCGCCATGAACGACCCGAAACCTCACAACCCTACGCCCGACGCCATCCGCAAAGCCCGCCTTGCCGTGGGATTCACGCAAACGGAGGCCGCGCACATCGTGCGGGCCTCGATGCGTGGATGGCAGCAATGGGAGGCCGGCGATCGAGCCATGCCACCTGGGTTGTTCGAGCTGTTCATGCTCAAGACCGGCCAGTGGCCACTCGATGGCGTAGCGGAGAAATCAACGGTGAGGTAAGAAAGATGGCGAAGACAGTGGCAACCAATACGGGGTATCCCGGCGTCGAAGTACGCGGGAGTTCGATCCCCGTCTTCTTCATGTTCAAGCGCGCCCGTCATACCCACACGCTTCGGCTGGAGCCGACCCGCAACAACATCAAGCACGCCGTCCAGTTGCGCAGCGCCGCGATGTTCGCGCTGAGGAGCGGCAGCTACAACGAGTCCGAGTTCTTCCCGCACTCGCGCTCCGCCGCGACCATGGCGCCCGGCAAGCGCGTCGGCGAGCTGTGCGACCGCTACAAGCCACTCAAGGCTGTGGACATCACGCCGGAAACGCAATCGCGCTACGAAGTCGCGCTCGACATCTGCGTGGACACGCTCGGCCGCAGCCGCATGGTGGATTCCCTGCTGCCTGAGGACATCCAGAAGCTGCGCGTGGATCTGATCGCCACGCGCGCCGTCTCCACGGTGAACCACTATCTGGCGACCTTCTCCGGCTTCCTCTACTGGTGCGAGAACAACAAATACTGCTGCGAACTCGGCAAGCACTGCGTGCGCTTCACCAAGAGCATCAAAGACCCGGACCCGCTGACTTACGAGGAATACCTGGCGCTCATCGAGAAGGGTTGCCTGCACCCGATCGACAAGGCCGCCGTGACGGTGGCCGTCTATGCCGGGCTGCGGCCGGGCGAACTGTGCGCCCTGGCCGTTGAGGACATAGCGCCGGATTTCAGCAAGATCACCGTGCGCCGCTCGATCACGCAGTCGGTGACGTTCAAGGTGCCCAAGACGAAGAAAGAGCGCACCGTGCTGCTGCAGCCGCCGGCACGCGATGCCTTGAAGGTGCTGGTCGCCGACGCGGAGAAGCGCGAAGCAGCCGATCTGACCGTTTGGCTGAACCGCCACGAATCGCGCACCGACCATGTGCGCGTGCTGCTGTCGCCCAAGACGCAGGCGCGCAAGGCGGTCGTCAACGACTACTTTGTGCCGAGCGCCTGGAACACCAAATGGGCCAACCTGGTTCGGCGCGCTGAAATCCGTGCGCGTCCGGCCTATCAGACCCGGCACACCTACGCCTGCTGGAACCTCACGGCGCGGGGCAACCTGGCCTTCATCGCCAACCAGATGGGGCACAAGGACTACTCCATGCTCGTGACGGTCTACGGTCGATGGATAGACACGGAGTCCTCCAAGGAGCTTGAGCGCATCTGGGAGGGCATGCAAAACATGGCTCAAATTACACCGAAATTACACCAAGAACTGGCGGAGTGATTTCTAAGTTATTGATTTTAATGACAAAAATAGACTTCTCCGCGCATACGCCCATGATGGCCCAGTACCTGGCCCTGAAAAGCCAGCATCCGGACACCCTGCTGCTCTACCGCATGGGCGATTTCTACGAGCTGTTCTACGCCGACGCCGAGAAGGCCGCGCGCCTGTTGGACATCACGCTGACCCAGCGCGGCCAGTCGGCCGGCCAACCCGTCACCATGGCCGGCGTGCCGTTTCACGCGCTGGAGAACTACCTGGGCCGGCTCATCAAGCTGGGCGAATCGGTGGCGATTGCCGAGCAGGTGGGCGAGGTGGGCGCCAGCAAAGGCCCGGTGGAGCGCAAGGTGGTGCGCGTGGTGACGCCCGGCACGCTGACCGACAGCGAGCTGCTGCCCGACAAAAGCGAATCCATGCTGCTGGCCGTGCACCAGGGTGCGCGCGCGCGCTGCGGCCTGGCCTGGCTGTCGGTCACCCAGGGCGTGGTGCAGCTGGCCGAATGCACGCAGGCCGAACTGGGCGCCTGGCTGGCGCGCATAGCACCCAGCGAACTGGTCTACAGCGCCGGCATCACCCAGCGCTTTGAGGAGCAACTGAACCAGCTGCGCCAGGGCGGCGCCTTCACCTGCCCCATGAGCCTGCGGCCCGACTGGCAGTTCGACGCCGCCTTGGGCCAGCGCAAGCTGCTCGAACACCTGGGCGCGGCCAGCCTGCAGGCCTGGAACGCCGAGGGCCTGGCCGATGCCCATGCCGCCGCCGCCGCGCTCCTGCAATACGCCGAGCACACCCAGGGCCGCACCCTGACCCATGTGCACGGCGTGCGCGTGCAGCAGGGCGACGCACTGATCCACCTGCCGGCGGCCACCCGGCGCAACCTGGAACTGGTCAAGACCCTGCGCGGCGAAGACGGCCCGACGCTGTTCTCGCTGCTCGACAGCTGCATGACCGGCATGGGCAGCCGGCTGCTGAAGAACTGGCTACTGGAGCCCGAGCGCAATCGCACCGCCGCGCGCCAGCGCCTGGCCGCCACGCAGGTTCTGCGCGGCGCGGGCAGCGGCCAGGGGCCGTGGCAGCTGCTGCGCGGCGAACTCAAGGGCGTGAGCGACGTGGAGCGCATCACGGCCCGCATCGCGCTGCGCCAGGTGCGCCCGCGCGAACTGGTGGCGCTGTGCAAGACACTACAAAAAGCAGAGCTTTTAGCGCTTACCAGTCAAGCGCCAGAGCCATATTTGGCTCAAATTTTTGCCGAGCTGCAGCCGCCCGCCGACTGCACCGCCCTGCTGCACGCCGCCATCCTGGAGGAACCCGCCGCCCTGGTGCGCGACGGCGGCGTGATCGCCCCGGGGTTCGATGCCGAACTGGACGAGCTGCGCGCCATACAGAACAACTGCGACGACTTCCTGCTCGATCTGGAAACGCGCGAGAAGGCGCGCACCGCCATCCCCAACCTGCGCGTGCAGTTCAACAAGGTGCATGGCTTTTACATCGAGGTCACGGCCAGCCATGTGGACAAGGTGCCGGAGAACTACCGCCGGCGCCAGACGCTGAAGAACGCCGAGCGCTTCATCACGCCCGAGCTCAAAGCCTTCGAGGACAAGGCCCTGTCGGCGCAGGAGCGGGGCCTGGCACGCGAGAAATGGCTGTACGAGCAGGTGCTCGACCAGCTCCAGCCCCATGTGGCGCGGCTCACGCGCCTGGCGCAGGCGCTGGCGCAGCTGGACGTGCTCTGCTGCCTGGCCGAGCGCTCGCTGACCCTCAACTGGTGCGCGCCGCAGTTCGTGAACGAGCCCTGCATAGACATAGAGGCCGGGCGCCACCCGGTGGTCGAAGGCCGGCTGGCCGAAACATCGAGCGGCGCCTTCATCCCCAACCACACGCGCCTGAACGCCAACCAGCGCATGCAGATCATCACCGGCCCCAACATGGGCGGCAAGTCCACCTACATGCGCCAAGTGGCCCTCATCGTGCTGCTGGCCAGCATGGGCAGCCATGTGCCGGCCAGCGCCTGCCGCCTGGGGCCGATAGACGCCATCCACACCCGCATAGGCGCGGCCGACGACCTGGCGAATGCGCAGTCCACCTTCATGCTGGAGATGACCGAGGCCGCGCAGATACTGCATGGCGCCACGCCGCACAGCCTGGTGCTGATGGACGAGATCGGCCGCGGCACCAGCACCTTCGACGGCCTGGCCCTGGCCAGCGGCATTGCCACGCACCTGCACGACAAGACCCGCGCCTTCACGCTGTTCGCCACGCATTACTTCGAGCTGACCGAGCTGGCGGCGCGCCATGCGCATGCGGTCAACGTGCATGTGGGAGCCACCGAGGCGGGGCACGACATCGTCTTCCTGCACGAAATCCAGGCCGGTCCGGCCAGCCGCAGCTACGGCATCCAGGTCGCCAAACTGGCCGGCGTGCCCGCCGCCGTGCTCAACCACGCGCGCCACACGCTGGCGGCGCTGGAGGAGCGCGCGGGCGAGGATGACCTGCAGGTGGACCTGTTCGCCCCGCCGCCCGCACCCGAGATCCAGGCGGTGAGCCCCGTGGAATCGGCCCTGGCGCAGATCAACCCCGACCAACTGTCGCCACGCGAGGCGCTGGATGCGCTCTACCAGCTCAAGCGTTTGACTACAAATTGACAAAGGTTGTTAAGCGCGGCCAAGTGGTGTCAGCAAATGAAACTGTCCATTGACTTGCATGGACGGCTCAAGAGAATCAAAGCCAGTGTTTACTTACCTTGCAGCAATAGCGCGGAACACAAAAGCAAATCACCGGAGGGCATGAGCGCAGCCGCATGGCGCGCTAGTCATCGATCGACCGATTGGAGGATATATGCCGAGTGCGCTCAGTTATCCAGGGGTCTATTTAGAGGAACTGCCCAGCGGTGTACGCACCCTGACCGGGGTTGCCACATCGATCACCGCCTTTGTCGGCTACACCCGCATGGGAACGCCCGACAAGGCCGTTCCGATCACCAGCTTCAGCGATTTCGAGCGCGCCTACGGCGGGCTCGATCGGGACAGCCCGGTCTCGTACGGCGTGCGGCAGTTTTTTGCCAACGGTGGCGCCCAGGCCATCATCGTGCGCGTGGCCACCGGCTATGCCTCGGCCGCATGGACGTTCAACGGCGGCTCGCCCGCCGCCCCCGTCCTGGACGTGACGACAGCCTCCCCAGGGGCCTGGGGCAACGATCTGCGCATCACCGTGGACCGTGCCGCCGCGCTCAACCCCGACGCCCAGTTCAACCTCATCGTCTCGCAGCTGCAGGCCGACGGCGTGACCCTGGTGCCCCTGGAGACACACCGCAACCTGGACATGAACCCCTCCTCGGCACGCTACGTAGAGTCGGTGGTGAACAACGCCTCGGCCCTGGTCAGCGCCAAGCGCAGGGGCGGCCTCACCTTCAACCAGACGAGCTTCGCGGTCAGCAAGACGGTGACGTTCCCGCTCACAGCCACGGATCTGGTGATTGGCGGCGTGGCCGATGGCAGCCAGGCCTTCCGGCTGACGCTGGCCGGGCCGGCACCCGCCAGCATGGCCGCCCTGGTTGCCGCGGTGAACACCGCCATCGGCACGGCCGGCCTGACCGCGCTGCTGCAGGCATCCGAGTCCCTGGCCGATGGCAGCGCCGGCGCCGGCTGCCTCAAGCTGGCATCGCTGACCGCGGGCGAATCGTCTGGCGTGGTGATTGCGGGCGGTGCCTTTGGAGGCCTGTCGGGCAGCATCCATCTGGGCCTGGCCAATGGCGGGCGCGAGTTCACGGGTAACGCCCAGCACCGCCCAGCGGAGGTCGCCAACCTGGTGCCCCCCACCAAGGGCGTGGATGGCACGCGCGCCGGTGCCAACGAGATCGTGGGCAGCGCCAGCGGCAAGACGGGCATGCATGCGTTGCAGGACGTCGACCTGTTCAACCTTTTGAGCATCCCCGAAACCTATGACATGACCGATCTGCAGGCCGCGGCCGTGATTCCCGCGGCGGTCGATCTGTGCGAGAAGCGCCGCGCCTTCTACATCGTCGATGCCCCTGCGGGCAAAAACCTGTCGAACATCGCCAGCTGGGCCAATGGCGTCACGCAGTCGCGCAACGCGGCGGTGTACTTCCCGGCCGTGAAGCTGGTCGATCCGCTGGACGAACTGCGCCCGCGCGCCATGGCGCCCTCGGGCACGCTGGCTGGCATCTATGCACGCACCGATGCCAACCGAGGTGTATGGAAGGCCCCCGCGGGCACGGACGCCACGCTCAACGGCGTGCTGGATCTGGCCGCGCCGCTCAACGACCTGGAGAACGGTCAGATCAACCCCAAGGGGGTGAACGCGCTGCGCAACTTCCCGGCCTATGGCCGTGTGGCCTGGGGTGCGCGCACGCTCAAGGGCGCGGATGCGCAGGCCGACGAGTACAAGTACGTGCCGGTGCGCCGCCTGGCCCTGTTCCTGGAGGAAAGCCTGTACCGCGGCACGCAGTGGGTGGTGTTCGAGCCCAACGACGAGCCGCTGTGGGCCCAGGTGCGACTGAACATCGGCGCCTTCATGCAGGGGCTGTTCCGCCAGGGGGCCTTCCAGGGCAAGGCGCCGCGCGAGGCCTACTTCGTCAAGTGCGACAGCGAAACCACCACGCAGGCCGACATCAACCTGGGCGTGCTGAACGTGGTCGTCGGCTTTGCGCCGCTCAAGCCGGCCGAGTTCGTGGTCATCAAGATCCAGCAGATGGCCGGCCAGATCCAGGCCTGACGAAGGAGAACCGAAATGGCACAGTTCAGCGTCAACGCCACCCGTTTCGACCCGTACAAGAACTTCAAATTCCGCGTCAAGTGGGACGGCAAGTATGTGGCCGGCATCTCCAAGGTCGGCGCCTTGAAACGCAGCACCGAACCGGTGGAGCACCGCGAAGGCGGCGACCCATCCACCTCACGCAAATCCCCCGGCCGCACCAAGTACGAGGCCATCACGCTGGAGCGCGGGGTGACGCACGATACCGAGTTCGAAAAATGGGCCAACAAGGTCTGGAACTTCGGCTCGGGCCTGGGCGCCGAAGTCTCGCTCAAGGACTTCCGCAAGGACCTGATCATCGAGGTCTACAACGAGGCCGGCCAGCTGGCGCTGGCCTACAAGGTGTTCCGCTGCTGGGTATCCGAATACCAGGCGCTGCCAGACCTGGACGCCAACGCCAACGCCGTGGCCATACAGCACCTGAAACTTGAGAACGAGGGCTGGGAGCGCGACTACGACGTGAGCGAACCCTCCGAGCCATCCTTCACGGAACCCGTGTGATTGCGGAGGACTGGCCATGCGCGTGCTGGGCGCCGCCGAACTGCTGTCGCTGTGGGAACGCGGCATGTCGCGCCACGCGCTCGATCGTGCCGCCCTGCTCGCCGCCACCGCGCACCCCAATTGGCCTGCCGACGCCATCACCGACTTGCCGCTGGGTGCCATAGGCAGCAGCCTGCTGCGCCTGCGCGCCGCCAATTTCGGCCCACGCATCGAAGCCCATGCCGACTGCCAACAATGCGGTGAACGGCTGGCCGTCGCGCTGGAGGTGGCCGAGCTGCTGCACGGTGCTGCACCCGAGGATGGAACAGCCCCTGAGTCACCGACGGTCACTGTCGCCGACGGCTTGCAGGTGCGTGCTTCCAGCCTGCGCGATCTGGCGGCAGTCGCCAGCCTTGCGCCTGATGCAGCGGCCGATGCGCTATTGGCACGTTGCACCCTCAACGGCCGGGCGCTCCCCCTGGACGCAGCTACACGCGCGCAGGTCGAGGATGCGCTGGAAGCGCTGGATCCGCAGGCCGATCTCGCCTTCACCCTGAACTGCGTGGCCTGCGGCCACGAAGACCAGGCGCAGCTGGACACCGCCGCGCTGCTGTGGGACGAAATCACCGCCCGCGCGGGCGCCCTGCTGCACGAGGTGCACCGCCTGGCCAGCGCCTACGGCTGGAGCGAGGCACAGATCCTGGCCCTGTCGCCGGCGCGGCGCGCGCAGTACCTGGCGCTGGTGGAGGGCATGTCATGACCGGCCTGTTGCAACGTCTGGCCGCGCGCGCCACGGGCAGCGCCTGGGCGCTGCAAAGCGACGCACGTCTGCCGTTTGCCGGTGTCACGTCCAGCCCGTCAGGGGCCACCTTCCTCGCGCCCGGCACGGCCACCGCCGCGCACCCGCCACCCATGCCGGCAGGCGCCATCCGCCCTCACGTGACCCGGCCAGCACCTGCGCCTCCAGTCGGCACACAGCTGCACCCCGCCAACATGGCGACAGACCGGCCGCAGCCGGCCAGCACGCGCGTACCGGCCGACAGAGCACCGTTGCCGCAGCAACGCCGATCCGGGTTGGCAGCCAGCGTGGCAACCGCAGCGCTGGCGCAAGCTGCGCCACACGCGACGCCACCCAACACCCCGCCGTCTGCTGCCACGGCAAATGTCCCGACACCATGGGCCGTACCCTTGGCAGTGCATGCCGACCCGCCGCCGCTGCTGCCGCTCAACGCCGATCGCAACACCGCCAACACACCGGCCGCATCCTCCCCGCCACTGGGCAAGGCACAGCCCCAGGTAGCTGCTGCACCACATGCACTGCGGGGGCTGGCGCAGCTGTCGGCCCATGCACCACCACGTTCGGAGCCACCGGAGGTTCATATCCACATTGGCCGCATCGAGGTCACGGCTGCGGTGACTCCCGAGCCCCAGGCGCCCAGGCGTCCGGCGCGCGAACGCGCCCAGCCGCTGTCGCTAGACGCCTACCTCGCGCAGCGCAAGGGGCGGTCATGAGCACCGCCCTGGCCATCGCCGGCGTGACCGCGGTGCTGCGCGACCTGCTCAACGACGGGCTGATCAACCACAACATCAGTGGCTTGCTGGGATCGAGCGTCACCGTCAGCGTGCAGGCGCCCGACCGCGTGGTGACCGGCAGCACACCCGAGGCCTCGCAGCTCAACCTGTTCATGTACATGGTCACGCCCAACCTCGGCTGGCGCAACGAGGGCCTGCCAGGCCGCGACGGCAGCGGCCGCACGCGCCTGACCAACCCGCCGCTGGCCCTCGACCTGCACTATCTGCTGTCGGCCTACAGCGGCGCCGACCTGCACGCCGAGATATTGCTGGGCTACGCCATGCAGCTGCTGCACGAGACGCCGGTGCTGACGCGCGAGGCCATACGCACCTCGCTGATCCCCTCACCCAGCGTGGGCAACGCCCTGCCACCGGCCCTGCGCGCCTTGGCGGATTCGGGCCTGGCCGAGCAGGTCGAGCTGATCAAGATCAATCCGGCCACGCAAAGCAGCGAGGAGATGTCCAAGTTCTGGACCGCGACACAAAGCCACCTGCGACCCAGCGCCGCCTATACCGCCTCGGTGGTGCTGATCCAGGCGCAGCGGCCGGCACGCAGCGCCCTGCCCGTGCTGACGCGCGGCCCACGCGATGCCCAGGGCCGCGAGGCCGGCATTGCCGTCCAACCCAGCCTGGCCGCCAGCATGCCGCTGCTGACCCGTGCCCAGCCGCCGGCCGGCCAGCCGGTAGCCGGCATAGGCGACCTGGTCGTGCTGCATGGCCAATCGCTCGATGGCGCCGACCGCCGCGTTACGCTGAACAACGAGCCGTTGCAGGTGGCGCTGGAACTCGCCGTCCAGCCCCCCCTGCCGCCCGATCGTCCGGCCGCGACCACGGCCGCCGTCTCGCTCGCCGGCCAGGCGGCCGCCCTGCCCGTGGGCATCTACCAAGTCACGCTGCAGGCCACCCAACCCGACCTGCTGAACCAACCCAGGCGCATGAGCAGCAACCGGCTGGCGCTGGCGCTGGCGCCGCGCATCACCAACCTGCCGCAGACCGTGGCGCGCGCCGGCGACGGCTCGGCCACCATCACCCTGCAATTCACGCCCGAGCTGCGCAGCGGCCAGCACGCCACTCTGGTGCTGGGCAGCAATGAGGTGGCTCCGCTGGCGACCGGCGCCACACCCAGCTCGCTGCAGTTCCGCATCCCGGGCGCGGCACCCGGCAGCTACCTCGCGCGCCTGCGCGTGGACGGTATCGAGAGCCCCATCGTCGACATGGATCTGCAGCCCGGCGACACACCGGTCTTCCTGCCCATCACCGTGAGCATCACATGAACGCCCCCGACCGCGTGACCGACTGGAGCACAGCCAACCAGCAGCTGCTGGTGGCCGAGTTCGCCCGGCTGCGCGCACTGCTGGGCGAGGAGGCGCCGCAAGGCGCCGCCTCCGCCGATGCGCAGATCGCCCTGGCACGCTCGCGCATGCCCGCGCCGGCGGCCATCGACACCCTGGCCGCGCTGTTCCAGCTGAGCCCGTTCGAGCGCGACCTGCTGCTGCTCGCCGCCGGCGTGGAGATGGACGCGCGCCTGGCCGCGCTGTGCGCACAGGCCGGCGCCGCGCAGCGGCCCTGGGCCAGCTTCGGCATCGCCCTGGCAGTGCTGCCCGACGCCCACTGGAGCGCCCTCTCGCCCGACGCGCCACTGCGCCGCTGGCGGCTGCTGGAGCCCGACGAAGGCGCCGGCCTGGTCAATGCACGCCTGAAGATCGACGAACGCGTGCTGCACTACCTGGCAGGCCTGAACCGCCTGGACCAGCGGCTGCAGGCCCTGCTGTACCCGGTGCCACACGATGCGCCGCCGCTGTCCGCCACCCAGAGTGCCGGCGTGCAGCAGCTGCTTTCCCTGTGGCAGGCCGTGCCGCAGACCATCGTGCTCGAGGGCGACGATGCCACCGGCCAGCGTGATCTGGCCTGCGCGCTGGCCGAGGGCCTGGGCGCGGGGCTGTACCAGCTCAATGGCATGGACATGCCCGCCGATGCCGCCGAACAGGCCGCATTCGCCGCGCTCTGGGGACGCGAGGCAGCACTGCTCGGCGCCGGCCTGCTGGTGCAGTGCGACGGCGCCGGCCCCGAACGGCAGGCCGCGGCGCTGCGCCTGGCCCGGCACCTGCCCGGCCTGGTGCTGCTGGCTGCGAACGCATGGCCGGCAAGCGATCTGCCCTGCCACCGCCTGCGGCTTGACCCGCCCGAGGCGCCCGAACGCCGCGCGCTCTGGCTGGCCGCGCTCGAGGAACTGGGCACGCCCATCGCCGCGCCGGCGCTGGACACGCTGGCTAGCCAATACCGCCTGGGCGCGCGCCGCATCGCCGAGATCACCCGCCAGGCGCACGCACGGAACCCGCGCGGCGATGCCGCCGCGCTGCACCACATCGCGCGCGAGGAGGCAGGCCGCCACGCCGCGCTGCCGGCCCTGACGCAGACCATCAAGCCGCATGCCAGCTGGGCCGACCTGGTGCTGCCTGCCGCCCAGCAGCAGCTGCTGCGCCAGATCGTGGCGCATGCGCGCCACCGGCTGACGGTGCACCACGCCTGGGGCTTTGCCAACCAGGACGCGCGCGGCCTGGGCCTGGCCACGCTGTTCTGGGGCGACAGCGGAACGGGCAAGACCCTGGCAGCCGAGGTCATGGCCAGCGAACTGAGCCTGAACCTGGTACGCGTGGACCTGTCGGCCGTGGTCAGCAAATACATAGGCGAGACCGAAAAGAACCTGCGCCGCGTGTTCGACTCCGCCGAACAGGCCGGCGCGCTGCTGCTGTTCGACGAGGCCGACGCACTGTTCGGCAAGCGCACCGAGGTCAAGGACAGCCACGACCGCTACGCCAACATCGAGGTCAGCTACCTGCTGCAGCGCATGGAGGCCTACTGCGGCCTGGCCATACTCACCAGCAACCACAAGGCCGCGCTGGATCCGGCGTTCCAGCGCCGGCTGCGCTTCGTGGTGCACTTCCCGTTCCCGGACCAGGAGCAGCGCGAAGGCATCTGGCGCGCCGTGTTCCCGCAGGCGGCCCCCCTGGCCGCCGACGTGGACTTCGCGCGCCTGGCGCGGCTGGACGCCACGGGCGGCAGCATCCGCAACATGGCCCTGGCGGCGGCCTTCCTCGCCGCGGAGGCCGGCACGGCCATAGGCATGGTGCAGCTGATGCAGGCAGCCCGCACGGAGGGCGCCAAGCGCGAGCGGCCGTTTTCCGAGGCGGAACTGAGGAGCTGGGCATGATCGCCGCCTACGCCGCCGCCAAGCCGGTACTGCAGCGCAAATGCGCCTGCGGCGGCAAACCGCGCTGTCCGGCCTGCGAAGCCCGAAAGCGCCTCGGCACCGACCTGGGCCTGCAGCCGCGCAGCGCGCCCGCGCAGGACGGCGCCGCCACCGCCGAGGCCGCACAGAGCCTGGTGCAGGGCACGCTGCGCGGCCCCGGCCAGCCGCTGGACCGCGCCACCCGCCTGGCCATGGAGCCGCTGTTCGGCCACGACTTCGGCCGCGTGCGCGTGCATGCCGACGCGCAGGCCCAGGCCTCGGCCCAGGCCGTCGGCGCGCTGGCCTACACGGTGGGCCAGCACATCGTGTTCGGCCCTGGCCAGCGACCCGCCGCCGGCCCGCTGCTGGCGCACGAGCTGGCCCACACCGTGCAGCAGCAGGGCACGACGGGTAGCCTGCAGCGCCTGGCGATCGACGGCGCCGACAGCGCCATGGAGCACGAGGCCGAGGCCGCCGCGCAGCGCGTGGCAGCCGGCCGGCCGGCGCAGGTGCGGCTGCGCGCCGGCAGCAGCCGCCTGCACCGCGTTCCCGTCAGCAACGAAGCGGCGGGCGGCTGCGGCATCTGCTACGACACGGCCTACCCCGGCCAGGGGCCGGCCAACGCCGGCCGCGTGGCGCACACCGTGGTGCAGGCCGCGTTCCTGGGCCTGGGCACGGGCATGGCCGCCGCGCGCCTGGACGAGATGCCGTTCAGCGCGCCCGGCGACGAGAACGGCCGTCTCGATCTGGTGCAGGCCACCCCCACGGGGCTGGCCATCGGCGAGATCAAGCCTTCCACGCCGGCCGGGCTGGCCCAGGGCGTCAAGGACCTCGCGTACTACATGGAGCAGGTGCAGGCCGTCTATCCAGACCGCACCATCACGCCGCTGGTGGCGGCCATCCGGGTCGGCAACGGCCTGACCATGCCGGACCCGCTGGCCCAGGCCGCCGGCTGCGCGCAGCAGAAGCTCGGCGTGCACCTGATGGAGCCCGGCATCTTCGGCTACTTCTGCACGCCGCCGTATAGCCAGGCGCGCAGCCGCTGTCCCTGCCGCAAGCAGCCGCCCCCGCCCGTGCCAGTGCCGGTTGAGAAGGACGTCAAGGTCAAGGAAAGGAAGCCCGCGCGCAAGGACAGCCAGGAGCGCGCACCCGGCGGCAGCCTGGTGCCCGCCTTCGCCGCCGCGCTGGCGGCCACGGCCACGCTGGCCACCCTGGCCTCCAAGCTCAAGGGGCTGGCCAAGAGCCGCCTGCTGGCCGCGGCCTCGGCGGTGGCCATCGTGGCGCTGCTGGCCAAGGGCGCGGAAGCCAGCATCGGCCCGGGCGAGGACCCGATCGAAACGCTGATCAAGTCCGGCGACGCCACCGGCCAGCCCATCCCCGACGACATCAAGGAAGCCCTGCGCAAGGACGACCGCCTGCGCAAGCTGCTGACCGAGGCGGCCCGCACCGGCAACTACGATGCCGCCCGGCGCGAGGCGGCCGAGCAGCTGACGCGCGTGGTGGCGCAGAACCTGGACGCCTTCAGCGACGAGGAGCTGCAGGCGCTGCTGCAGGCCACCGACGGCGTGAAGGGCCAAATGCCGCAGGGCGAGGTGACGGTCGAGCAGATCCGCCAGCGCATCGCGGCACGCCAGCGCGGCGGCGGTGCGGGCAGCGGCGCCGGCCCCGCCGCGCCGGCCGGCGACAGCGGTAGTGGCAGTGGCAGTGGCAGCGCCGCCACGCACGAGGAGCCGGCCGCACCGGAAACTGCCCCCGATGCGGCGCCACCAGCCCGTCCGCAGCCCGCCCAGGCACCGGCCGAACGGCTGGTCGAGGGCATGGCACGCCCAGCCGCCGGCGGTCCGCGCTTCACCGAATCGGCCCGCAACAAGCTGCTGGAGGCGGCCCGCGCCATGCAGCCGCCGCTGACCGATGCCGAGGTCGACGAACTGCTGCGCCGCATGGGTCCGGCCACCGGCAAGACCGAGGACCAGGTCGTCGAATCGCTGCGCCAGGGCATGGCCGCGCTGCGGGCCGGCAAGGCGGCGCAGGACAGTCCGGCCGCCGATCCGGCCCCGGCCAGCCCGGACGCCACGCCCCCGCCGGCGGCCGACCAGGACAGCCTGGGCGATCCGCAGGTGGTGCCTGCCGACCCCGCCAAGCCGCCCACGCGCACCGACAAGGACGTGATCCCGATCTACGACGAGGTGCTCGCCAAGCTCGAATGGATCCAGCCCGGCAACAGCTACCTGCTGATGAACAAGCCGCCCTACCTGAGCCGCCACAGCTACCCGATGACGCACTTCGGCCGCGACAGCCAGGGCCGGCTGTTCGTCGGCTCGGTCATGGTGCGCATCGACAAGCAGGCCGGCAACCAGTGGACCGTCACGCTGCAGGCCGGCGCGCCGCTGTACACCACCGGCCGCCGCTACGGCACCACGCGCACGCGCTCGGCCACCGTCACGGCGCCGGCCGCAGCCCTGGGCACGGGTCCCGCCAAGCCGGCCAAGGGGGCGAAGCCATGAACCGCATCGTGCTGCACATCGACCGGCTGGTGTTGCGCGGCATCGATCCCGCCGACACCCCGGCGCTGGCGGCGGCGCTGCACGACGCGCTGGCGCAGCAGCTGGCCGCGCCGGGCGCGGCCGCCGTTCTGCCGAGCCTGCCGGCGGCGGCGCGGCTGCGGGCCGGCCGCGTCACGCTGGCCGCCGATGGCGACGCCGGCGCCCACGGCCAGGCGCTCGGCCAGGCCGTGGCACGCCTGCTCATGCCAGGAGTCGGCACATGAATCAACAGCGTCAGCGTGGAGCAGCAAGGAATCTCCGGCCGATGTGGACATGGGGCGCCAGAAATCATGAACACCGCCCACAGGCTTCGCTTTTCCCTCAAAGGGCACCACGAATGATCCGCCGGTGCCATGGTGCATGGCCGGGTACGGTTCCTTCCCGACGCGAGGCCCCGGCATGACTCATGAGCGCGATCACAAGCCAGCCGCCGACGCGGCCGTGCCGCGCAGGGACAGCCGGCCCGCGCGCGGGGAGGAGGCGGCCAACCGGCTGGTTGGCAAGCCGGGCGACGAACTGCCGGCTTCGGTGCGCCAGCCGATGCAGGCGCGTTTCGACGTCGATTTCGCCAACGTGCGCGTGCACAGCGACCGCGCCGCCGCCGAGGCCGCCAGCGCCCTGGGCTCGCGGGCCTTCACGATCGGCCGGCACATCGCCTTCAACCATGGCGAATACAAGCCTGCCTCGCCGGCCGGCCAGCGCCTGCTCGCGCACGAGCTCGCGCACGTGGCGCAGCAGCGCGATGCGGACTCCGGCCGTGCCACGCTCAGGCGCGATGCGCACGACGAGCACGAGGCCAACACCGCCGCCGACCGCGCGGTGAAGGGCCTCCCGGCCAAGGTCGGCGGCGCGCCACGCGCCGGCTCCCCGCACATCCAGGCCGACGACGGCAAGGGCGCGGGGGCCCAGGACAAGGCCGACGACAAACCGGCCGGCCAGGCGCCCGCAGGCACGCGCATCACCTTCGTCATGCGCGCCCCCGACGACGCTTACACGCAGGACGTGACCGACTACGTGCAGAACACGCTCGGCGAAAAAGTGGTCGTCGTGGACAACATCCAGGAAGCCGCCGAATACGCGGCCAAGTACGCCAAGGACAACAAGACCAAGGTCGGCGAAATCCGCATCATCGGCCATGGCAGCACCACGGGCGGCATCAAGATGACACCCAAGGGCGAGGCCGACCGCCGCTTCGTCACCGCCCAGGAGCTGAGCGACATGGCGGCCGACCAGAAGGTCGCCTCCATTGCCAAGGACGCCATGGCTCCCGGTGCGACCGTGGAGTTCTACGGCTGCTATGTCGGCCGGTCCGAGGAAACCGGCAAGGCCGTGGGCACGATCTTCGGCGGGGCGCAATTCAAGGCCATCGACTCCACGCTGCGCACGAGCAACGAGCGCTTCGCACGGCGGGCAGACAAGGACGAGGACGGCGAAGAGGTGAACACCCGGCACGGCAAGGAAAGGGTCGTCGAGGTCAAGTCCAGCCAGGAGATCGACGACCGCGTCGCCAAGGGCGACAAGGCACTCGGGAAAACCTTCGACAAGTGGCTGCTCGACCGGGCCAGGCAGATGGAGGCCGACGGCGACCTGCCCCCGCAAAAGGACGACGCCGCGCGCATCGCAGCGATGCGCGAGGTGTTCGACCGCTCCGGGGGAAAGATCAAGCGGCTCGAAATCCACACCGACAAGGAAACGCTCCACAAGAGCGACAAGCGGAAGTGGGTCCGCAAGTGGAAGACGACAAAGGTGAACTAGCCGGGAAGGCCTTGTCATGACGATCAGCTCCTCACCCAAACTCACCAAGGGCGGCATCGTGCTCGTCGATCCCACCACCGCCCAGGTGCAACGCGTGATCGCGCTGCAATACAACGCTGAATCGCTCAAGCGCGAGCTCAAGGGCCAGGATGTCGGCGGCGAGGCCGGGGGCGATCGTGCCGAGCCCACACGCTTCAAGGGCCCGGCGGTGGAGACCATCAGCTTCGAGGCCGACCTGGATGCGACCGACCAGCTCGAATTCCCGGACCAGCATGCCGCCACCGTGGCCCATGGCCTGGCGCCGCAGATCGCGCTGCTGGAATCGCTGTCGCAGCCCAGCAGCGCGCAGTTGAGCAAGGTGAACAGCCAGGCCAGCTCGGGCCAGCTGGAGATCGCGCCCATGCTGGCGCCGCTGCTGCTGCTGGTCTGGGGCGCTAGCCGCGTGATACCGGTCAAGCTGACCAGCTTCTCGGTGACCGAGGAGGCCTTCGACCCCGCGCTCAACCCGATACACGCCAAGGCCAGCTTCGGTCTGCGCGTGCTCACCGTCGATGACCTGGGCTTTGCCTCCAAGGGCGGCGCGCTGTTCATGACCTATCTGCAAAACCGCGAGCAGCTGGCCGCCAAGGCCCAGCCGGTGTCGCTGTCCACGCTGGGCGTGACGGGAGTGTGACCATGACCGACCCCATTGCCGCCTTTATGCAGGCCAACGGCCTGGCCCAGCCAGCCTTTGCGCCGGACAGCCGCTACCACGGCCTACCCACGGCGCAGACCCAGCTGGCCGACGGCCGCACCGTGGCCTATGTCACGCGGCGCTTTCTGCCGCCGCCGGAGAACTTCGCCACCATCCAGACCCTGACCCTGGCCGCCGGCCAGCGCCCGGATCAGCTGGCGGCGCAATACCTGGGCGTGGCCGAGCAATGGTGGCGCCTGGCCGACGCCAACGGCGCCATGCAGCCCGAGGCCATGACGGCCGTGCCGGGTTCAAGCCTGCGCATCACCCTGCCCGAGGGCGTGCCGCCGCCCCCCTTCGAGGCCTGATCATGTTCGCCCAGGGCATACAGCTCACCCTGCTCGTCGGCCCGCTGGTGCCGCTGCCGGTGCCGCGCGTGGTGCTGGATGCGCTACAGAGCGTGGAGGTGCGCACGGCGGCGGGCAGCGCCTCGGGCTTTCAGCTCACGTTCACGATCACCGCGCGCTCGCCGCTCAACACCATCTTCCTGCTGGCGGCAGGCACCAACACCGGCATGGCCACGCCGCCGCTGCGCGTGCTGCTGATCCTCACCATGAACGGCAGCGCCCAGCCGCTGTTCGACGGCGTGATGACCCATGTGGAGGTGCAGCCTGGCGGGCGTGGTCAGGCCGGCACGCTCACCGTGACCGGCGAGGACGTGACCAAGGCCATGGACATGCAGGATTTCAGCGGCCTGCCATTTCCCGCCGTGCCGGTGGAGGGCCGCGTCGCCCTGCTGTGCGCCAAGTACGCGCCCTTCGGCCTGATCCCCATGGTGATCCCGGTGCTGTTCCCCGACGTGCAGATCCCCATCGACAAGATTCCCGCGCAAAAGGGCACAGATCTGGCCTATATCCAGGAGCTGGCGCGACAGGTGGGCTATGTGTTCTACGTCGAGCCGGGCCCGGCCCCGGGCACCAACATCGCCTACTTCGGGCCCGAGATCAAGCTGGGCATACCGCAGCCGGCACTGAACCTGGACATGGACGCGCTGACCAATGTGGAGTCGCTGTCGTTCTCCTTCGATCCGACCAAGGGCGTGCTGCCCATCGTCTACATCCAGAACCAGCTGACGCGCGTTCCGATACCGATCCCCATCCCGAACCTGAACCCGCTGCAGCCGCCGCTGGGCGCCTTGCCTACGCCGATTGCCAACCTCAAGGTGCTCAAGGACACGGCCAAGATGAGCCCCATGCGTGCCATCTCGGCCGGCCTGGCCGAGGCCGCCAAGTCGCAGGACGCCGTGAGCGGCAGCGGCAGCCTGAACGTGCTGCGCTACGGCCGGGTACTGAAGGCGCGCGGCCTGGTGGGCGTGCGTGGCGCCGGCGTGGCCTACGACGGCCTGTACTACGTCAGCAGCGTGACCAGCCGGCTCAAGCGCGGGGAGTTCAAGCAGAGCTTCGAGCTCACGCGCAATGGCCTGGTGTCGATCACTCCCAATGTCCCGGTCTGAAGGAGGAACAGACGATGAACGACAAGTTCTACGGCAAGTACCGAGGCATGGTGCTCAACAACATCGACCCCATGCAGATCGGCCGGCTGCAGGTGCAGGTGCCCGACGTGGCCGGGCTGCTGCCCGCCACCTGGGCCATGCCCTGCGTGCCCGTGGCGGGCGTGCAGAACGGCATGTTCGCCCTGCCCATGATCGGCTCGGGCGTGTGGGTGGAGTTCGAGCAGGGCGACCCCGACTATCCCATCTGGGTCGGCTGCTTCTGGGGCAGCGCGGCCGAGGTGCCAGCGCTGGCGCGCGCCACGCCGCCCGGCGTGCAGGCCATCACGCTGCAGACCACGCTGCAGAACGGCCTCACGGTCAGCGACCTGCCCGGGCCCACGGGCGGCATCATGCTCAAGAGCGCCACCGGCGCCACGCTGATCGTCAACGACACGGGCATCTACATCCAGAACGGCAAGGGCGCCTCGCTGATCATGACGGGGCCCACGACGAACATCAACGCCGGCGCGTTGACGGTCGTTTAAGGAACATCGTATGCCCGGCCCCCTGCTGCACCTCGGCGCCACCGTGCTCTGCGCCCACGGCGGCCAGGCCACGCCCAGCGCGCCCGTGCCGCGCGTGCTGGTCTCGGGCCAGCCCGTGGCCACGCAGGCCGCGCCCTGGCTGGTGGCGGGCTGTGCGTTCTCTCCGCCTCAGGGCAACGGGCCCTGCGTCACGGCGCAATGGGTAGTGGCGGCCACGCGCGTATTCGCCGCCGGCCAGCCGGTGCTGGTGATGAGCGGCCAGGCCATCTGCACGCCCACGGGCACGCCGCTGATGCCGGTGGCCGCGCAAACCCGCGTCATTGGGATGTGAAGGAGGTGCATCATGAGCAGCTACGTCGCCTTCCCCTACCGCACCGACGGGCACGGCCGCACGCATGAAGCCGCGCGCGAGGCCTGGCTGCATGGCCTGATCGAGCAGCTGTTGTTCACCCTGCCCGGCGAGCGCGTGAACCGGCCCGACTTCGGCTGCGGGCTGATGCAGCTCGTGTTCGCCCCCAACAGCCCCGAGCTGGCCGTCACCGTGCAGGCTCTGGTTCAGGCCTCGCTGCAGCAGTGGCTGGGGCAGTTGCTGCGCATCGACGAGGTGGCCGCCAGCAGTGAGGACGCCACGCTCACGGTGGCCGTGCGCTACACGGTGCTCGAGACGCAGCAGGCCGGTGAGGCCCAGTTCACGCGGAGCCTCGCATCATGAGCACGCAGCAATACCTCTGCAAGAATCCGCTCCGCATTGCCGCCCTGCGCGCCGCCGCGCAGGAGCTGCCGCCGCGCTGGTTCAACGGCATCGAGTACCTGGAGGTCATGCACGGCGAGCCGCGCCTGGTGCTGCACTTTGTGCATGACCTGGGCCAGGCGCCCGTCGCACCACTGACCGCCGGCAACGTCGAGGTGCGCGGCGGCCAGCGTGTGCGTGACCCGCATGTGGTGGGCGTGAGCGCCAGCGGCAAGCAACTGACGGTGGAGCTGGACGACAGCGGCGACTTCTCGCGCTACCAGCTGCGTCTGGTGGCCTCGGCCGGCGCGGACGCACCACCCGACGGCATAGACCCGGCCCTGGCGCAGATCAGCTTTGGCTTCAAGGTCGACTGCCCCAGCGACTTCGACTGCCGCCAGACCCGGGACTGCCCGCCAGAGACCCAAGCGGTGCCCGACATCGACTACCTGGCACGCGACTACCCGACTTTCCGCCGCCTGGTGCTCGATCGCCTGTCGGTGCTCATGCCAGACTGGCGCGAACGCAACCCTGCCGACCTGCTGGTGACACTGAGCGAGGCCCTGGCGTATCGCGCCGACGAGATCGCCTACTTCCAGGACGCCGTGGCCACCGAGGCCTACCTGGGCACAGCACGCCAGCGCGTCTCGGTCAAGCGCCACACACGGCTGCTGGACTACCAGCTGGCCGAGGGCGGCAACGCCCGCGCCTGGGTCGCCTTCGAGGTCGATGCCACGGCCGACGGCCAGCAGCTGGCGGGCTGCGACCCGGACACCGGCCTGGACGGCACGCTGCTGCTGACCCAGTCGGCCGGCACGGCCAAGCGCCTGCCATCGCGCGCCCGGGCCGCCGAGTTGGTGGCTGGCGGCGCCCAGCCCTTCGAGCTGCTGACGCCCGTCACCCTGTACAGCGCGCACAACGACCTGCGCTTCTACACCTGGAGCGACGAGGCCTGCTGCCTGCCCAAGGGGGCCACGCGCGCCTTCGTGCGCGACGCTGTGGCCCAGCGCCTGCGCCTGCGCGCCGGTGACCTGCTGCTGCTGGAGGCGCGCGCCGGCACCAGCAACGGCCTGCCCCAGGACGCCGACCCCACGCAGCGCCATGTGGTGCGGCTCACGCGGGTAGACCCCGAGGCTGACGCCGCCCGCCAGCCCGCACCCACGCCGCGGCGCGACCCAGTCACGCTGCAGCCCATCGTGGAACTGCAATGGGCCGAGGAAGACGCCCTGCCATTCGACCTGTGCCTGTCCAAGGTCATAGGCGGCTCCCTGGTACAGGACATGGCCGGCGCCTGCGCCAACCTGGCGCTGGCCGACCACGGCATGAGCCCCAGCGCCACACAAAAGCTGCTGCCCGTGCCCGGCGGGCGCGTGCCACGCCTGCGGCCAGAGCATGGCAGCCAACTTCCCCTCACGCGCCAGGCCATGGTGCGCGACGCGTTGGGACGCTTGACGCTGGTCGATGCCACGGCCCCCGCCGCAGCCGCCATGCAGACCGACCCGGCCGGGCAGCGCGCGGCCATGCGTGTCACCAGCGACGGTGACGGCCGGCTCTGGAGCGTGCAGCCCGACCTGCTGGGCAGCAACGGGCAGGCAGCCGACTACGTGGTCGAGACCGACAACGACGCCAGCGTGCTGCTGCGCTTCGGCGACGGCGTCAACGGCCGCTCGCCGGGCGCCACCGAGGGCTTGTCGCTGCGCATGCGCGGCGGCAACGGCAGCAACGGCAACGTGGGCAGCAACGCCATCGCCCATGTGCTGTGCGGCTTCGACGGCATCACGCGCGTGCGCAACCCGCTGCCCGCCCGCGGCGGCACCGGCCCGACACCGCTGGCGCGCGCGCGCATGGACGCGCCCCAGGCCTTCCGCCGCCAGGAGCGCGCCGTTACGCCCCAGAACTATGCCGACATGGCCATGCGCGACACGCGCGTGCAGCGCGCCGTGGCCACGCGGCGCTGGACCGGTAGCTGGTACACGATGTTCATCACCGTGGATCGGCGTGGCGGGGCGCCCGTGGACGCGCCCTTCGAGGACAGCATGACGGCCTTCATCGACCGCTACCGCCTGGCCGGCCACGACGTGGAAATAGACGCCCCGGCCTATGTGGCGCTGGACATCGCGCTGCATGTCTGCGCCCTGCCCGGTTACTTCACGGCCGACGTGGAGCGGCGGCTGCTGCAGGTGTTCGGCAGCGCGCAGGGCGGCTTCTTCGACCCCGACCGCTTCAGCTTTGGCGACCCGGTTTACTTAAGCGCCGTGGTCGCCGCCGCCATGGCCGTGACCGGCGTGTCGCACGTTGAGCCGCTGCGCTTTCAGCGCCTGGGCCGCGCGCCCGCGGGCGAGATAACGGCAGGCCAGATCACCATGGCGCGGCTGGAGATCGCGCGGCTCGACAACGACCCGAATGCACCCGAGAACGGCAGGCTCGCATTCGAGGTACACGCAATGGGAGGCCAGCCATGAGCGACGACCATCTGAGCGGCTGCCACTGCTGCGAAGGCCAGCAACCGCGCCCTGCCATCTACAACGACCCCGGCCTGCCCGCGCTCGCCTGGCGCCTGGACACCCAGCCGGGCTTTTACCAACGCATGCTGGCCAGGCTGCCGCTGTGGCGCGACCCGGAGGCGGGCGCAGGCGCACCGCGCCCCCTGGCGCACCTGGCCACGCGCGAGCCCGTTGACGCCACCGTGGCCCTGGTGGACGCCGCCGCCTGCGCGGCCGATGTGCTGAGCTTCTACCAGGAGCGCATCGCCAACGAGGGCTTTCTGCGCACCGCCACCGAGCGCCGTTCGGTGCTGGAGCTGGCGCGCGCCGTGGGCTACGAGCTGCGCCCCGGCGTCGCCGCTGGCGTGCATCTGGTGTTCACCGTGGAGGACGCGCCAGGCGCGCCCGGCCTGTGCACCATCGCCGCCGGCAGCCCGATCCAGAGCGTGCCGCCGCAGGGCAAGCTGCCCCAGGTGTTCGAGACCTCGGCCGAGCTGCTGGCGCGCGCCGAATGGAATGCGCTGCGCCCGCGCCTGACACGGCCGGCCGACATGGCCTTGCTGAATGTCAGCGGTGGTGCACGGCGGCTGGTGTTGCTGCTGCCCCAGGGCAGCCTGCCCGCGGGCACCGCCGGCCTGCACCAGGGCCTGGCCAGCGGCAGCCTGTACCGCCTGGATCCGGGTCTGCCGGTGGATCCCAGCGTCGATGCACTCGAGGTGGGTCGCATTTACCTGGGCGCCAACGCCAACCGCATACAGGCCGGCGAGCTATTGCTGTTCGTGGGCAAGAACGGCGCCAACCTGCTCCATCTGGTGCTGCGCGCACGCGAAGTCGAAGAAGAAAAGACGCTGGAGCGTGTGCGCATCGATCTCGACCCCCTGCCCGACCCCGTCGCGCCGGCCGCGCCACCCATGCTGCAATGGGCCATACCGGTCATGTACGCCATCTCCGGTCCCTACGCCCAGGCGCAGGTTCAGAGCGTGCCCTTCACCAGCGGCAGCATCAGCACCACCTTCAGCGGCAAGGCCTGGCAGGAGGGCGAACTGCAGGCCATGATCGCCATCCAGGGCTGGAGCGGCACGCAACTGGTGCAGGCCATCACCGCCAGCGCCCAGCCAGCCACCAAGCCGGTGGCGCCCGAAGCCGGCGCCTTCAGCTTTGGCGCACGCCTGGGATTTTTCGGCCACAACGCGCCGCAATGGAACTCCCTGCCGGCCAGCAACACCAAGGGCGGCGCGACCTACTACCCAGCCAACTGGGACAGCACCAACCCCAGCATCTGGACAGACTCGCAAAGCGGCGCCATCACACCCCAGCACACCTACCTGGAACGGCCCGTGCCGGCCCTGGCCGCGGGCAGCTGGATGGTGTTCGATTCGCCCGGTGTCAAGGCCAGCACCTATCTGCTGTACGACAGCCGGGAGTGCGCACGCGCCGACTACGGCCTGTCCGGCCGCGCCATGGCCTTGCGCATGGCCGGCAGCGACGGCAAGCCACTGTCGGCACCCCCTTCGGAAGCCTTCAAGTTCCGCGACACCACGGCCCATGTGGCCAGCCAGCGCCAGCCGCTGGTGGATCTACCCATCGATGCCCCGGTCGCGGCGGGCAGCCAGCGCCTGGAGCTGTCCACCATGGTACTGGGCCTCACCCCGGGCAAGCTGCTGGCCTTTGTCGGCGCGCGCAGCGACATCCCCGGCGTGGATGCGGCCGAGATCGCGGTACTCGACGACGTGGTGCATGCCAACGGCCGCAGCACCCTGGTGCTCAGGGGCAAGAGTGGCCTGCAGTTCAGCTATCAGCGCGAGGGCCTGCGCATACACGCCAACGTGGTCGCCGCCACCCATGGCGAGGGCGTGCAGGAGGTACTGGGCAACGGCGACGCCTCCCAACCGTTCCAGCAGTTCACGCTGCGCCGCCCGCCCACCACCCACCTGTCGGCCGCCAGCAGCAGCGGCGCGCAAAGCACGCTGGCCCTGCGCGTCAACGGCCTGTTGTGGAGCGAACGCCCATCGCTGTATGGCGCGGGACCGAACGAGCATGTGTTTGCCACGCGTATCGACAACGACGCGCGCATGACCCTGCTGTTCGGCGACGGCCGCCAGGGTGCGCGCCTGCCCACCGGGCAGATGAATGTGCGCGCCAGGTACCGCACCGGACTGGGTGCCGATGGCGAGGTGGCGGCCGCCAGCCTGACCATGCCGCGCGCCATGCCGCTGGGCCTGCGCGGCGTCAACAACCCGCTGCCGGCCGGCGGCGCGCAGGATCCCGAGAAACTGGCCGACGCACGCCGCAACGCACCGCTGACGCTGCTGGCCTTCGAGCGCGTGGTCTCGCTGCGCGACTACCAGGATTACGCGCGCGCCTTTCCCGGCATAGGCAAGGCACGCGCCGACCTGGTCAGCGTGGACGCCAGCACGCGCGTGCTGCTGTCGGTAACGGGCGCCACCGGTGGCACGGCCGACGCCCAGGTACTTGACAACCTGCGCCTGGCCATCACCGACCAGTCCGACCCCGCGCAAGCCTTCACGCTACAGGCTGCGGCGTTGCGCTACTTCCGCTGCCAGGCCAGCGTGGTCGTCGATGGGCGCTACCAGGCTACCGCCGTACTGGCCGACTGCCTGGCGCGCCTGCTCGAGGCCTATGGCTTTGACGCACGCGAGCTGGCCCAACCCGTGACCGCCGCCGCCTTGCTGACCCTGCTGCAACAGGTGTCGGGCGTGGTCGCCGTGGATCTGTCGGTGCTGCAGCCTTACGGCCAGGGCGCCAGCCCCGATGCCGTGCAAGAGGTACTGCCGGCCTTGGGCGCACGCTGGGTCGCCGGCGCCATGCAGCCGGCCGAGCTGCTGCTGATCAACCCCGCCGCCGTGCAACTGCTGGAGGCCATGCCATGAGCCTGCTCACCCCCGAAAGGCTGTACCAGCTGCTGCCGGCCATACACCGCCTGCGCGACGCCGAGCAGGGCCAGCCGCTGCGCGCGCTGCTAGCGGTGATCGAGGAAGAACTCACGGCACTCGAGCTGGATGCCGCCCGCCTGTACGACAACTGGTTCATAGAGACCTGCGACGAGTGGACCGTGCCCTACATCGGCGACCTGGTCGGCGCACGGGCGATCCGCCCCGTGCCCTCGGCCGGCGTCAGCATGCGCGCCTGGGTGGCCAACACCCTGGCGTACCGGCGCCGCAAGGGCACGGCCCTGGTGCTGGAGCAGCTGGCGCGCGACGTGACGGGCTGGCCGGCCACGGCCGTGGAATTTTTCCAGCGCCTGGCCACCACGCAGCACATGAACCATGTGCGCCGCGCTCCAGCAGCCACCGCCGGCGTGCGCGACGCCGCACGCGCCGAGCTGGCCCAGGCCCACGGCGGCGCCTTCGATCCATACGCGCACACCCTGGAAGTGCGCAACGCCGACACACGCGGCGGCCGCCACAACATCCCCAACATCGGCATCTTCCTGTGGCGCCTGCGCGCCCAGCCGCTGGGCCAGGGCGTGCCGGGCGAGGCGGATGCCGACTTCATCAGCGCACGCGATAGCGGCGCGGGCTGGTGGGCCATGCACCCCGCCGGCGTGGACGCACCGCTGTTCAACCGCCCGCGCACCTTGACCGGGGGCGCCCTGACCCAGGCTGCCCAGGCCGCGCGCGAGGACAACGTCAGCGCCCCACTGCGCTCGCTGGCCCTGCATGCCGAGCTGGGACGCCTGCGCGCCGGCATGGCTGAACCGCCCCCCGTATTCATGACGGCGCAGCAGCCCGGGCTGCGCGTGTTCGCGCAGCTGGCCGGCGAGAGCCTGCCGGTGGAGATACCGCGCGAGCGCCTGTGGATCTGCGAGATACCCAACGCCGTGACACTGCCCGTGCCGCCGCGCGCGGCGGCGCTGGACGTACGGCGCGGGCGCATTGCCTTTCCCGCCGCCGCCAACGTGCAGCAGGTCTGGCTGCAGGCCGCCCACGGCAGCGTGGCCGACATGGGCGGCGGCCCCTACGACCGGGGCGACGCCCTGCGTGCCGCCAGCGCCAGCCTGTCCGAAGGCACGGCCACGAACGCGGATCAGGGCGGCTTCCTGGCCCCCACGGTGTGGCAGGCGGGCGTGACGCACCTGCTGGCGCTGGGCAGCACCGGCCAGCTGTTTGCCACCTTGCGCGACGCCGTCACGGCCTGGAACGCCCTGCCTGCGGGCCGCACCGGCGTGATCGTTGTCATGGACAGCCTGAGCGAGACTGACGCGGCGCCGCTGACCATCAACCTGGCCGAGGGCTCACGCCTGATGATCGTCGCCGGCCAATGGCCGCTGGTGCCCGTACCCGGCGCCCTGCCCGGCACCCTGGGGCGCCTGCCCGGCCGCTTCGAGGCGCGGGATACGCGCGCGCACTGGCAGGGCAGCCTGCGCGTGGTGGGCCAGGCCGCTCCGGCCAGCCCCAACCCCGGCGCGCTGTTCATCAACGGGCTGCTGCTGCAGGGGCCACTCAGCCTCTCCGGCCCGCTGGGCCAGGTGGAGCTGGCACATTGCACCATGCTGCCCAGCACCACCCACATCACGGTGGCTGGCGACAGCCCGCGCCTGGCGCTGCGCGTGCTGCACAGCCTGACGCCACCCATCGCGGCGGCCGGCCCTGTCACCAGCATCACCCTGGCCGACAGCATCGCCGGCCTGCTGGACGAGGGCGCGGCCCCACAGCCGGCACTGAATGCCCCCGACGCCCCCCTGGATCTGCAGCGCACGACCGTCCTTGGCTCGGTGAGCGGGCTCACGCTCACGGCCAGCGACTGCATCTTCGACGCGCCTGTCACGGCCGTGCGGCGCCAGACGGGCTGCGTGCGCTTTTGCTATGTGCCGCCCGCATCCCAGGTGCCGCGGCGCTACCGCTGCCAGCCGCAGCTCGAGAGCGACACCCGCATCGCGGCGCTGCGCGCCAAGGCAGCGGCCGCCGGCCTGCCCCCGCCGACGGGCGCGGAAGAGGCGGCCCTGCGCGCCGAGGTCGAGGCCACGGTACGCCCGCTGTTCAGCGCACGCCGCTATGGCGACCCGGCTCTGGGTCAGCTGGATCTGCGCTGCGCGGTGCAGATACGCACCGGGGCCGAGAGTGGCGCCGAGATGGGCGCCTACGAGCAGCTGCGCCAGCCCCAGCGCGAGGCCAACCTGCGCGACGCGCTCGACGAATACCTGCGCCTGGGCCTGACGGCCGGGCTGCATTACGCCAACTGATGCAACAAGGCAAGGAGGTACCACCATGCAAGGCGATCTCTCCCGCGAAACCTTCGACGCGCGCAAGCACTACACGGCAGTGCGGCTGCAGCAGGGCCGCGTGCTCACCGATGCCGACTTCAACGAGCAGGGCGACATCACGCGCCAGCGCCTGGAACATCTGGCGCGCGATGTGATCGGCGCCAGCGGCGGCCCGGCCGAGGGCGCGGGCTTTGCGCTGGCGGGCGGCATGGCCGCCCTGGCCGTACACGCCCAGGATGCCAACAGCATCTGGATTGCCGGCCAGGATGGTGTGCTGCTCGTCAGCAGCAACGGCGGCGGCGCCTGGACTGTGGCCAACACCGGCAGCACGCGCCACCTGCGCGCCCTGGCACGCAGCGGCAGCACCGGCTGGGCCGTGGGTGATGGCGGCACCATCTTGCGCACCAGCAATTCCGGCAGCAGCTGGACCGCCCAGGCCAGCGGCACGCTGCAGGCGCTGCGCGGCGTGGCCTGCACCGACGCCCAGCATGCCTGGGCCGTTGGCGATGGCGGCCTGGCCCTGGCCACGGTCGACGGCGGCGTCACCTGGACGGCGCGCGCCACCGGCGTGGCGCGGCTCCATGCCGTGGCCTTCACCAGCGCACAGAACGGCCTGGCCGTGGGCCAGGGCGGCGCCATCGTGCGCAGCGCCGACGGCGGCCAGACCTGGGCCAAGGTCGGCAGCGGCAGCCAGGCCACGCTGCGTGCCGTGGTCTTGAACGGTGCCCAGGCCCTGGCCGCGGGTGACGGTGGCACCCTGCTCGTGAGCGGCGATGGCGGCGCCACCTGGAGCACGGCGACCAGCGGCAGCACGGCCCGCCTGCGCACCCTGCGCATGCGTGACGCCAACACCGGCTGGGCCGCCGGCGACGGCGGCACGCTGCTGGCCACCGGCAACGGCGGCGCCAGCTGGACGGCGCAGCCCGTGGCAGGCAGCCCGCAACTGGCAGGCCTGTCGGTCGCCGGCACGGCCGACGCCTGGGCCGTGGGCGGCGGCCAGTCCTGGCGCATCGCGGCCACGGGCGCGGGCGCCCCCGCCACGCTGCCCGCGGCCAGCCTGCTGATCAGCGCCGGCTGCTACTTCGTGCAGGGCCAGCATTGCGTCTGGGAGCAGGCCGCATCACTGGCCAACCAGCCCGATGGCGGCGTGGCCCCGCGCCTGGCACCGGGCCAGCACCTGATCTACCTGCGCGCCTGGCAGCGCCACATCAGCGCGCTGGAAGACCCCGCCATACGCGAAGTGGCGCTGGGCGGGCCGGACACGGCCACGCGCGCACGGCAGATGGCCCAGGTGCGCGCCCTGGCACTGCCAGCGCCAAGCAACAACCTTGCCTGGCATTGCAACGCCCCGCTGGATGACTGGAACCAGCTGACTGCGCCCTCCAGCGCCCGACTGGCGGCGCGTGCCGAGCCCGAGCTGGCTGCCACCGGCGTGTGCGACCTGGCCGCCAGCGCCGGCTACCGGCGGCTGGAAAACCAGCTCTATCGGGTGGAGATCCACAGCGTGGACGCCAACACCGGCGCCGCCACCTTCAAGTGGTCGCGCGAAAACGCCTCGGTGGCCTACGCGGTGCAATCCGTCACCCTCGACAGCGCGGCCCAGCAGACCATCGTGCGCGTGGCCGCGCGCGGGCGCGATGCCAACCTGGATCTGTCGCCACACGACCGCGTGGAGTTGCTGGACGATGCCGCCGCACAGCAGCAGCGCGCCGGCCAGCTGTTCGAGTTTCTGCACGACGGCGACGACACGCTGGAGCTGGTGCTCGACGGCCTGCCCCAGGGCAGCCTGGGCCAGGACGCCAGCGGCCACCCGCTGCTGCGGCGCTGGGAGCAGCGCCCCACTGCCGCCGGCCAGCACGCGCTGGCCGTGGTCGAGGGCGGCTGGATTCCCCTGGAAGACGGCGTGCAGGTGCGCTTTGCCCCCGGCGGCAGCTACCGCGTGGGCGACTACTGGCAGATCCCCGCGCGCACGGCCACGGCCGATGTCGAGTGGCCGCTGGACGAGGACGGGGCGCCGCAAGCCTGCCCGCCCGCCGGTGTGCGTGACGGCTGGGCGCGCCTGGGCCTGGTGACGGTGGACGCGGGTGGCCTGATCAGCGCCATCACCGACTGCCGCGAATGGTTCCCGCCACTCACCCAGCTGACGCAGCTGCTCTACGTGGGCGGCGACGGCCAGGAGGCCGCGCCCAACACCACGCTGGCCGAACCGCTGCGCCTGCGCGTGGCACGCGGCGCGCTGCCCCTGGCCGGCAGCCGGGTGCGCTTCACGCTGGAGGCCGGTGGCGGCAGCGTCAACCCCCCCGAGGCCACAACCGATGCGCAGGGCCTGGCACAGTGCAACTGGCAGCTGGGCGGCGCCGGGCCGCAGCGCGTGCGCGCCAACCTGCTCACCAGCGGCGGCGCAGCCGTGCCCGAGCAGACACTGGTGTTTGCCGCCACGGCCCAGGCACCGGCGCAGGCGGGCGGCGGTTGTTGCATCACCATTGGCAAGGGCGGCGACTTTGAGCAGCTGAGCACCGAGCTGCTGATGAAACTGCTGGAGGAACATGGCGGCCAGCTGTGCCTATGCCTGCTGCCCGGCACGCATGAGCTCGCAGACCTGACGGTGAACCAGGTGCCGCCCGGAGCCAGGCTGTCGCTGCACGGCTGTGGCCCCACGGCCATCGTCGCCGTGCACGCACCCATCGCGCTGGGCGGGTTTGCCGCGCTGGAGCTGCGCGACCTGCAGCTGGCCATGGACCCCGGCACCTCGCTGCAACTGACGGGCAACCGCGAACTGGGCCTGCACAGCCTGCGCGTGCGGGGAAAGCAGGATCAGCCCCAGCCCTGGATCGTGGTGGACGGCAGCAGCGAGCTGCGCATGCACCAGTGCGAGGTGGCGGCGGCGGCGCCGGCCTCGGTGGTGCTGCAGAACATCACCGGGCAATGCGAGGTCATGCACTGCGTGATCGCTGGCGACCTGGCGTTCTATGGCATGCCGCCGCCCGACGGCACGGCCTCGGCACCTATCGCAACGGTTCTGGTGAATGCGTTGATCAGCGGCGACTTCCAGGTGCCGGCCGGCCGCGGCCAGCTGGTGCTGGGGCACAACCGGTTGCGCCGCCTGAACCTGGGCGAGGAAATGCTCAAGCAGTTGATACAACGGCAATTCAACGGCCTGTTCCAGACCGTGGTGCTGCAGGGCAATACCTTCAGCAGCGCGCCCAGCCTGTGCGCCGGCGTGCTCCTGACGGTCAACGGCAACCATTTCACAGCCGGCCAGACAGCGGAAAACCTGCATGGCGTGCTGGCGGGCCGCCGCGCGGCCGCCAGCGGCAATGCAAGCGACCTGCTCAATGACAAGATGACGCTGGTGTTCCTGCTCACCAACCGCACCCAGTTCCGTGGCGCGGCCAACCTGATGCCCACGACGCCACCATCGATTTGAAGAAAAATTCGACCGTAGCGCCTGACCGTCAAGCGCTGACAGCTATTGTTTTTGATAGCTTTCGGCGCTCTCCCAGCGCCCGGCCACGTTCTTCAGCAGCGTATTCACCGCCACCAGGCGGCGGCCCTGCACGTCGATCAGGCTGCGCCGGGCGGCCAGCACCGTGGTCTGGGCCGAGAGCACGTTGAGGTAGGCCACGGTGCCCGCGCGATACTGGTTGCTCACTACATCCAGCGCCCTTTGCGCGGCGGCGACGGCCTCGGTCTGTACCTGCTGCTGCTGGGCCAGGCTGGTGGCGGCGGCCAGGTTGTCCTCGACCTCCTGCAGCGCCGTGAGCACGCTCTGGCGGTAGCCGGCCGTGGCCAGATCGAGCGCGGCGCGGGCCGACTCGACCGACGCATCGCGTGCCCCACCGTCAAACAAGGTGGCGGCCAGGGCCGGGCCCAGCGACCAGAACAGCTGCGGCGCACTCACCAGATCTGACAGGCGCGCGCCACGGTAGCCTGCCGCGCCCGACAGGGTGAGTGCCGGAAAGTAGGCCGTCCGGGCCACGCCCAGATCGGCGTTGGCGGCGGCCACGCGGCGCTCGGCGGCGGCGATGTCGGGGCGCCGGCGCAGCAGCTCGGCCGGCAGCTCGGCGGGCACCAGGGGAGGCGCCGGCAGCAGGCCGGTGGCCGGCAGATCGAAGGCCGCGGGCGCCAGGCCCAGCAAGGCGGCCAGGGCGTGCTCCAGCTGGGCGCGGCTGGTGCCGGCCTCAATCAGCTGGGCCTGGGTGCTTTTGTACTGGGCCTCGGCCTGGGCCACGTCGGCGCTGGAGGCCACGCCTGCGCGCTCACGGTTGCGCGTGAGCTGCCAGCTTTGCTCGTAGGCGGCCAGGCTCTCCTGCAGCAGCCGCTGCTGGGCCTCGGCGGTGCGCAGCGCGAAATAGGCTTGCGCCAGGCTGGCCTGCAGCGACAGGTGCGCCGCCGCCAGGTCGGCGCCGCTGGCCTGGGCCTGCGCCTGGCTGGCATCCACCGCGCCCGACAGGCGGCCCCACAGATCCAGCTCCCAGCTGGCGTTCAGCCCCAGGCTGTAGCTGTTGTTGGTGCCGCCGCCCGAGCCCGTCGCGCTGCGCGCACGCGTGGCCGTGCCGCTGGCGCCCAGGCTGGGCAGCAGGCCGGCGCGGCTGCCCGCCACGGCCGCCTGGGCGGCGCGCAGCCGTGCCACGGCCTGGGCGATGCCGGGATTCGCGCTCGCGGCCTGCTGCTGCAGGCGGTCGAGATCCGGGTCGGCATACAGACGCCACCACGCCTCGGGTGCCGGTGCGTCCTGTGGCTGCACCGGGCGCCAGATGCCGGCATCCTGCGCGGCTGCCGTGGCCTGCTTGAACTGCGCGGGCAGCGCTATCGCCGGGCGCTGGTAGGGCGGCGCGCTGGCGCAGCCAGCCAATAGGGTCAGGGCGATAGGAAGGCTAATAATTAATACTTGTGATAGCTGCATGCGCTTGTCCTGTAAGCGTTAGAGCCCTGTTTGATTCAAAACCGCTGCACCACCCCCGCGCCGCGCCCGCAGGCGCCGGCGCAGGCGCTCCAGCAGCACATAGACCACGGGCGTGGTGTAGAGCGTGAGCAGCTGGCTCACCAGCAGGCCGCCGACGATGGCAATGCCCAGCGGCTGGCGCAGCTCGGCGCCCACGCCGTGGCCCAGGGCCAGCGGCAGCGCGCCGAAGATGGCAGCCACGGTGGTCATCAAGATGTGGCGCAGGCGCAGGTGGCAGGCGCGGTAGATGGCCTGCACGGGGGTGCCGCGGCCGCTTTTCTGCCGCGCCAGCGCAAAGTCGATCATCAGGATGGCGTTCTTCTTCACGATGCCGATGAGCAACAGCACGCCGATCAGCGCGATCAGCGAGAACTCGGTCTTGAACAGCATCAGCGCCAGCAGCGCCCCGACGCCGGCCGAGGGCAGCGTGGAGAGGATGGTGATGGGGTGCACCAGGTCTTCATACAGCATGCCCAGCACCAGGTAGATGGTGACGATGGCCGCCAGTATCAGCAGCGGCTGGCCCGCCAGCGCCTGCTGAAAGGCCCCGGCCGTGCCGCTGAAACTGCCGCGCACCGACACCGGCACGCCCAGGCCGGCCACGGCGTCGCGTATGGCGTCGTTGGCCTGCGACAGCGACACACCCGGGGCCAGGCTGTAACCGATGGTGCTGGCCGGCGTGCCGCCCTGGTGGTTGACCGACAGCGGCGTGGTGCCGCGCGCGATGCGCGCAAAGGCCGTCAGCGGCACCTGCCGGCCGTCCTTGTTGACGAAGAAGAAGCCGGCGAGCGTCTGCGGGCTTTGCAGGTAGCGCGGCGCGGCCTCCATCACCACACGGTACTGATTCAAGGGGTTGAAGATCACGCCCACCTGGCGCTGGCCGAAGGCGTCGTTCAAGGTGGCGTCGATCTGCGCCACCGTCAGGCCCAGGCGCGTGGCGGCGTCGCGGTCTATCTCCAGCAGGGTCTGCTGGCCGAAGTCCTGCACGTCGCTGTTCACGTCCTCCAGCTCCGGCAGGCGCGCCAGCGCCTGGCGCACGCGCGGCTCCCAGGTGCGCAGGTCGGCGATGTCGTCGGCCTGCAGCGTGTAGTCGTACGACGCGCTGCTTTGCCGCCCGCCTATGCGTATGTCCTTTTGCGTCATCATGAACAGGCGCGCGCCGGGCTCGTTGCGCAGCTTGTCGCGCAGGCGGGCGATGACCTGATCCGACGAGGCCTGGCGCTGCGCCATGGGCTTGAGCGTCATGAACATGCTGGCCGCGTTGCGCTGGCCGCCGCCGGTAAAGCCGGTGACATATTCCACCGCCGGGTCTTCCTGCACGATGGCCAGAAAGCGCTTCAGGCGCTGTTCCATGGCCTGGTAGGACGTGGCCTGGTCGGCGCGTATGAAACCCATGATGCGGCCCGTGTCCTGGTCCGGCATGAAGCCCTTGTCTATGGACCGGTACAGGTGCACGTTCAGCGCCACCACGCCCGCCAGCGCCAGCAGCACCAGCGGCTGGTGGCGCAGGCCCCAGGCCAGGCTGCGGCGGTAGCCGCGCTGCACGGCCGCGCCCAGGTGCGCGGCCCGGCGTGCCCAGGCGCCCGGCGCAGCCCGGCCCGGCGCGGGCGCGCGCAGCAGGGCCGCGCACATCATGGGCGTGGTGGTCAGCGACACCAGCATGGACAGCAAAATGGCCGCGGACATGACCACCGCGAACTCGCGAAAGAAGCGCCCGACGATGCCGCCCATGAACAATATGGGCACGAACACCGCTATCAGCGACAGGCTCATCGAGACCACGGTAAAGCCGATCTCGCGCGCGCCGTCGAGTGCCGCCTGCAGGGCCGTCTTGCCGCGCTCCATGTGGCGCATGACGTTCTCCAGCACCACGATGGCGTCGTCCACCACAAAGCCGGTGGCCACCGTCAGCGCCATCAGCGACAGGTTGTCCAGCGTATAGCCCGCCAGGTACATCACGCCAAAGGTGCCGGCCAGCGACGCCGGCACAGCCACGGCCGGAATCAGCGTGGCGCGCAGCCGGCGCAAAAACAAGAACACCACCAGGATCACCAGCGCCACGGCAATCAGCAGCGCGCGCTGCACCTCGTCCACCGAGGCGCGCAGCGTGGGCGTGCGGTCCGACACCACGGTGATGTCGATCGCCGCCGGTATCGAGGCCTGCAGCTGCGGCAGCAGCGCGCGCACGCGCTCCACCGCGTCCAAAATGTTGGCGCCCGGCTGCTTGTAGATCTGCAGCAATATGGCCGGCTGGCCGTTGGCCACGCCGTAGTTGCGCACGTCCTGCACCGAGTCGGTGACCCGCGCCACGTCCGCCAGGCGCACGGCGCCGCCATTGCGCCAGGCCAGCACCAGCGGCGCGTAGTCGGCCGCCGCGCGCGCCTGGTCGTTGGTGGCCACCTGCCAGTACTGGCCGCCCCGCTCCAGAGCGCCCAGCGGCCGGTTGGCGTTGGTGCTGGTGATGGCGCCGCGCACCTGCTCCAGCGAGATGCCGCTGGCCGCGAGCCGCACCGGATCGAGCTCGACACGCACCGCCGGCAGCGCCCCGCCGCTGACCACCGCCTGGCCCACGCCCTCGACCTGCGAGAGCTTTTGCGCCAGCACCGTCGAGGCCGCGTCGTACATCTGCCCGCGCGTGAGGCTGGCGGAGGTGAGCGCCAGGATCATGATGGGCGCGTCCGCCGGGTTCACCTTGCGGTAGGTCGGGCTGCTGGGCATGCCGGTGGGCAGCAGCGTGCGCGCGGCGTTGATGGCGGCCTGCACGTCGTGCGCGGCGCTGTCCACGGTGCGCGACAGGTCGAACTGCAGCGTGATGCGCGTGTTGCCCAGGCTGGAGCTGGAGGTGATCTCGTTCACCCCGGCTATCGCGCCCAGTGAGCGTTCCAGCGGCGTCGCCACCGTGGCGGCCATGGTGTCGGGGCTGGCGCCGGGCAGACTGGCGCTGACCGAGATCGTCGGATAGTCCACCTGCGGCAGCGGCGCCACCGGCAGCAAAAAATACGACACCGCCCCGGCCAGCGCCAGGCCCAGGGTCAGCAGCATGGTGGCGATGGGGCGGTGGATGAAGGGGGTGGACAGGCTCATGCCACACCTCCCGCGCCCTTAATTGGGGTCAGATTCCAATTAACTACCCGCTTACACCTGTTTGGAAACCTAATTGGGGTCAACCTAATTGGGGTCAGACTCCAATTAATTTTGGCATCCAGCGCTTGCTGGTAGGTCGCTGGTAGCTCTTCTTTTTGATGTTGCTGGCCGGGATATGCGCCCGGCGGCGCACTCACTTTCTTTTGCTTCGCCAAAAGAAAGTAAGCAAAGAAAAGGCGACCCCAAGTCTGCGACCCCTTCGCTGCGCTACGGGGCAAACCTGGGTCGGGGCGCTTGCGGGGTGTGCCGCAGAACTCACTGCGCGCCTGCGGCGCTCCGTTCATACAACCGCGGCAAGCTAGAGGACGATGCATGCGCGCTTCGACGCGCATGCCCACCCCGCAAGCGCCCCGCCCCAGGCGCAGCCCCAGGGGGTTGAACAGCCCGAGACGGGCCATCGCTGCGCTCGGCCCCGCGCGGGGCGCGCCTTTTGCCGGGCCGAGCGCAGCGATGGCCCGTGTCGTCCCCACTCCCTTCTGGCCGTGCCGAGGAGCGCAGGGCGCGGGGCGGGCATGCGCGTCGCAGCGCGCATGCTTTGTGGACTGACTTGCCGCAGTTGTTTGAACGAAGCGCGCAGCGCGCAGTGAGTTCTGCGGCACGCCCCGTGACCGAGCACCGCAGGTTGCCCGGAGCGAAGCGCAAGGACACGGACAGCAGGGTCGCCTTTCTTTTGGGTACTTTTCTTTGGCGAAGCAAAGAAAAGTACCTCGCCTGCCGGGGCGAGACCCGGCCAGCAACAAGCAAGCAACCAGCCAGGATTTAATTGGAATCTGACCCCAATTAGAAATAAAGATAGCGCCTGACGCTTGATACACAAGCGCTTCATGCATTTTTTACCCCAAAACCCCGCCACCTCTGCGCCCAGCCTTCAAAGGTCAGGTAAATCACCGGCGTGGTGAACAGCGTCAGCAACTGGCTCAGCAGCAGCCCCCCCACCATGGTCACACCCAGCGGGTGGCGCAGTTCGCTGCCCACGCCCTGGCCCAGCATCAGCGGCAAGGCGCCGAGCAGGGCCGCCAGAGTCGTCATCAAAATGGGCCGAAAGCGCAGCAGGCAGGCCTGGAAGATGGCCTCGCGCGCGCTCAGGCCCTGCTCGCGCTGCGCCTCCAGGGCGAAGTCGATCATCATGATGGCGTTCTTCTTCACGATGCCGATCAGCAGCACGATGCCGATGATGGCGATGATGTCCAGCTCCAGCCCCGCCACCATCAGCGCCAGCAGCGCCCCCACTGCCGCCGAGGGCAGCGTGGACAAAATGGTCACCGGGTGGATGGTGCTCTCATACAGCACGCCGAGCACGATGTACATGGTGATCACCGCCGCCAGAATCAGCAGCAGCGTGTTGGACAAGGACGCCTGGAACGCCAGCGCCGCGCCCTGGAACTGCGCCTCCACCGCCAGCGGCAGCTCGCCGGCGTCCCGCGCGGCCTGCAGTTGGCCCTGCACCGCCTTGACGGCGTGGCCCAGGGCCACGCCGGGCGCGGTGTTGAAGGAGATGGTGGCCGCGGGCAGTTGCCCCACATGGCTGACGGCCAGGGCCATGCTGCGCTCGCTGACCTGGGCGATGGAGGACAGCGGCACCGGCGCGCCACTGGTCGAGGCCACATGGATGGCCTGCAGCGCCTCGGGCCCCAGCTTGAACTGCGGCGCCACCTCCAGCACCACGCGGTATTGGTTCGACTGCGTGAAGATGGTCGAGATCAGCCGCTGGCCGAAGGCGTTGTACAGCGCCTGGTCCACCGCCGCCACCGTCACGCCCAGGCGGCTGGCCTGGGCGCGGTCTATCTCCACATAGGCCTGGCGGCCCAGGTTCTGCTGGTCGCTGCCCACGTCGGTCAGCTCGGGCAGGGCGCGCATGCGCTCGACCAGGGCCGCGCTGCTGCGCGCCAGCTGCGCCATGTCGGGCGATGACAGCAGCAGCTGGTACTGGGTGCGCGCCGCGCGCTCCTCTATCGTCAGATCCTGCACCGGCTGGGCAAACAGCCGTATGCCGGGCAGGCCGCGGCTGTCGTCCGACAGGCGGCGCAGCACGGTGGCGGCGTCGTCGCGCTCGCCGTGGGGCTTCAGGTCGATGAGCAGGCGGCCGGTGTTCAGCGTGGTGTTGCTGCCATCCACGCCGATGAAGGAGGAAATGCTCTGCACCGCCGGGTCGCGCAGCAGGCGCTCGACCAGTGCCTGCTGGCGTTCGGCCATGGCGGCGAACGAGATCGACTGGTCGGCCTCGGTGGTGGCCTGCAGCGTGCCCGTGTCCTGCGTCGGGAAGAAGCCCTTGGGCACCGCCAGGTACAGCAGCGCGGTGATGGCCAGCGTGGCCAGAAACACGCCCCAGGTCAGGCCGCGACGGTCCAGCACCCAAGCCAGCAGCCGGCCGTACCCGGCGATCATGCCGTCCAGAAAACGCCCGGTGGCGTGGTACAGGCGGCCACGGGCCTGCTCCGGGTCATGCCTGAGCAGGCGCGCGCACAGCATGGGCGTGAGCGTCAACGAGACCACGGCCGATATCAGTATGGCCACGGCCATGGTGATGGCGAACTCCCGGAACAGCCGCCCCACCACGTCGCCCATGAAGAGCAGCGGAATCAGCACCGCCACCAGCGAGATGGTCAGCGAGATGATGGTGAAGCCTATCTGTTTGGCGCCCTGGAGTGCAGCCTCCAAGGGGGTGATGTGGGGTGCTGGCGTGTTCTGGCTATGGCCGGACGCTTGCGCGTCCTTCACGGGGCCTTCGGCCCCATGAGCCTGCACCGAAACATTGCCCGGCATCTCCAGATGCCGGGCAATGTTTTCGATCATGACAATCGCGTCATCGACCACAAAGCCGGTGGAGATGGTCAGCGCCATCAGCGTCAGGTTGTTGATCGAGAACCCCGCCAGATGCATCACGCCAAAGGTGCCCACCAGCGACAGCGGCACGGCAAAGCTGGGGATCAGCGTGGCCGATGCCGAGCGCAGAAAGACGAAGATCACCGCCACCACCAGGGCGATGGCCAGCATCAGCTCGGTCTGCATGTCGCGCACCGAGGCGCGTATGGTCACGGTGCGGTCGGTCAGCACCTGCACGTCCAGCGACGCCGGCAGCGATTCTTTCAGCTGCGGCAGCAGCGCCTGGATGCGGTCCACCGTGGCGATGACGTTGGCGCCGGGCTGGCGCTTGATGTTCAGGATGACGCCGGCGCGCGCGCCAGTGTCCGGCGTGGCGGCCCAGGCGGCCAGGCGGGTGTTCTCGGCATCGTCCACGGTGGCGGCCACGTCGGCCAGGCGCACCGGGTTGCCGTTCTTGAAGGCGATGATCAGCTGGCGGTACTCGGCGGCGGACTGCAGCTGGTCGTTGGCATCTATGGTGGAGGCGCGCTCGGGCCCGTCAAAGCCGCCCTTGGCGGCCTTCACGTTGGCCGCGGCGATTGAACTGCGCAGGTCCTCCAGCGTCAGCCCCAGGCCGGCCAGCGCCGTGGGGTTGGCCTGTATGCGCACGGCCGGGCGGCGCCCGCCACCTATGGCCACCAGGCCCACGCCCTGGACCTGCGACAGCCTGGGCGCCAGGCGGTTTTCCACCAGGTCGTTCACGCGTATCACCGGCAGCGTGGGCGAGGTGATGGCCAGCGTCAGGATGGGCGCGTCGGCCGGGTTCACCTTGCTATACAAGGGCGGCATCGGCAGGTCATTGGGCAGCAGCGACGTGGCGGCGTTGATGGCGGCCTGCACCTGCTGCTCGGCCACGTCCATCGACATATCGAGCGCAAAGCGCAGCGTGATCACCGAAGCGCCGCCCGAGCTGGTGGACGACATCTGCGCCAGGCCCGGCATCTGGCCGAGCTGGCGCTCCAGCGGCGCGGTGACGTTGGAGGTCATCACATCCGGGCTGGCCCCGGGGTAGAGCGTGGTCACCTGGATGCTGGGGTAGTCCACCTCGGGCAGGGCCGATATCGGCAGCTGGCGCCAGGCCAGCAGGCCGGCGATCAGGATGGCCACCATCAGCAGCGAGGTGGCGATCGGCCGCAGGATGAACAGGCGCGACAGGTTCATGGCAGGGCGCTGCGGGTTTCAGCGCGCGCGGCCCTTGTCCGCCCGCGGCCTATCGGCGGCCGGCGCCTGCGCCTGGCCGGGGTCTATCACCGTTACCTTGCTGCCCTCGCGCAGGCGGTCCAGGCCGTCGGTGACCACCCGGTCGCCGGGCTGCAGATCGCCGGTGACGCTGACGCGATCGCCGTCGGTCACGCCCAGCTCCAGGCGGCGCTGCGTCACCTGGCCGTCGGCCTGCAACAGGTAGACATGGTTGTTCTGCACGGCCGTGGCCGGCACGGTAAGCGCCTGCTCGATGAGCCGGATCTGCAGCCGCACGTTGACGAACTGGTTGGCAAACAGCCGGCCATCGGCGTTGTCGAACGCCGCCTTGGCCCTGACGGTGCCGGTGCTGGCGTCGATGGCGTTGTCCAGCGCATTCAGGCGCCCGGTGGCCAGCAGGCTCTTTTGCTCGCGGTCCCACAGCTCCACGGGCAGCGCGCGCTTCTCGGCCAGGGCGCGGGCGATGGCGCCGACATGCGATTCGGGCACGGAGAACAGCGCGTCTATCGGCCGCACCTGGGTGATGGTGACGATGCCACTGGCGTCCGAGGGGTTCAGCACATTGCCCAGATCCGCCTGGCGCAGGCCCAGGCGCCCGGCAATCGGCGCGGTGATGCGCGTGTAATCAAGCTGCAGCCGCGCCGCATCCACCTGCGCCTGGTCGGCCGCCACCGTGCCCTGGTACTGGCGCACCAGGGCCGCCTGGGTGTCCACCTGCTGGCCGGCGATGGAGTTTTGCGCCTGCAGCTCCTGGTAGCGCCGCAGATCCAGCTGGGCGTTCTTCAGCAGCGCCTGGTCGCGCTGCAGCGTCCCCTGGGCCTGCTGCAGGGCGGCGCGGTAGCTGCGCGCGTCGATCTGCGCCAGCAGCTGGCCGGCGCGCACCTCGTCGCCCTCCTTGAAAAAAATCTTCTCCAGCTCGCCCGACACGCGCGTGCGCACCACGGTGGTGGCGCGGGCGTTCATGGTGCCAATGCTGCTGACCAGCACGCGCATGTCGCGCCTGTCCACCAGGCCCACCGACACCGGCTGCGCTGACGGCCCGCCAGGGCGGCCCGACGCGCCCCGGCCGTCGCCCTGCCCGCCCTGGCTCTTCACATACCACCAGCCGCCGGCCGCCGCCAGCAAGGCCAGCAGCAAGATGGTCAGCAGCACCGGCCGGATACGCCCAGCGCATCGGTGTTCATGAGGGCGGCGATACCTGTGGCGACACTGGGGGGCGGGCAAGGGGGTTTCTCCTGCAAAGAGCAAAAGATCATAGCGGGCCGCGCCGTGGTGGCGCATGCAGCGGGCGAAAACACGGCAACGACACCACTACACTTGGGGCAACCAACCTGCACCATGGCCAGCATCGTCTTCTCCCATGCCAACAGCTTTCCGGCCGGCACCTACCGGGTGCTGTTCGATCTGCTGCGCCAGCGCGGCTTCTCGGTCAGCGCCGTGGAGCGCTTTGGCCACGACGCGCGCTATCCCGTCAGCAACAACTGGCCGCACCTGGTGCAGCAGCTGGCCGATTTTGCCGAGCAGCAGCAGCGGCGCACGGGCGAGCCCGCCTTCCTGGTGGGGCACTCACTGGGCGGGTTCCTGAGCGTGATGGCCGCCGCGCGCTACCCGCAACTGGCGCGCGGCGTGCTGCTCATCGACTCGCCACTCATCGGCGGCTGGCGCGCCAGCGCCCTGGGCGTGGCCAAGCAGGCCCAGGTGGTGGGCGCCGTCACGCCCGGGCGCATCAGCCGCGCGCGGCGCAACAGCTGGGCCAGCACCGAGGAGGCGCTGGAGCATTTCCGGCGCAAGCGGGTCTTTGCCCAATGGGACCCGCAGGTGCTGCAGGACTACGTGACCCATGGCCTGCAGGAGCGCGACGGCCAGCGCGTGCTGGTCTTTGACCGCGAGGTGGAAACCCGGATCTACAACACCCTGCCGCACAACCTGGGGCGCATCTTGCAGGCCCACCCGCTGCAATGCCCGGCCGCCTTCATAGGCGGGCGCGACTCGGCAGAGATGCGCCAGGTGGGCATGGCCATGACGCAGCGCATCACCCAGGGCCGCGTGATGATGCTCGACGGCAGCCACCTCTTTCCCATGGAGCAGCCCCAGGCCACGGCGGCGGCCATCGAGGCGGCGCTGCTGAACCTACAAAATATCTAAGCAAAATTTGCCGCTAGCGCTTATCCATATTGCGCCAATAGCTATATTTTCAATAGCTCATTCCGCCCAGCGCACCACCCCCGTCCAGGCCGTTGCCAGCACCACCACGCCAAACACGATGCGGTAGTAGGCAAAGGGCACAAAGCTGTGGCTGCTGATGTAGCGCAGCAGCCAGCGCACGCACAGCCAGGCGCTGATGAACGAGAACACCAGGCCCACGGCGAACACCGGCGTATCGGCGGCGGACAGCAGCGCGCGTTCCTTGTACAGGCTGTACACGCCCGCGCCAATCAGCGTGGGGATGGCCAGGAAGAACGAGAAGTCGGTCGCCGCCTTGCGCGACAGGCCCAGCAGCATGCCGCCGATGATGGTGGCGCCGCTGCGGCTGGTGCCCGGCACCATGGCCAGGCATTGCACCAGGCCCACCTTGAGCGCGTCCCAGGGCCCCATGTCGTCCACCGACTGGATGCGCACCGCCTGCTGCTGGCGCCGCTCGGCCCACAGGATGATGAAGCCGCCGATGATGAAGGTACTGGCCACGATGGTGGGCGTGAACAGATGCGCCTTGATGGCCTTGCCCAACAGCAGCCCCAGCAGCACGGCCGGGAAGAAGCCGATCAGCACATTCAGAGCGAAGCGCCGTGCCTGCGCGCTGGTGGGCAGCGCCACGACCGTGTCGCGGATGCGCTGCCAGTACACCAGGATGACGGCAAAGATGGCGCCGGTCTGGATGGCAATGTCGAAGACCTTGGCCTTGGCGTCGTCAAAGCCCAGCAGCGAGCCCGCCAGGATCAGGTGGCCGGTGGAGGAGATCGGAAGAAATTCGGTCAGGCCCTCGACCACGCCCATGATGGCGGCCTTGAGCAGCAAGAGAGAGTCCACGCAAGCGTCCTGAACAAAAAAACAAAGCGCGGATTATCAACGCCGCCGGGCGGCGCGCATTTCACGCCGCGGCGGCGGCCACTGGCGCCGGCGCACGCGGCCTTCGTCGCAACGCGCTGGCCCGGCGCGCCAGGCAGGGCCACAGTGCGATCCAACAGCCCCGGAGGTCGCCATGCAGCCCACCCCCCTTATCACCGTCCACATGTTTGCCGCCCTGGCCGGCACGGTCGTCGGCGCCGTAGCCCTGTGGGCGCGCCGCAGCGGCGGCGCCCGCCCGCGGCTGCACCGCATGGCCGGCCATGCCTGGGTGCTGCTGATGCTGGTCACCGCCATCAGCGCGCTCTGCATACGTGACTACCAGCTGCCCAACCTGGCCGGCTACACGCCCATACACCTGCTGGTGCCGCTGCTGTTTGCCGGGCTGCTGGTGGCGTTCGGGCGCCTGGCCCGGCGCGACATTGCCGGCCACCGCCGCGCCATGCGCATCACCTACATGGGCGCCTGCCTGGTCGCCGGCGCCTTCACGCTGCTGCCCAACCGTTATCTGGGCGGCCTGCTGTGGCATGGCCTGCTGGGCCTGTGAATCACCCCGCATCCGATTTTCGCAAGGAGCTTTCATGTACAACACCCCCCACCCACTCCCACCCGGCGACGCACTGGAAGCCCTGGCGCGCAAGCGTGCCGGCGCCAAGCTCGGCTGGTTCCTGCATGCTTTGGTGTATGCCGCCGTCATCACCGGCCTGACCCTGCTGTCGCTCCACCAGGGGCGCGGCTGGGCCATCTTTCCGGCCGCCGGCTGGGGTGCGGGCCTGCTGATCCACGGCCTGGCAGTCTGGCTGGTGCCGCCCGGCGGCAGCCTGTGGCAGCGGCTGCTGGAGCGCGAACGCGCGGCGCTGCAACGCCGCTGAGCACTAGTACAGCAACCCGGAAATATCGAAACATGAAAGCGCGCCCTGGCACCCATGGCGGCGTTGCAAATCCTCGCGATAGCCACGGCTATCGCTGCGGTTTGCGCCTTGCCCTGGGCGCGAATTCATCACTTTCATCTTGTTCCGATACCTCCGTGTCGCGGTACTAGCCCTACCATGCCCACCATGCCCCCCTCTTCCTCCATGCCGCAGGCGCGCGCCCTGGCCTGGCACGGATTCTTCACGCTGGTTTTCTGCCTGCTGCTGGCCGGCTCGCTGACGGCGCTGGGCCTGGCGGACTGGCGCAGCAATGCCGCCTACTCCGTGCCCATAGGCCTGACCAGCTGGCTGGTGATCGACCTGGGCCGCCTGGCCTGGACGAGCGCGCCGGACATTCCCTGGCCCGCCGGCTGGCGCGGCCCGGTGCTGGTGGCCGCCGGCATTGGCGCGGGCTGGCTGCTGGGCAGCGCCGTGGGTGACTGGTGGCTGTTCGGCCGGCTGGGCTGGAGCAGCGGCGGCAAGTGGCTGATGTCGCTGCTCATCACCGTGGTGGCCACGGTGCTGGCCAGTGTCTTCTTCTACCAGCGCGGCCAGGCGCGCTACCTGCAGGCGCATATGGCACGCGCCCAGCGCGACGCGGCCGAGGCGCGGCTGAAGCTGCTGGAGGTGCAGCTGGAGCCGCATATGCTGTTCAACACCCTGGCCAATCTGCGCGCCCTCATGGCCACCGATGTGCCACGCGCCCAGGCCATGCTGGACCACCTGATCGCCTACCTGCGCGCCACGCTGGGCGCCTCGCGCGCCACGCTGCACCCGCTGGAGGACGAGTTTGCGCGCCTGGCGGACTACCTGGCGCTGATGGCCATGCGCATGGGCCCGCGCCTGGTCTATGCGCTGGATCTGCCCGAGCCGCTGCGCGGCCTGCCGGTGCCGCCGCTGCTGCTGCAGCCGCTGGTGGAAAACGCCATACGCCACGGCCTGGAGCCGCAGGTAGCGGGCGGGCGCATCGACGTGCAGGCGCGCCTGCTGCAGGCACCAGACCAGGCGGCGCGCCTGCGCATCGAGGTGCGTGACACGGGCCCCGGCCCGGGCGGCGGCGAACCCGGCACGGCATTCGGCCTGCAGCAGGTGCGCGAGCGCCTGGCCACGCTGTACGGCACCGTGGCCACTCTTGAATTGATAGCTATCAGCGCAGGTGGTACAAGCGCTGTCGTCACTTTTCCTTTAAAACCAGAGCAACCATGACGGCACCCCGCGCCCTGATCGCCGAGGATGAACCCCTGCTGGCCGCCGCCCTGGAGCAGGAGCTGGCGCGCGCCTGGCCCGAGCTGGCCATTGCCGTCCGCGTGGGCGATGGCCTGTCCGCCGTGCGCCAGGCGCTGGCCCTGCTGCCCGACATCCTGTTCCTCGACATCCGCATGCCCGGCTGCAGCGGGCTGGAGGCGGCCCTGGAGCTGGCCGACGCCTGGCCCCAGGGCCAGCCCTTGCCGGCCCTGGTCTTCGTCACCGCCTACGACCAGTACGCCGTGCAGGCCTTCGAGGCCCAGGCCGTGGACTACCTGCTGAAACCCGTGCAGCCCGAGCGCCTGCGCAAGACCGTGGACAGGCTGCGCCAGGCGCTGGCGCAGCGCGGCACCGCCTGGGCGCAGGAGCAGACCCTGGCCCAGTTGCGCCAGCTGGCCCAGGCGCCCGGCCTGGACAGACCGCCGACAGCCGCGCCGCTGACGCTGCTGCAGGCCAGCCGCGGCAACCAGATTCACATGGTGGCGCTGGCCGAAGTGCTGTACTTCGAGGCCGCCGACAAATACCTGCGCGTGCTCACCGCGCGGCAGGAATACCTGATCCGCACCCCGCTCAGGGAGCTGGTGGCGCAGCTCGACCCCACCGTCTTCTGGCAGGTGCACCGCGGCACCCTGGTGCGCGCCACGGCCATTGCCAGCGCCGAGCGTGACGAGGCCGGCCGCCTGTACCTGCACCTGCGCGACCGGCCCGAGCGGCTGGCCGTGAGCCGGCTCTACGCCCCGCTGTTCAAGGCCATGTAGCGCCGTGCATTCGGGTAGGCTTGAGCACCATGCCCGACGCCAGCACCGCCCACACCAGCGCCTCGCCCGCCGCCACCACGCCCATGCCCGCGCGCACCGCCCTGCTGATGCTGGTGGCGCTGACCTCGGGCTTTGCCCTCAGCTCGGCCTTTCGCACCGTGGCCGCCATCCTGGCCGCGCCGCTGCAGGCAGACTTTGCCCTGTCGCCCCAGGCGCTGGGGGTGTTTGCCGCCACCTTCCATTTCAGCTTTGGCGCCATGCAGCTGTTCATGGGCATAGGCATAGACCTGTATGGCGTGCGCCGCACCATCTTGGCGGCGTTTCCGCTGTGCATTGCCGGGGCCGTGCTGTCGGCGCTGGCCCCAGGCTATGGCGCGCTGCTGCTGGGGCAGACGCTGATCGGCGTGGGCTGCGCGCCGGCCTTTCTGGTGTGCACGGTGTTCATCGCGCGGCATTTCGCCCCGCAGCGCTTTGCCGCCATCTCGGGCATGGCCATGGCGCTGGGCACGCTGGGCATGCTGTTCACCGGCACGCCGCTGGCCTGGCTGGTGCAGCAATGGTCGTGGCGCGCGGGCTTCTGGGTGCTGGCCCTGCTGGCCCTGCTGGCCTGGCTGTGGATTTGGCGCTCGGTGCACGAGCCCACCCCGGGCGGCACGCCGGAGGGCCCGCGCGAATCGGTGCGCGAGGCCGTGCTGCGCTTTGCCAGCCTGTTCACCCTGCCCCACACCTGGGGCATCGTGGTGCTGGGCGCCGTGACCTATGCGGCGCTGATCTCGCTGCGCGGGCTCTGGCTCGGGCCCATGCTGATAGAGCGCCATGGCTTTTCGCTGGTGCAAAGCGGCAACGTGGCGCTGGCGCTGTCGGTGGTGGCGCTGGCCGGGCCCATGCTGTTTGGCCGCATAGACCCCGGCCCCGCCACCCGGCGGCGCTGGATCGTCGCCTGCACGCTGTTGATGGCGCTGCTGTTCACGGCCATGGCCGTGCTGCATGCGGCCTGGCTGGACATGGCCTGCATGCTGCTCATCGGCCTGCTGTCGGGCTACCTCATCCTGCAGTACGCCGATGTGCGCGCCGCCTACCCGGCGGCGCTCACCGGCCGAGCCATGGCGGTGTTCACCATGGCCATGTTCCTGGGCGTGGCGGCCATGCAGTGGTTCACCGGCCTGGTGGCGTCGCTGGCCAAGGCCCAGGCCATGGCCGATCCGTTTGTCGCCGTGATGGCCAGCATTGCCGCGCTGCTGGCGCTGGCGGCCCTGGGTTTTCGCCTGCTGCCGCAGCCGCCGCGTGAGGGCGGCGTGGGGTAATTCCCCGTGTCTTGATGGGCATGGCGGCCCTTATCATCGCCGCGTCCATATCACTTTTACCTAAAGTACGACCCGGCATGGATCAAGTTCCGGGCCCGTGCCAACACTGGAGGGCGCCAAGACATGAAAAATTCCCTGACCGCCGGGCTGGCCCTGTGCCTGCTCGCCGCCACCGGCCTGGCCCATGCCAGCAGCGACCCGCTGCAGGTGCGCAGCTGGGCCGCCGCCTGCGCCAACTGCCATGGCACGAATGGCCAGGCACAACCGGGCAACGAGCCGCTGGCCGGCGGCAACAAGGACGAGATGCTGAAGAAACTGATGGACTTCAAGAGCGGCGCCAAGCCCGCGACCATCATGCACCAGCTCTCCAAGGGCTACACCGACGAGCAGCTGGCGGCCATTGCCGGCTGGTTTGCCGCGCAGAAGAAATAACGGGAGGCAGCACCATGGATCGTCGTCAATTCATTCGCGCCGGCTCCGCCGCATCGGCCGCCACCGCCCTGGGCCTGACGGCCGGCTGCGCCAGCACCGGCAGCGCAGCGGGCGCCAAGGTGGTCGTCGTCGGCGGGGGCTATGGCGGCGCCACCGCCGCCAAGTACATCCGCATGTGGTCCGAGGGGCGCATCGAGGTCACGCTGGTCGAACCCAATGACAGCTTTGTCTCCTGCCCGCTGTCCAACCTGGTGCTGGGCGGCAGCAAGCAGATGGCCGACATCACCACGCCCTACGACAATCTGACCAGGCGCCACGGCGTGAAGATCGCGCGCGACCGGGCCACCGCCATCGACGCCGACAAGCGCCAGGTGCGCCTGGCCGGTGGCCAGACGCTGGCCTACGACCGCCTGGTGCTCTCGCCCGGCGTGGACTTCATGTGGGACGCGCTGCCCGGCATGAAGAAGGCCGGCGCGCAGGACAGGGTGCTGCACGCATGGAAGGCCGGCCCCCAGACCCTGGCGCTGCGCAAACAGCTCGAGGCCATGCCCGACGGCGGTGTGTATGCCATCAGCATCCCGCTGGCACCCTACCGCTGCCCGCCCGGCCCCTACGAGCGCGCCTGTCAGGTGGCGCATTACTTCAGCCAGGCCAAGCCCAAATCCAAGGTGCTGATTCTGGACGGCAACGACGACGTGACCTCCAAGGGCCCGCTGTTCAAGAAGGCCTGGGCGGATCGCTACAAGGGCATCATCGAATACCGCCCCAAGCACAGCACGGTGGATGTCGATACCGCCACCAACACGCTGAAGTTCGACTTCAACGACGACGTCAAGGCCCAGGTGCTGAACGTGATTCCGCCGCAGCGCGCCGGCGACATTGCCCACAACGCCGGCCTGACCACGGCCAACAGGCGCTGGTGCGAGGTGGACTGGCTGACCATGGAGTCCACCGCCGCCAAGAACATCCACATCCTGGGCGATGCGCTGCAGATCGCGCCGCAGATGCCCAAGTCCGGCCATATGGCCAACCAGCATGGCAAGGTGGCGGCCGCCGCCATCGTCGCGCTGCTGTCGGGGCGTGCGCCGAATGCCCTGCCCATCTACAACAACACCTGCTACAGCTTTGTCAGCGACACCGACGTGGTGCATGTGGCCAGCGTGCACCGCTACGACGCCGAGAAGAAGACCATGCTCACGGTGCCGGGCTCGGGCGGCGTGTCCGCGGCCGCCAGCGAGCTGGAGGGGCGCTATGGCATGGCCTGGGCGCGCAACATCTGGGCCGACACCCTGGCATAAGCCTCCCCAAGCCATCAACCCGGGGCGCCCAGCGCCCCTTTTTTCATGACACGAGCGAAAAAAATGTCTTTCATGCGCACACAGCAAATTTGCCGCGGCCTCGTGGCCCTGGCCTTGCTCGCCCTGGCAGGGGCCGGCACCGCACAGGGCAGCGACGACGAGGCGCGCGCCAAGAAGATCATCGGCGGCTCCTGCTTTCTGTGCCACGGCGCCGAGGGGGAGTCGGCCAGCGCCATCTACCCGCGCCTGGCCGGGCAGAATGCCGAGTACATCGCCAAGCAGCTGGAGAACTTCAAGAACGGCCAGCGCAAGAGCACGGCCATGGCGCCCATGGTGGCCAGCCTTGCTCCCGAGGACATGGTGGCGCTGGGCAAGTTCTTCGCCAGTCGCCCGGCGCAGCAGAAAAAAGCCCGGGACCAGGATCTGGCAGCCGTGGGCCGCTACATCTACCACCACGGCAACCGCTTCAGCGGCATACCCGCCTGCGCCTCCTGCCATGGCCCGGACGCCGCCGGCAGCGCCACGCTGCCGCGCCTGGCGGGCCAGCATGTGGCCTACACGGAAGACCAGCTCAAGCTGTTCAACAAGCGCGAACGCACCAACGACAACGCCGTGATGCACGCCGTGGTGGAGAAGATGACGGCCCTGGAGATGGCGGCCGTGGCCGAGTACCTGAGCGGCAAGTAGCGTTCAGGGTGCCAGTTGTTCCACGATGGGCGCCTGCTGGGTCACCGGCTGCAGACTGTGAATGGGCTCGGCCAGCCAGCGGTCCATGAACCCGGCACCCAGCCACATGCCCGCCAGCGCCAGCCAGGCGGTGAGCGAAAAGATGGCGCCGCCCGTCATGCCGGCCCCCACCGCGCAGCCGCCGGCCAGCATGCTGCCAAAGCCCATGGCCATGGCGCCGGCGATGTAGCGCGCCATGCTGTAGCCGTCCTTGAAGCCCTCGACCTTGAACTCCCGCCCCACCAGCGCCCCCAGCAGCGAGCCGACGAACACCGCGGGCAGCATGCCGGAATCGAAGCCAAAGCTCGCCCCGGGGTTGGCCAGCACGCGCATCAGCCATTCGGCCGACGGGCCGCTGAAGGTCAGCCCTCCCACCGGCACCACATCAAAGCTGGCCTGCGCCACCGCGTGGTTGAACCACCAGGCCAGGGCCACCGCCAGGCCGGTGCACAGCCCGCCCAGCCACATCCAGGCCCGGTTGCCGCTGCGCCAGGAAAAGTACAGCGCCACCGCCAGCCACAGCGCGCCCAGCACCAGGCCATCCCAATGGCCGGCACCCACCAGGGCCAGCAGGTTGCGCGCGCTGCCGCCCTCCACCGTCCACCAGCCGGCGATCTCGCTGCGCAACGGCGCCAGGCTGCCGGCCAGCGTGGCCTGCGCCGTCACGGCAAACACCAGCCCGGACAGCAGGGCGCGCAGATTGCCGTTGGCCGACAGGATGAGCAGGCGGCTGGCGCAGCCACGCGTCATCACCATGCCCACGCCAAACAGCAGGCCGCCGACCAGCGCGCCCGACAGGCTGCCGCGGTTGGCCAGCTGGCGCACGCCGCTCACGTCCAGCCAGCCGGCCAGAATCAAGCCCTGCACCGCGATCAGCGCCGTGGCAAACGCCAGCAGCCAGACGGAGAGCTTCTCGGCAAACTTGCCGCGCCAGAACTCGATCACCGCCGCACGCAGGCAAAACCGCGAGCGCTGGGCAAAAAAACCGAACAGCAGGCCGATCACGGCCCCGCCCACCGAGAGCACACCGGCCGTGCCATGCCGCTCCACCAAGGTTGCCAAGTCGATGGTCATTTTTGATAATCAATTAGCTCTTACTAATACACGCGGGAGACATCATGCAGCCAACACCGAGCCGACGCCAAGTTTTGCAGGGCTGCGCCTGCCTGGGCCTGGGCGGCTTGCTCGGCGGCCGCTGGGCGGGCTATGCCCAGGCGGCTGACAAACCGCCCGCGGCACCCGCCATGCAGGCGCACGAGGCGGCGCCGGGCTGCTGGTATGTCGAAGGCATGTCGGCCCTGGGCTCGCCGGCCAACCAGAACTTTATCTCCAACGCCGGCTTCATCGTCACCTCGACCAGCGTGGTGGTGGTGGACGCCCTGGGCTCGCCGGCGCTGGCCGAGCGGCTGCTGGCCGAGATCGCCCGGGTGACGGACAAGCCGGTCAGCCATGTCATCGTGACGCATTACCACGCCGACCATGTCTATGGCCTGCAGGTGTTTGCCGACCGGGGCATACCAATACTGGCGCACCAGGCCGGGCGTGAATATCTGCACGCCGACACCGCGCGCCTGCGGCTGCAGGCCTCGCGCGAGGAGCTGGCGCCTTGGATCAATGACAAGACACGGCTGGTGCCGGCCACGCAATGGGTCGATGGCCGCCAGGAGCTGACCGTGGGCGACACGCAGCTGGTGCTGCAGCCCGTCGGCCCGGCGCACACGCCGGAAGACCTGGCCGTCTACCTGCCGCAGCGCAAAGTCTTGTACGCCGGCGACCTGGTGTTTCGCAGCCGCATCCCCTTTGTCGGCCAGGCCGACAGCCGCAGCTGGATACTCTCGCTGGACAAGCTGCTGGCCTTTGACACGCGCGTCATCGTGCCCGGCCACGGCCCGGTGTCCACCCAGGCGCGCCAGGACATGCAGCTCACGCGCGACTATCTTGTCTATCTGCGCAAGAACATGGGCGCCGCCGCGCAGGAGATGACGCCCTTTGAAGAGGCCTACAAGGCCACCGATTGGAGCGCCTACGAGCATCTACCGCTGTTTGGCGCGGCCAACCGCATGAACGCCTACAACACCTATCTGCTGATGGAGCATGAAACGCCATGACCAAGTCAACACCGGCAAGCGCCGACAAGATGCGCCGCAAGGCTCTGGCAGCGCTGGCCACGCTCGGCCTGGGGGTTGGCTGGATCGGCCCGGCACGGGCGGCCAAGGCCCAGCTGCCGCTGTCGCAATCGCTGCCCGACGAGCTGGCACGCGCCCTCAGGCAGGGTCAGCCGCTGGTGGTCATGGTCAGCCTGCACCCCTGCCCCTGGTGTGACGAGGTGCGGGGCAACTACCTGGCCCCCATGCATGCGCGCGAAGGCCTGGCCGTGGTGCAGGTGGACATGCGCGGCACGCAGGTCACGCGCAACCTGCAGGGCCAGCCCAGCACGCATGACGCGCTGGTGCGCGCCTGGCAGGTGAAGGCCGCGCCCACGGTGCTGTTTCTGGGCCCGGGCGGGCAGGAGGTGGCGGACCGGCTGGTGGGCGGCTCGCCCGACTTTTACTCGGCCTACCTGGACGGCCGGCTGGAGCGGGCGCGCCAGGCCCTGGGCAAGTGATGATTCATCATGTTTTTGGCATCAAAAGCTTATGCATCAAGCGCCAAAAGCTATCAATTAAATAGTAAAAAGGAGATACCATGCCACCCCTGACCTCGCAATGGCTGCTGCTGCTGGCCCTGGGCATGGGCTCGGCCGCATCGGCACAGGAGCCCGCCCTGTTCAAGAACGCCGACCTGAAGCTGGGCCAGCGGCTGATCGCCGAGAACAAATGCGCCGAATGCCATGCGCGCAAATGGGCCGACGATGGCAACGCCATCTATCGCCCCAAGGGCCGCATCAACACACCGGCGCTGCTGCAGGGCATGGTCGAGCGCTGCAGCAGCGAGCTCAGCCTGAACCTGTTTCCCGAGGAGATCACGGCCATTTCCGCAGCGCTGAACCACGCGCATTACAAGTTCCGCGATGCGCCCTGACGCGCCCACCCGGGGCGCAACCCGGGCGGGCGTTGCACTGGCTTACTCGATCGCCAGGCGCTGCGTCTTGTTGCCCTGCTTCTTGGGCAGCGTGAGCACCAGCACGCCGTTGTCGTAGCGCGCCCTGGCCTGGGCGGCGTCCACCTCCACGGGCAGCTGGAAGCTGCGGGCGACCGCGCCGTAGTAGCGCTCGCTGCGCAGCAGCTTCTCGCCATCCTTCTTCTGGTCATGCTGGCGCACCTCGGCGCGCAGGCTGACCACGTTGCCGTCGATGGAGACGTTGATGTCCTCCTTGGGCACGCCCGGCACCTCGGCATGCACGGTATAGGCGGCGTCGTCCTCCTTCACGTCGATCTTGATCTGGGACGGCTCGGGCAGCGCGTCGCCATGCAGCGGACGCACATAGAAGGCGGGCGCAAAGTCCTTGAAGAAATCGTCGAACAAACCGCTGCGGCTGACCAGTGCATTCATGATGAAACTCCTTCCTTGACACGTTGAGATAAAGAGCCCCTGGGGGCCATCGGGCAAGCGAATCCTGCCCGTTGCCATCTATATAGGCCCCCATGCCCGGGGTTCAAGGGCACAGAGTCCAGGGGTTTGATATGGCGCAAACCCGGCCATGGGCGGGGACAATCAGCCCCATGCTTGCCGCCCTGCTCAGCAGCTTCTCCTGGCGCGCGCTGCGCCACCACCCCTGGCGCAGCGCAGCCGCCGTGGCCGCCGTCATGCTGGGCGTGGCGCTGGGCTTTGCCGTGCATGTGATCAACGCGTCGGCGCTGGGCGAGTTCAGCCAGGCGATGCGCTCCGTGGGCGGCCAGCCGGATCTGGAGCTGCGCGCCACGCGCGGCCATCTACCAGAGTCGCTCTACGGCCTGGTCGCCGCCCAGCCCCAGGTGGCCCTGGCCAGCCCCTGGCTGGAGCTGCCGGTGCGCGCCAGCAGCGCCGCCGCACCGGATGGCGTGCCACTGCGCCTGCTGGGCGCCGACGCGCTGCTGCTGCCGGCCATGGCCCCGGCGCTGGCGCCACGCCCGCATGCGGGCGCAGACCGCCTGGCCATGCTGGCGCCGGCCACGGTATTTCTGAACGCGGCGGCGCAGCAGGCCCTGGGGCTGGCAAGCATCGATGCCGACAGCCCCGCCCTCACGCTGCACGCCGGCCTGCAGCAGCATCTGGTGCGGGTGGCGGGCGTGGTGGCGGCGGGCGGCGCGCCCCTGACCGTGATGGACATTGGCGCGGCGCAGGACTTATTTGGCCGCCAGGGCCAGCTCACGCGCATCGACCTGCGCCTGCGCCCGGGCCACACGCGCGCGCAGCTGCAAGAGGCGCTGGCCGCCCTGCCCGGCTGGCCCGCGGGCGTGCAGTTTGCCGAGCCACAGGACGCCCTGCAGCGCGTGGACAGCCTCTCGCGCGCCTACCGCGTGAACCTCACGGTGCTGGCCCTGGTGGCGCTGTTCACAGGCGCCTTCCTGGTGTATTCGGTGCTGGCGCTCAGCGTGGCGCAGCGCGCGCCGCAGCTGGCGCTGCTGGCCGTGCTGGGCGCCACGCCGCGCGAGCGGCTGGCGCTGGTGCTGCTGGAGTCGGCCGCGCTGGGCGTGGTGGGCAGCCTGGCCGGCATTGCCCTGGGCACGCTGCTGGCGGCGCTGGCGCTGGCGCTGCTGGGCGGCGACCTGGGCGGGGGCTACTTCACGGGCGTGCAACCGGCGCTGCAGTGGAGCGCGCCGGCCGCCCTGGTCTATGGCCTGCTGGGGGTGGCGGCGGCCCTCATCGGCGGCTGGTGGCCCGCGCGCCAGGCGCAGCGGCTGGCGCCGGCGCAGACGCTCAAGGGCCTGGGCAGCCAGGACGGGCCTGGCGGGCGCCCCTGGGCAGGTATTGTATTGATAGCTGCCAGCGCTTTATTGGCGGGCGTTCCGCCCATTTTTGGCCTAGCGCTTGCGGCCTATGTATCTGTCGGCCTGCTGCTGGTCGGCGGCATGGCGCTGCTGCCCTGGCTGGTGCAGGCCCTGCTGCGGCAACTGCAGCCGCTGGCGGCGGGCAACGCCCTGGCGCTGCTGGCGCTGGAGCGCGCGCGGCGCATGCCCGCCAGCGCCGCCGTGGCCGTGGGCGGCGTGGTCGCGGCCCTGAGCCTGGCGGTGGCGCTGACGGTGATGGTGGGCAGCTTTCGCGGCTCGCTCGGCCAGTGGCTGGACAGCGTGCTGCCCGCGCCCCTGTACCTGCGCGCCGCCGGCGGTGCCACGGGCGACGAGGCCGCCGTGTTTCCGCCCGGCTTTGCCGACGCCCTGGCCCGCCTGCCCGGCGTGGCGCGGGTGCAGGCGCTGCGCACCAGCAGCCTGCAGCTGCAGCCCGATCGCCCGGCCGTGGCGCTGCTGGCGTGGCCGCTGGGTGGCGACCCAGCCCAGGCCCTGCCGCTGGTGGGCGCGGCCCTGCCGGTACCAAAGGGGCGCGTGGGCGTGTATGTGAGCGAGGCGGTGCGCGACCTGTACGGCGTCAGGCCGGGCGCGGACTGGCCCCTGCTTTCAGAGGTTTTCAGGCCTCTAGCGCAATCAGGACAAGCGCCAAAAGCTATATTTTATGTAGCTTCCGTATGGCGCGACTATGTGCGCCAGCATGGCGCCATCGCCCTGGACAGCCAGGACTTCATGCGCCTGACGGGCGACGCGCGCGCCAGCGACCTGGCGCTGTGGCCCGCGCCCGGCGCCAGCGCCGATGCCCTGCAGGCCCAGGTGCTGCAACAGGCGCGCCAGAGCCTGGGGCCGGCGGCGGCCGGCGCGCTGGCCTTCACCACGGCCGAGGCGATACGCGCGCGCTCCATGGCAATGTTCGACCGCAGTTTCGCCATCACCTATTGGCTGCAGGCGGTGGCGATCGCCATCGGGCTGTTCGGCGTGGCCGCCAGCTTCAGCGCCCAGGTGCTGGCGCGGCGCAAGGAGTTTGGCCTGCTGGCCCACCTGGGCCTGACGCGCCGGCAAATCCTGGCCGTGGTCGCCGCCGAGGGCGCGGCCTGGACGGCCGTGGGCGCCGTCGCCGGCCTGCTGCTGGGCCTGGCCGTGGCGGCGGTGCTGGTGCATGTGGTGAACCCACAGAGCTTTCACTGGAGCATGGATTTGGCCCTGCCCTGGGCGCGCTTGGGCGCGCTTGCCGCCGCCGTCCTGGCCGTGGGCACGCTGACGGCCTGGCTGGCGGGCCGCCAGGCCGCCGGGCAGGACGCGGTCATGGCCGTCAAGGAGGACTGGTAGGCCGCACAATGGGCCCCATGCCCACCATCGCCGCCCCCCCATCCCCCAGCGCCAGCGCCTGGCTGCACCACGCCATCGCGCGCATCGAGGCCGACTACCAGCGCAGCGCCGACACGCACCTGATACCGCTGCCGCTGCCGGCCTTCTCCGCCGCCGGCATCGACCTGTACCTGAAGGACGAGTCCACCCACCCCACGGGCAGCCTCAAGCACCGGCTGGCGCGCTCGCTGTTTTTGTACGCGCTGTGCAACGGCTGGGTGCGCGAGGGCCGGGCCATCGTCGAGGCATCCAGCGGCTCCACCGCCGTGAGCGAGGCCTACTTCGCGCGCCTGTTGGGCCTGCCCTTTGTGGCGGTGATGCCGCGCAGCACCTCGGCCGAAAAGATCGCGCTGATCGAGTTCTACGGCGGGCGCTGCCATTTCGTGGACGGCGCAGGCGAGGTCTACGACGCCGCGCGCGCCGTGGCGGCCGAGACCGGTGGCCATTACATGGACCAGTTCACCTATGCCGAGCGCGCCACCGACTGGCGCGGCAACAACAACATCGCCGAGAGCATGTTCAGCCAGATGCGGCGCGAGCGCCACCCGGTGCCGCGCTGGATCGTGGTCGGCGCCGGCACGGGCGGCACCAGCGCCACCATTGGTCGCTATGTGCGCTATCAACGGCACGCCACCCAGGTCTGCGTGGCCGACCCGGCCGGCTCGGTGTTTGCCGCCTACCACCGCACGGGCGACGCCACGCTCACAGCACCGGGCTCGCGCATCGAGGGCATAGGCCGCCCGCGCGTGGAGGCCAGCTTCATCCGCACCCTGGTCGATCGCATGGACGAGGTGCAGGACGTGGATTCCATCGTCGCCATGCGCGCCCTGTCCGCGCTGCTGGGGCGGCGCGTGGGGCCGTCCACCGGCACCAACTTCGTCGCCATGCTGCGCCTGGCGCAGGAGATGCGTGCGCGCGGCGAGCAGGGCTCCATCCTGTCGCTGCTGTGCGACGCGGGCGAGCGCTACCTGCCCACCTACCACGACGCGGACTGGGTGCGGCGCTGCATGGGCGACTGCGCGGCGGCCGAGCAGCGGCTGCGGGAACAGCTGGCTTGATCAACCGCCGCGCGCTGCTGGCCCTGGGCGTCCTGGCCTGGGCCGGGCCGGCGGCGGCGCTGCCGGCGCGGACGCTGGTCTTTCCGCGCGACCATGGCAGCCACCCGGATCTGCGCACCGAGTGGTGGTACCTCACCGGCCAGGCGCGCACCGGCCCCACGCCCGGGCGGCTGTGGGGCTTTCAGATCACTTTTTTTCGCTCGCGCGTCGATGCCACGCAGGGCCTGCAATCGGCCTTTGCCGCGCGCCAGCTGCTCTTTGCCCATGCCGCGCTGACCGACCTGCAAGGTGGGCGCCAGCTGCACGACCAGCGCATCGCGCGCGCCGGCTTTGGCATAGCGCAGGCTGCCGAGGACGACACCAACATCCACCTGCGCGACTGGTCGCTGGCGCGCACCCCCACCAGCGCGCCGGGCCACAGCCGCTACGACATCCGCGCCCAGGCCGACGGCTTTGCGCTGGAGCTGTCCTGCGCCAGCACCCAGCCCATCCTGCTGCAGGGCGACGCCAGCCTGTCGCGCAAGGGGCCCGATGCCAGCCAGGCCAGCTACTACTACAGCCAGCCGCAGCTGGCCGTGACGGGGGCCATCACCCTGGGCGGGCGCCGCATGACCGTGACCGACGCGCCTGGGCCCGACAACCGCGCCTGGCTGGATCACGAGTGCAGCCAGGCGTTGATGCACCCCGACGCCGTGGGCTGGGACTGGATAGGCATGAACCTGGATGACGGCGGCGCGCTCACCGCCTTCCAGCTGCGCCGCGCGGACGGCAGCGCGCTGTGGGCGGGCGGATCCTGGCGGCAGGCGGGCGTATCCGGAGCGCAGTCCTTCGAGCCGCAGGCGGTGCGCTTCACGCCGCTACGACATTGGCGCAGCAATGTCAGCGGCGCGCTCTACCCGGTCGAATGGCGCGTGGACACGCCGGCAGGCAGCTTTACCGTGCGGGCGCTGCTGGATGCGCAGGAGCTCGACAGCCGCGGCTCCACTGGCGCCATCTATTGGGAAGGTCTGAGCGAGCTGCGCGACGCAGCAGGCCGCGCGCTGGGGCGCGGCTATCTGGAAATGACGGGCTATGCGCAGCCGCTGCGCCTGGCACGGCAACCCGGAAATATCGAAACATGAAAGCGCCACCTTTCGTTCATGCCTCTGCATACGACCAAGAACCCTTCGGGAGCAAGAGGAAATACAGGCCATGAACCAGCGTCGCCACATTCCACTGTCCCTGCCGGATCCCGACCCGCAGGCCTGCTCGCTGGCCATGCGCCTCGCCGTCTGCCAGAAAGTACCGCTCTTTGCCGAACTCGACGCGCAGCAGCTGGCGCAGATCAACCGGCATTGCCGGGCGCAGCGCTTTGACGCCGCTACGCCGGTCTACATGGAGGGCGATGCCGCGACGCATCTTTACGTGGTGGCGACCGGTGCCGTCAAAACCACGCGCCTTGCGGCCGATGGGCGCGAGTCCCTGATCGACCTGCTCACCCCGGGCGACTTTTTTGGCGCCCTGCCGGCGCTGGGGCAAAAGCACTACGCAGACAGCGCCACCACCTTGACGCCGGCCTGCCTGCTCGGGCTCGATGCATCCGAATACGATGCCGTGATGCATGAAATCCCGCAGGTGGCCGTGGCCACCCTGAAGGGGGTTGCGCACCGGCTGACGCAGTCGCAGCAAGCCATCCACATGCTCGCCGGCGCGCCGCTCGAGCAGCGGCTGGCCGCCATCCTGCTGGTGCTGGCCGGCAAGGTCGGCAAGCCCTGGAACGGGGCGACGCTGCTGGACGTGCCCCTGGCGCGCGAAGACCTCGCCGCCATGGCCGGCGCGGCCACCGAATCGGTCAGCCGCCTGCTGAGCCAGTGGCAGCGCGAGGGCGCTATCGAGGCGGGCCGGCGCTGGGTCGCCGTTGCCGATGCGGCGCGCCTGCGGCAGCTGCGCGACGGCATGGGCTGACCGGCACGCTAAGGCCGCGTGCGGTTGATTGACGTTTCTCATGGAGCCATCCGGCCGGCCGGCCTATGGTGAAGGCATCCCCCAACCAAGTAGTCATCAACAAGGAGAACACCATGAACCCCACGAACACCCGCACCACCTTGCGCGCCGAAGGCTTTTCCTGCCCGTCCTGCGTGACAAAAATCGAGAAAAGCGTCGGTGGCATGGCTGGCGTGAGCCAGGTCAAGGTGCACTTCGCGTCGGCGCGCATCGAAGTCGATCACCACCCCGAGACCGTCAGCGTGGACGATCTCATCGCCGCCATCGCCAAGGTCGGCTTCACGGCGCGGGCATCGGCGTTCTGACGCGGCGCAGCGGGCCGCAGCATGGCCCGCTCATTTCACCCCACAGCAGCATGCCGCCTGGCGGCGGCATGCCTCTTCTTTTGATCTCCCGACCCTGATCACGAACATGGATACCTCATGAACAACATCAATGCATGGATCAACGGCCGCTGGACGATTCCCGCCCTGTCCGGCCTGCTGATCCTGGCTTCATTCACCGCCTCCAAGGGCTACGGCGCCGCCACGGCCGGCGATCTGCTGATGGTCGCCGCCGCCATCGTGGCCGGCCTGCCCGTCGTGCGCAACGCCATCCGCGCGCTCGCCGTGCGCCACATCAGCATCGACCTGCTGGTGAGCATTGCCGCCATCGGCGCGCTGATCATCGGCGAGTATTGGGAGGCGGCGGCCGTCACCTTCCTATTTGCCATTGGCCACGCGCTGGAATCGGCCACCTTGAACAAGACCCGCGCGGCGCTCGCCGAGCTGATTGCCGTGGCGCCGGACACGGCCATCGTCATGCGCAAGGGCGAGCAGGTCGAAATCCCCGCCGCCAGCGTCGCCATGGGCGAGGTGGTGCTGGTCAAGAACGGCGCCAAGGTGCCGGTCGATGGCGAGGTGATCGCCGGCACCGGCGCGCTCGACGAGGCGTCGATCACCGGCGAATCCATCCCGGTGGAAAAGTCCAAGGGCGACCATGTCTTCGCCGGCACCATCTCGCGCGGCGGCTTCCTGCAGGTGCTGGCCACCGGCATCGGCGCCGACACCACGCTGGCGCGCATCATTCACCGCGTGGAAGACGCGCAGGACGCCAAGGCGCGCACGCAGAAATTCATCGACAAGTTTTCGTCCTGGTACACCCCCGCCATCGTCGTGCTGGCGCTGCTGGCCGGGCTCATCAGCGGCAGCGTGGTGCTGGGCCTGACCCTGCTGGTGGTGGCCTGCCCGGGGGCGCTGGTGATCTCCATTCCCGTGTCCATCGTCGCCGGCATTGGCCGCTCGGCACGCGACGGCATCCTGATCAAGGGCGGCGAGTTCCTGGAGACCGCGGCCAAGATCGACGTCGTGGCCGTGGACAAGACCGGCACGCTGACCAAGGGCCGGCCACAGCTCACCGACGTGGTGGCGCTGGCGCCGGGCGTGGAGAAGAACCAGGCGCTGGCCTGGGCCGCGCGCGCCGAGGCGGGCTCCGAGCATCCGCTGGCGCGCCCCATCCTGGAAGCCGCCGAGAAGGCCGGCATCCCGGTGGCCGCGCTGCCCGAGCACATCGAGCCGGTCATCGGCAAGGGCATCACCGCGCGCGTCGATGGCAAGCGGGTGCTGATCGGCAACCTGGGCTTGCTGGAGCAATTTGGCGTCGCCGATACGGTGGGCGCAGACCGCGTGGCGCACGAGCTCGCCACCCAGGGGCGCACGCCCATGATCGTTGCCGTGGACGACCAGGTGCTGGGCGTGATCGCCGTGGCCGACGAGATCCGGCGCGACGCCGCCGCCATGGTGGCCGCGCTGCACAAGGCGGGCGTGAAGAAGGTCGTCATGCTCACCGGCGACGTGAAGCCGGTGGCCGATGCCGTCGCCGCCGCCACCGGCATCGACGAGGTGCACGCCGGACTGCTGCCCGAGGACAAGCTCGACATCGTCGCTCGCCTGCAGCGCGCCGGCCATGTCGTGGCCATGGTCGGCGACGGCGTCAACGACGCCCCGGCGCTGGCCACCGCCGACGTCGGCGTGGCCATGGGCGCGGCCGGCTCGGCCGTGGCAGTGGAAACCGCCGACATCGCGCTCATGGGCGACGACCTGCTGAAGCTGCCCGAGGCCATCTCGCTGGCGCGGCGCACGCTCGCCAACATCCGCCAGAACATCGTGATTGCGCTGGTGACCGTCGGCTTGCTGCTGGCCGGGGTTCTCATGGGGGGCGTGACCATGGCCGCCGGCATGCTGTTCCATGAAGGCTCGGTATTGATCGTCATCGCCAATGCCATGCGCCTGCTGCGGCGTAAAACCCCGGCGCGCGCCAATCTGCCAGGCCCGCTGCGCCAAGAGATCCGGCGTTGATCAATCCGAGCGATTGATTGATGGTTGCTTGCCATGAAAACACAGCGGCCATACGCGGCAAGGTACCGTGTATGGCCGCTGCGCGGGGCATGGCGGCAGGGCCATGCATGCCTCACGTCAATGGCTGTTGCCGCCGCCGGTTCCGCGCCGCTCCAGCCAGGCAACGATCTCGCCCATGATGCCGCGGCGGAAGGCCAGCACGCAGACCACGAAGATCAGGCCGGTGACGATGGTCACCGACTCGCCCAGGGTGTTGAACCAGTCGATGGTCGTCAGCTTGGCCAGCAGCGTGCCCAGGTCGCCGATCTTGTTCTCCAGCGCCACCACCACGGCGGCGCCGACCAGCGGGCCGGCCAGCGTGCCCATGCCGCCGACCAGGGTCATCAAGACCACATGGCCCGAGGCGCTCCAGTGCACGTCCGACAGCGTGGCAAAGCCCAGCACCAGGGTCTTGAGGGCACCAGCGAGCCCGGCGATGGCGGCCGAGATCACGAAGGCCAGCAGCTTGAAGCGGTTGGTGTCATAGCCCAGCGAGGTGGCGCGCGGCTCGTTTTCCTTGATGCCACGCAGCACCTGGCCAAACGGCGAATCAATGGTGCGCACGATGAGCAGGAAGGCCAGCACCACGATCACCAGGCACACGTAGTACATGGTCAGGTCGCTGGACAGATCGAGCACGCCGAACAGCTTGCCGCGCGGCACGCCCTGAAGGCCGTCCTCGCCACCGGTGAACGGCATTTGCAGCGCCGCAAAGAACAGCATCTGCGCCAGCGCCAGCGTGATCATGGTGGCGTAGATGCCCTGGCGGCGGATGGTGAACCAGCCCATCACCAGGCCCAGCAGTGCACCAGAGAGCGTGCCGATCAGCAGGCCCAGCTCGGGCGTAGCGCCCCAGACCTTGACGGCATGGCCCGTCACATAGGCCGCGCCGCCCAGAAAGGCCGCATGGCCAAAGGACAGCAGGCCGGTGTAGCCCAGCAGCAGGTTGAAGGCCGTGGCGAACAGCGCGAAGCACAGCAGCTTCATCACGAACACCGGGTAGGCACCCACGAAGGGCGCAGCGATCAGGCCCAGCAGCAGCAGGCCGTAACCGATGGGGGCAAATTTCTTGACGTTCATGTGGATCACCCCTCTCGGCTTACTTTTCTTTGCCGAACAGGCCGGCGGGGCGGATGAGCAAAACAATGGCCATGATGACGAACACGACGGTGGAAGACGCCTCGGGGTAGAACACCTTCGTGAAACCCTCGATCACGCCCAGGCCCAGGCCGGTGAGGATGGAGCCCATGATGGAGCCCATGCCGCCGATCACCACCACGGCGAACACCACGATGATCAGGTTCTGGCCCATCAGCGGCGTGACCTGGTAGACGGGCGCTGCCAGCACCCCGGCAAAGGCCGCCAGCGCGGCGCCGAAGGCGTAGGTCAGCGTGATCATCACCGGCACGTTGACGCCAAAGGCCTCGACCAAACGCGGGTTCTCGGTGCCGGCGCGCAGATAAGCGCCAAGCTTGGTCTTCTCGATCACATACCAGGTGGCGATGCACACCACGATGGAGGCCACCACCACCCAGGCGCGGTAGTTGGGCAGGATCATGAAGCCCAGGTTGGTCGCGCCCTCCAGCAGCTCGGGCGTGTCATACCCCAGGCCAGAGACACCGTAGATGGAGCGGAACACGCCCTCGATCACCATCGTCAGACCCAGCGTGAGCAGCAGGCCGTACAGGTGATCGAGCTTGTAGATCCAGCGCAGGAACAGGCGCTCTATGACCACCCCGACAAGCCCCACCACCAGGGGCGAGGCGATCAACATCACCCAGTAGTTGACGCCCAGGTAACTCATGGCCATCCAGGTGATCAACGCCCCCAGCATGAACAAAGCGCCATGGGCGAAGTTGATCACGTTGAGCAGGCCGAAGATGACGGCCAGGCCCAGACTGAGGATCGCGTAGAACGAGCCATTGACCAGCCCCAGCAGGAGCTGGCTGAGCATGGCCGGCATTGAAACACCAAAGATTTCCATGAGAAAAACGCGTGTTGTGGGGAAGGGGTCAACCGTGCATCACTTCCACAGCGCGCACTTGCTCTCGGCCTTGGTAGTCCACACCTGATCTGCCGGCAGCTTGGCCACGACTTTGTAGTAGTCCCAGGGCTGTTGCGACTCCTTTTGCGACTTCACCTGCATCAAATACATGTCGTGCGCGAAGCGGCCGTCGGGGCGAATCACGCCCTTGGCGTAGAAGTCGTCGATGGGCGTGGACTTGAGCTTGGCCATGACCTTGTCGGCATCCGTGGTGCCCGCCGCCTGCACGGCCTTGAGGTAGTTCATGGTGGCGGAATAGTCGGCCGCCTGGATGTCCGTGGGCATGCGCTTGGCCTTTTCGAAGAACTTCTTGCCGAAGGCGCGTGTCTGGTCGTTCAGGTTCCAGTCCCAGCTGGTGGTCAGCAGCAGGCCTTCGGTGTTCTTCAGGCCCAGGCTGTGCACGTCGGTGATGAACACCAGCAGGCCGACCAGCTTCATGCTCTTGGTGATGCCGAATTCCTTGGCGGCCTTGATGGAGTTGATCAGGTCGCCGCCCGCATTCGCCAGGCCCAGCACCTGGGCCTTGGAGTTTTGCGCCTGCAGCAGGAAGGAGGAAAAATCCGACGCATTCAGAGGATGCTTGACGCTGCCCACCACGGTGCCGCCGTTTTCCTTGACCACCCGGGCGGTATCTGCCTCTAGTGCGGCGCCAAAGGCGTAGTCGGCCGTGAGGAAGAACCAGCTCTTGCCGCCCTGCTTGACCACGGCGCTGCCCGTGCCCTTGGCCAGGGCCACGGTGTCGTAGGCGTAGTGCACGGTGTAGGGGCTGCACTGATCGTTGGTCAATGCCGACGAGCCAGCGCCGCTGTCAAAGAACACACGCTTCTTTTCCTTGGCGATTTCGGCCATGGCCAGCGCCGTGCCCGACTGCGTGCCGCCAAACAGCATGGTCAGGCCCTGGGTGTCGATCCACTCGCGCGCTTTGCTGGCGGCGATGTCGGCCTTGTTCTGGTGGTCGGCGCTCATCAGCTCGATGGGCTTGCCCAGCACCTTGCCGCCGAAGTCGTCGATGGCCATCTGGATGGCCAGCGCGCCGTTCTTGCCCTCCACGTCGGCGTACAGGCTGGACATGTCGGTGATGAAACCGATCTTCACCTTGTCCTGCGCCTGCGCCTGGCTGGCAGCCAGGCCCATGCCGGCGGCACCGAGCACGGCGACCAGGGTTTTGAGTTTGCGGTTCATGTATCTCTCCTTCTCTTGGTGGTCAGAAATCGAATCTTGCGCTGCCAAATCGGGGCTCAAACGCCCAGCAGCTGATTGAGCACGGGCATCTTGGCCTGCAGCTCGGAGGCCTCGAACTTTTCAACGATACGGCCATGCTCCATGACGTAGAAGCGGTCGGCCAGGGGCGCGGCAAAGCGGAAGTTCTGCTCCACCATGACCACCGTGTAGCCCTTGGCGCGCAGCGTGGTGATCATGCGCGCCAGGGCCTGCACGATGACCGGAGCCAGGCCTTCGGAGATCTCGTCGAGCAGCAGCAGCTTGGCGCCGGTGCGCAGGATGCGGGCCACGGCCAGCATCTGCTGCTCCCCGCCGGACAGGCGCGTGCCCTGGCTGTTCTTGCGCTCGGCCAAGTTGGGGAACATGGCGTAGATTTCATCGACCGACATGCCGGCCTGGCCGGTCTTGAGCGCGGGCGGCAGCAGCAGGTTCTCCTCACAAGACAGGCTGGAGAAGATGCCGCGCTCTTCCGGGCAATAGCCCAGGCCCAGGTGCGCGATGCGGTGCGTGGCCATGTCTATGGTCTCGGTGCCATAGACCTTGATCGAGCCCTTGCGCGCACCGGTCAGGCCCATGATGGCGCGCAGCGTGGAGGTGCGTCCGGCGCCGTTGCGCCCCAGCAGCGTGACCACCTCGCCGGGCTGCACCACCATGTCCACGCCATGCAGCACATGCGATTCGCCGTACCAGGCCTCAAGGCCCTTGATTTCCAGAGCGGGAGTGCCTGCCATGTCAGTGCGCCCCCTGCAGTTCGCCGTCGGTCGTGCCCATGTAGGCTTCCATCACTTGCGGGTTGTTCGAGACTTCTTCGTAATTGCCTTCGGCCAGCACGGCGCCGCGCTGCAGCACCGTGATCCGGTCGGCGATCGTGGAGATGACCTTCATGTTGTGCTCCACCATCAGGATGGTGCGGCCGGCCGACACTTTCTTGATGAGCTGCGTGACGCGGTCCACGTCCTCGTGGCCCATGCCCTGGGTGGGCTCGTCGAGCAGCATCAGCTCGGGCTCCATGCCCAGTGTGGTGGCAATCTCCAGCGCGCGCTTTTGGCCATATGGCAGGTTCACCGTGACCTCGTCGGCCATCTCTTCCAGGCCCACCTCGGCCAGCAACTGGACAGCGCGATCGTTGAGCTGGTTCAGCGAACTTTGGCTGCGCCAGAAATGGAACGAGGTGCCCAGCTTGCGCTGCAGGCCCAGGCGCACGTTCTCCATCAGCGTGAGGTGCGGGAACACGGCCGAGATCTGGAACGAGCGGATGACGCCGCGGCGCGCGATCTGCGCCGGCTGCTCGTTGGTGATGTCGGTGCCGTTGAAGACGATGCTGCCCGAGGTTGGCACCAGGAATTTGGTCAGCAGGTTGAAGCAGGTAGTCTTGCCCGCGCCGTTAGGGCCGATCAGCGCGTGGATGGAGCCGCGGCGCACGCTCAGGTTCACGTCGCTCACAGCCGTGAAGCCCTTGAATTCCTTGGTCAGGTGGGATGTTTTCAGTATGACGTCGTCGCTCATTGCCACCAAGCACGCCGCGCACGGCGGTGCGCGACGGCTTTCTCCTTGTATATGTTGCGGCGCATCATATGGGGCGCAAGCTCGGAATTTGAACGGGAGAAATGCCTACGTACAAACGCCTAAACCGACGCAACTCATTACACGCCCGGCCTTTTCGTGATAGTTCAAACCGCCAGAACAACGGCCGACTCATCGATGACCAGCACCACGCGTGAGCGTGCCCGCAGACCCGAGTCCGGCGCGGCAAAGCCCACCATCTGCACGCCTGCATCCAGCTGCACAGCCACCTCGTCGCCCAGCTCGCCGCGCGACACGCGACTGGCCCGGCCTGGCCATTGGTTGCCGCCTGCCGGCACCGGCGCCTTGGTGGCCGCCAGCACATGTACCGCCGTGGCCTTGCACAGCGCCTGCACCGGCACACCCGCAAGCAGGCCCAGCAGTTCCGCGCTCTCCAGCGTGATGCGCGCAGTCACCGCCAGGCCGGCGGCCGCAGGGCCCACGCCACACAGGTGCACGCGCACGATCTGACCACAAGATCGCATGTCCTGCACGATGCACGGCCACTGATTGCGCATGCTGGTGCGCAGCGACAGCCGCGCCACGGCCAGGTCTGCGCCGCCGCCCTCCAGCTGCGCCAATGCCGACACGCGCGCCTGGCGCACGGCGTCGGCCGCGGCCAGCAACTGCTCGGCCGCGGGCGTGAGCCGCGCGCCGCCACCACCCGCGCCGCCCACCACGCGTTCGACCAGGGTCACGCCGGCCAGGTTGGTCAGCGTGTCCAGCGCCTGCCAGGCGGCCTTGTAGCTGACGCCCGCAGCGCGCGCGGCCTGCGAGATGGAACCGCCCTGCCCTATCTGGCGCAGGATGTCGATGCGCTTGTCGACCATGCCATGCCCCAGGGCATTCACCAAGGATTCGGATTGCTGCATGGGCGGCATCATGCCTTTGAGCGTTCAGGTGCTGGCTATACTTCTCGCTATTCATATTTGGAATAGCGAGGCGATTCATGCACCCTTTGCGCTCCCTGGCTCTGGCCGCCGTTCTGTTGCCCACGGCACATGCCGGCGAGGTTTCCGTCGCCGTGGCGGCAAACTTCACGGCACCCATGCAGAAGATTGCCGCGCAATTCGAGCAGGACACGGGCCACAAGGCCCAGCTGTCGTTTGGCGCCACCGGCAAGTTCTATGCGCAGATCGCCAACGGCGCGCCGTTTGGCGTGTTGCTGGCAGCGGACGACACCACCCCCGAAAAAATTGGCAAAGAAGGCCTGGGCGATGGCAGCACGCGCTTCACCTATGCCATCGGCCAGCTGGTGCTGTGGAGCAAACAGCCCGGCTACGTGGATGCCGACGGCAAGGTGCTGCAAAAGACCGACTGGCAGCATATTGCAATAGCCAACCCCAAGCTGGCGCCCTACGGCCTGGCGGCCATGCAAACGCTGAACAGGCTGGGCCTGACGGCACAGGTGCAGCCGCGCATCGTGCAGGGGGAGAACATTGGCCAGACCTACCAGTTCGCCGCATCCGGCAACGCGCCGCTGGGCTTTGTGGCGCTGTCGCAGGTCATGGAGGGCGGCAAGCTGCGCGAAGGCTCGGCCTGGGTCGTGCCGGCCAGCATGCATGAGAGCATCCGCCAGGACGCCATCGTGCTCAAGCCGGGTCAGGGCAACGCAGCGGCGGCCGCGCTGATGGACTACCTCAAGGGCGACAAGGCGCGCGCCATCATCAAGTCCTACGGTTATTCTTTCTGACCCGCCGACCACCACCCGCAAAACCTTGCCATTGCTGTCCCCCGAAGACTGGTCTGCCATCCGGCTCACGCTGGAGCTGGCCGGCATCACCACCGTGCTGCTGCTGGTGCTGTGCACGCCGATTGCCTGGTGGCTGGCGCACACACCCTCGCGCTGGCGCGGCCCGGTAGGGGCCGTAGTGGCGCTGCCGCTGGTGCTGCCTCCCACGGTGATCGGGTTCTACCTGCTGGTGCTGATGGGCCCCAGTGGCCCGGTGGGGCGGCTCACCGAGTCGCTGGGCTGGGGCCGCCTGCCCTTTACCTTCTGGGGCCTGGTCGTTGGCTCCATCGTGTATTCACTGCCGTTTGCCGTTCAGCCGCTGCAGCGCGCGTTCGAATCCATGGGCCGGCGCCCGCTGGAAGTGGCCGCGGCCCTGGGCGCGGGGCCGCTCGATCGTTTCTTCACCGTCGCCCTGCCGCTGGCGCGCCCGGGCTTCATCACCGCCGCGGTGCTGAGCTTTGCCCACACCGTGGGCGAGTTTGGCGTGGTGCTGATGCTGGGCGGCAACATCCCGGGCAAGACACGCGTGGTGTCGGTGCAGATCTACGACCATGTGGAGGCCATGGAGTACGCCCAGGCACATTGGCTCGCGGGCGGCATGGTGGCATTCGCCTTCGTCGTGCTGATGGCGCTGCATTGGCTGCAGCCCAAGGGGCGGCTGCAATGACCGGCATCAACGCGCGTCTGCGCCTGCAACGCCCCGACTTCCTGCTCGACGTAGACCTGCAACTGCCCAGCCAGGGCGTGACGGCGCTGTTTGGGCCATCAGGCTGCGGCAAGACCACCTGCCTGCGCGCCATCGCCGGGCTGGAACGCACCACGGGCCGCGTCGAGGTCAACGGCCAACCGTGGCAGGACGATGCGGCCGGCCTGTGGCTGCCCACGCACAAACGCCAGCTGGGCTATGTGTTCCAGGAAGCCAGCCTGTTTGCCCATCTGAACGTGCGGCAGAACATGGAATACGGCCTGCGCCGCCTGGCGCCCGAGCGCCGACGCGTGTCGCTGGATCAGGCCGTCGAGCTGCTCGGGCTGTCTGCAATGCTGGCGCGCATGCCGCACACGCTGTCGGGCGGCGAGCGCCAGCGCGTGGCCATTGCCCGAGCCCTCGCCGCCAGCCCACGCCTGCTGCTCATGGACGAGCCCCTGGCCGCGCTGGACGCAGCGCGCAAGGCCGAGGTGCTGCCATATCTGGAGCGCCTGCAGCGCAGCCTGGACATCCCGATGCTCTACGTCAGCCACTCCCCCGACGAAGTCGCGCGCCTGGCATCGCACCTGGTACTGCTGCAGGCCGGCCACGTCAAAGTCCAGGGCCCCACGGCCGAGCTGATGACGCGCCTGGATCTGCCCCTGTCCCATGGCGACACGGCCGCTGCACTGGTGCAGGCACAGGTGCTGGCGCACGATGCGCACGATCACCTGCTCAGCGTGGCCTTCAGCGGCGGCCGGCTGCACCTGATCGCTACCCAGCAATATGTAGCGGGCGAAGCCGTGCGCCTGCGCGTGCTGGCGCGCGATGTCAGCCTGGCACGTACACGCGCCACCGACAGCAGCATCCTGAACCTGCTGCCGGCACGCATCACGCAGCTGGCCGAAGACAGCCCGGGCCAGATGCTGGTGGCGCTGGACGCCGCGGGTACGGCGCTGCTGGCACGCATCACCCGGCGCTCGTGTCAGCAACTGGCGCTGGCCGTTGGGGACACAGTGTTTGCCCAGGTGAAGGGTGTGGCGCTGGTGGATTGATGGTTCAGCAGGTATTGGGTTTAGGCTGTGCAGATACAGCGCCACCCTCACCACACATGAACACCAAACACGCCCACCTCACGCCGACAGAGCACATCCCCTTCGACACCCTGCGCACGACGCTGGCGCACATCTTCGAACGCCACGGCACCAGCGCCGCCGTCGCCGCCGTGCTGGCCGACAACTGTGCCAGCGCCGAGCGCGACGGCGCGCACAGCCATGGCGTGTTTCGCATTCCCGGCTACCTTTCCACGCTGGCCAGCGGTTGGGTGGACGGCCACGCCATACCCCGGGTGCAGGACATGGCGCCAGGCTTTCTGTCGGTGGATGCGTGCAATGGCTTTGCCCAGCCGGCCTACATGATGGCCTACGACGCCCTGGTGGCCAAGGCGCGTGCCAACGGCATCGCGCTGCTGGCGATCCACAACTCGCACCATTTTGCTGCCCTGTGGCCCGACGTCGAGCCGCTGGCGCGCGACGGTCTGGTGGCGCTGGCCCTGGTCAACAGCATGGCCTGCGTGGTGCCCAGCGGCGGCACCAAGGCGCTGTTTGGCACCAACCCCATCGCCTTCGCCGCGCCGCGCGCCGGCCATGACCCTCTGGTGTTCGACCTGGCCACCAGCGCCATGGCCCATGGCGATGTGCAGATTGCGGCGCGCGAGGGCCGGCCACTGCCCGAGGGGTTTGGCGTGGACTGCAATGGCCAGCCAACGACCGACCCGCGCGCCGTGCTGGACGGCGGTGCGCTACTGCCCTTTGGCGGCCTGCACAGCAGCTACAAGGGCTCGGCCCTGTCGATGATGGTGGAGCTGCTGGCCGCGGCGCTCACGGGTGGCCATTTTTCGTTCGAGTTCGACTGGCGCGGCCACTCCGGCGCACAAACCCCGCACACGGGCGAGCTGATCATCGCCATAGACCCGGCCAAGAGCCAGGGGCGTGGGTTTGCCCAGCGCTGCGAAGACCTGGTGCGGGCCATGGCCGGGGCCGGTCAGCAGCGCCTGCCCGGCGAGCGCCGCTACCGCCAGCGGGCGCAGTCGCTGCGCGAAGGCGTTGCGCTACCGGCCGCCACCTGGGCCGAATTGCAGCGCCTGGCGCAGGCGTAGTTTTGACAAAATATGGCTCTAGCGCCCGCCCATCAAGCGCTAACAGCTATCAAAATCAGACGTTGATGGCCGCTGCCGACCCGGCCTGCTTGCGCAGTTCAAACTTCTGGATCTTGCCGGTGCTGGTCTTGGGCAGCTCGCCAAACACCACGGCGCGCGGCACCTTGAAGCCGGCCAGGTGCTGCTTGCAATGCGCCACGATGTCCTCGGGCGTGGTCTGGGCGCCGGCCTTCAGCTCGACGAAGGCGCAGGGCGTCTCCCCCCACTTCGGATCGGGCCTGGCGACCACGGCGGCGGCCAGCACGTCGGGGTGGCGATACAGCACGTCTTCCACCTCGATGGAGGAGATGTTCTCGCCGCCCGAGATGATGATGTCCTTGCTGCGATCCTTGATCTTGATGTAGCCGTCGGGGTACTGCACGGCCAGGTCGCCCGAATGGAACCAGCCACCGCGGAAGGCCTCTTCGGTCGCCTGGGGGTTCTTCAGGTAGCCCTTCATGGCGATGTTGCCGCGGAACATGATCTCGCCCATGGTCTCGCCGTCGTGCGGCACGCTCTGCATGGTCTCGGGGTCGAGCACGGCGGCCGCGCGCTGCAGGTGGTAGCGCACGCCCTGGCGCGCGTTCAGGCGGGCACGCTCGCCGATGTCCAGATCGCCCCAGGCGTCGTGCTTGGCGCACACCGTGGCCGGGCCATAGACCTCGGTCAGGCCGTAGACATGGGTCAGGTCGAAGCCGAGTTTTTCCATGCCCTCGATCATCGAGGCCGGCGGCGCGGCGCCGGCCACCATGGCCTTGATGCCCGCCGGCACGCCGGCCTTCATGGCGGCCGGGGCATTCACCAGCAGGCCATGCACGATGGGTGCGCTGCAGTAATGCGTGACACCATGCTTGCGCATGGCATCAAAGATGGCCTGTGCCTCGACGCGGCGCAGGCAGACGTTGACGCCGGCACGCGCCGCCACCGTCCACGGGAAGCACCAGCCATTGCAGTGGAACATGGGCAGGGTCCACAGATACACGGCATGCTTGGGCATGTCCCACTCCAGCACGTTGCTGATGGCGTTGATGGTGGCGCCGCGGTGGTGGTAGACCACGCCCTTGGGGTTGCCGGTGGTGCCTGACGTGTAGTTGAGGGCGATGGCATCCCACTCGTCGCCCGGCAGCTCCCAGGCGAACTGGGGGTCGCCCGCGGCCAGAAACTCCTCGTAGGTCTGCTGGCCCACGCGCAGCTCGGCCGCGCCATAGACCTCGTCCTCCACGTCGATCAGCAGCAACGGCGCCTTGGACTGGCGCAGCGTAAGCGCCTTGGCAATGACGGTGGCGAACTCGGGATCGACGATCACCGCCTTGGCCTCGCCGTGATCCAGCATGAAGGCGATGGTCTCGGGGTCCAGGCGCGTGTTCAGCGCGTTGAGCACGGCGCCGGCCATGGGCACACCGAAATGCGCCTCCACCATGGGCGGAGTGTTGGGCAGCATCACCGCCACGGTGTCGTTCTTGGCTATGCCGGCGCGCTGCAGGCTGCTGGCCAGGCGACGGCAGCGCGCGTAGGTCTGGGCCCAGGTCTGGCGCAGCTCGCCATGGACGATGGCCAGGCGCTCTGGGTAAACCTCGGCCGTGCGCTCGATGAAGGACAGGGGCGACAGCGGGGCGTGGTTGGCCGCGTTGCGTGACAGGTTCTGGTCGTACATGTGGTTGGCGGTCATGGAAACTCCGAAGCAAAAATTCAGTACCCCCGATTACAACAAACCCGCCTGACGCCGAACTGAGCGCGCGGGCAAGAGGCTGAGAGAAAATAGCCCCGTGTCCATCCCCCAGTCGTTCATCCAGGAGTTGCTTGCGCGCGTCGACGTGGTCGATATCGTCGGCCGCTATGTGCAGCTGAAAAAAAGCGGCGCCAACTTCATGGGGCTGTGCCCTTTTCATGGGGAAAAGTCGCCCTCGTTCAGCGTCAGCCCGTCCAAACAGTTCTACCACTGCTTTGGCTGCGGCAAGAACGGCAACGCCATTGGTTTCCTGATGGACCATGCCGGCATGGGCTTTGTCGAAGCGGTGCAGGATCTGGCCCAGCAGACCGGTATGCAGGTGCCGCAGGACGACCAGTCACCCCAGGATCGCGAGCGCGCCGCAGCCCAGCGGCAGAAACAGGCCACCCTGACCGACGTGCTGGAGAAGGCCGGCGAGGCCTGGCGCAAGCATCTGCGCGACAGTCCGCGCGCCATCCAGTACTTCAAGGGTCGGGGTGTATCGGGCCAGATCGCCAGTCGCTATGGCCTGGGTTACGCGCCCGAAGGCTGGCGCGGCCTGGCCAGCGTGTTCCCGGAATACGACAGCCCGTTGCTCGAAGAAAGCGGCCTGGTGATCGTGAATGCCGAGGACGGCAAACGCTACGACCGCTTTCGCGACCGGGTGATGTTCCCCATCCGTAACGTGAAGGGCGAATGCATAGGCTTTGGCGGGCGCGTGCTGGGCGACGACAAGCCCAAGTACCTGAACTCGCCCGAGACACCGGTATTCCACAAGGGGCGCGAGCTCTACGGCCTGTTCGAGGCGCGTCAGGCGATCCGCGAGATGGGCTACGCCCTGGTCACCGAGGGCTACATGGACGTGGTGGCCCTGGCCCAGCTGGGGTTTGCCAACGCCGTGGCCACGCTGGGCACGGCCTGCACGCCGGATCATGTACACAAACTGTTTCGTTTCACCGAGCAGGTGGTGTTCAGCTTTGATGGCGACGCGGCCGGGCGGCGCGCGGCGCGCAAGGCGCTCGATGGCGCCCTGCCCTATGCCAGCGACACGCGCAGCGTGAAGTTTCTGTTTCTGCCCTCCGAACATGACCCCGACAGCTTCATCCGCGCCCACGGCCCCGAGGCCTTTGCGCGCCATGTGGGCGAGGCCATGCCGCTGTCGCGCTTCCTGCTGGACGCCGCGCGCGAAGGCTGCGACTTAGGGCAGGCCGAGGGCCGTGCCCATATGCTGAGCAACGCGCGACCACTATGGTCTGCCCTGCCCGATGGCGCACTCAGGCGGCAACTGCTGGCCGAGTTGGGCGAGCTGGGTCAGCTGCCAGCCACAGAGCTGGCCAGCCTGTGGGCACAAGACGGCGCACGCCACCCCGGCCCAGCCGGCGCGGCGCACAACGCTCCTCCGTTCGGCGACGAACCACCCTGGGGCCAGGAGCCGCCAGGGTCATGGCCTGGCGACACCGCACAGACCACCCGACCCTGGCGCAAGAGCGGCGACTGGAATGGCAAGGGCGGCCGCTGGCGCCGCGAGGAACAGCGCCCCGCCCAACCGCCGCTGCCGCGCACGCCGGTGGCCGGCCGCGCCGACCACGCGGCGCGGCTGCTGCTGTCGCACATGCAGTTTCTCGAAGAACTTTCGCACGAAGACCATGGCCTGCTGCGCGAGCAGCCCGCGCCCCATGGCGCGCTGTTCGTGTGGCTGGAGGGCCAGCTGCACGAGCATGGCCCCCAGTCCTGGGCCGTTTTGCGCGAGGCTCTGGCCGGCCATGACAGCCAGGCCCTGGCCGAGCGCCTGATGAGCGGCAGCCACGCCCAGACCGAGGGCGACGAAGCCGAGCTGCGCGCCGAACTGCGCGGCCTGCTGAACCGCATGCTCATCGATGCGCTGAAACAGGAGCAAAACGCACTCATCGCCGCCGCGGCCCAGGATCCCACGGCACTGCAGCGATATCGCCAGCTGCAGGAGCGCCGCCGCATCCTGGAAAGCCATGGGCAACCGGGCTCTTGAAAAAATCCAAGTCGGTATAATGTAAGGTTTGTCGGCAAGAGCGACAGCAGCACCTCCGGATCAGGCAACCGCGACAACAGCGCGCAACCGCCCACCCCACCGCAAGGACTGCATCCCAAATGTTCGCCCAGACATCTTGCCTCTGAGGGCCTGCCCCTCGAACCGCGCATGCCCCGGCCTGCGCCGTGCCTGACCGCGCCGATACCGCTGGCGCTTGTGTTTTCTTTGTGTGTCCGTTTTTGACCCTGAGGTTGTTCCATGCCCGTTCAAAAGTCCGCGAAGTCGCCCAAGTCCGCCACCGGCACCGCCGCACAGGCCGCTTCCGAAGCTACAACCACCGTGAAAACCGCCGCCAAGGCGCCCGCGAAAGCCGCCAAGTCCAAGGCAGCCGCTGCGCCCGAGGCGACGACGAAAGTCAAGACCGTGCCAACGCCCAAATCCTCAGCCGAGCTGGAAAAAGCCGCCGACGAACTGTTGAAGAAAAAACCCGCGCGCGCCGCCAAGGCTGCCCCAGCCGAAGACGCTCAAGAGGCGCCCAAGAAAAAACCCGGCCGCAAACCCAAGGCCGCCGACGACGAGGCAACGGCGCCCAAGGCGGCCGCCAAGAAGGCCCCCGCCAAGCGCGGCCGCAAGCCCAAGGGCAAGGAAGAAGGCCTGGAGGACGATGCCGACCTGTCCGACATCGAAGCCGACCTGGAAGGTGAGCCCGAACCCGAGGTTTCCACCACCGAGGCCGCGCCCGCCGAGAAGGTCAAGCCCCTGCGCATGAAGATCAGCAAGGCCAAGGAACGCGCCTTGATGAAGGAGTTCGGCCTGGACGAGACGGTCCTGTCCGAAGAAGACATGGCCAAGCGCCGCGCGCAGCTCAAGAAGCTGATCACCCTGGGCAAGACGCGCGGCTACCTGACGCAGGTCGAGATCTCCGACCACCTGCCGGACAAGCTGGTCGACGCCGAGACGCTGGAAGTCGTGATCTCCATGCTCAGCGACATGGGCGTGGCCGTGTACGAGCAGACGCCCGACGCGGAAACCCTGTTCCAGAACAACGTCACCCCCACTGCCACCACGGTCGAGGAAGCCGAGGAAGAGGCCGAGGCCGCCCTGTCCACCGTGGACAGCGAATTCGGCCGCACCACCGACCCGGTGCGCATGTACATGCGCGAGATGGGCACGGTGGAGCTACTCACGCGTGAGGGCGAGATCGAGATCGCCAAGCGCATCGAGGGCGGCCTGATGGACATGATGGAGGCCATCAGCGCCTCGCCCGCGACCATCGCCGAGATCCTCAACATGGGCGAGGAAATCCGCGAGGGCAAGGTCATCATCAACACCGTGGTCGATGGCTTCTCCAACCCCGAGGAGGCCGACGACTACGTGGCCGAGGAAGACTTCGACGAGTACGACGAAGAGGACGACGACGACGGCAAGGGCGGCTCCAAGGCCATGACGCGCCTGCTGGAAAAGCTCAAGAACGACGCGCTGGAGCGCTTTGACGAGCTGCGCGCGCTGTTCGAGAAGATGCACAAGATCTACGACAAGGAGGGCTACGGCACGCCGGCGTACATGAAGGTGCAGCACGAGATCTCGGCCAAGCTGATGACCATACGCTTCACGGCCAAGACCATCGAGAAGCTGTGCGACATGGTGCGTGCCCAGGTGGACGATGTGCGCAAGAAGGAGCGTGAGCTGCGCCGCATCATCGTGGACAAGTGCGGCATGCCGCAGGAGACCTTCATCAAGGAGTTCCCGCCCAACCTGCTCGACCGCACCTGGGTCGAGAAGCAGGCCGCCGCGGCCAAGCCCTGGAGCACCGTGATGCAGCGCAACATCCCGCCGATCCAGGAGCTGCAGCAGCACCTGATCGACCTGCAGTCGCGCGTGGTCGTGCCGCTGGGCGAGCTCAAGGCCATCAACAAGCGCATGAACCAGGGCGAATCGAATTCGCGCGACGCCAAGAAGGAGATGATCGAGGCCAACCTGCGCCTGGTGATCTCGATTGCCAAGAAGTACACCAACCGCGGCCTGCAGTTCCTGGATCTGATCCAGGAGGGCAACATCGGCCTGATGAAGGCCGTGGACAAGTTCGAATACCGCCGCGGCTACAAGTTCTCGACCTACGCCACCTGGTGGATCCGCCAGGCCATCACGCGCTCGATCGCCGACCAAGCGCGCACCATCCGCATCCCGGTGCACATGATCGAGACCATCAACAAGATGAACCGCATCTCGCGCCAGCATCTGCAGGAGTTCGGCTTCGAGCCCGACGCCAGCATCCTGGCCGAGAAGATGGAGATCCCCGAGGACAAGATCCGCAAGATCATGAAGATCGCCAAGGAGCCGATCTCGATGGAAACGCCCATCGGCGACGACGACGACAGCCACCTGGGCGACTTCATCGAGGACAGCAACAACACCGCGCCGGTGGATGCCGCCATGCAGGCCGGCCTGCGCGACGTGGTCAAGGACATCCTGGACGGCCTGACACCGCGCGAGGCCAAGGTGCTGCGCATGCGCTTCGGCATCGAGATGACCTCGGATCACACGCTGGAAGAGGTGGGCAAGCAGTTCGACGTGACGCGCGAGCGCATCCGCCAGATCGAGGCCAAGGCGCTGCGCAAGTTGAAGCACCCCAGCCGCAGCGACAAGCTGCGCAGCTTCATCGATTCGCTGTAACCGCATCGCGTCACCCAGCCAGCCCCGCCACCGCCCGGTGCCGGGGCTTTTTTTGCGCCCTGTTGCACGGTGCTGCGCGCCATGGACAATGCCTGCGCACCAACCCTTGCCCATCCCGCCATGACCACCACCCCCGACACCTCTGCCCCACGCCTCGCGTTTGCCGTCATGGGCGCGGGCTCGGTGGGCTGCTACTTTGGCGCGCTGCTGGCGCGCGCCGGACATGCCGTCACCCTCATTGGCCGCCAGGCCCATGTGCAGGCCATTACCGCCCATGGTCTGCGGCTGCAGAGCGCAACGCTTGATGAGCATGTGCGCCTGAGCGCCAGCACCGAAGCCAAGGCGGTAGCCGGCGCCGACGTGGTGCTGCTGTGCGTCAAATCCACCGACACCGAGACCGCCGCGCGCCAGATCCAGCCGCATCTGGCGCCCGGCGCCCTGGTGCTGACGCTGCAGAACGGCGTGGACAACGACGAGCGCGTGCGCGCCATGCTCGGCCCCGCTCAGCCCGTGGCCGCCGCCGTGGTGTATGTGGCCACGGCCATGGCCGGGCCGGGCCATGTGCGGCATTTCGGGCGCGGCGATCTGCTGATAGCCCCCTCGCCCGTCAGCGAGCGCCTGGCGCTTGAACTGGCCGCGGCTGGCATTCCCACCCAGGTGTCCGGCAACGTGCGCGGCGCGCTGTGGGCCAAGCTGGTCATCAACTGTGCCTACAACGCGCTGTCGGCGATCACCCAGCAGCCCTATGGCTGGCTGGTGCAACAGGATGGCGCCAGCGCGGTGATTGCCGATCTGGTGGCCGAATGCCAGGCCGTGGCGCAGGCCGACGGCGTGCGCATGGACGGTGACGTGCATGCCGCCGTGCGCGGCATTGCGCAAAGCATGCCGGGCCAGCTGTCATCCACCGCCCAGGATCTGGCACGCGGCCGACCCAGCGAGATCGAGCATTTGAACGGCTATGTGGTGCGCCGCGGCGCAGCGCTGGGCCTGGCCACCCCGGTCAACCGCGCCCTGCTGGTACTGGTGCGCATGCTGCAGGCAAAATCCATCTAAAATGATAGCTGTTAGCGCTTGACTGTAGCGCCTCACAGCCCAAAGACATTCAAAATCAAACCACCGCCTTGGCCTCCAGCAGTGCCTGGATCTGCCCGGCGTCATAGCCCAACCCCTGCAGCAGCTGCTCGGTGTGCTGGCCCAGGCGCGGCGGGTCGCTGCGCACGCCCGGACGCTTGCCGTCCATGCGCAGCGGCAGCAGCGTGGTGCGCGCCACCTGCCCCGCACGTTCACCGTCGGGTAGCGTGATCTCGGCCAGGCCCCCGGTGGCGGTCAGGTGCGGATCGTCGAACAGCTGCTCGGGGCGTGCGATGGGCGCGAACGGCAGGCCGTGGCGCTCGAACACCGCCGCCAGCTCCTCGGCCCGGTGCTGCCCCAGACGCCGGCGCAGCTCAGGGACAAGCGTGGCGCGCTGGCGCACGCGGTCGTTGTTGCTGGCATGGCGCGGGTCGGCATTGAGATCGGCGTAGCCCATGGCGTCGCAAAAAACTTGCCACTGCGCGTCGCTCACCACCGCCAGAAAGATCTGCCCGCCGTCCTTGACATCGAACACGTCGTACACGGCCCAGGATGAGATGCGCTCGGGCATGGGTGCGGCGGGCTGGCCGGTGACGGCGTACTGCATCATGTGCTGGCCCACCAGGAAGACGTTGTTCTCGAAAAGGGCCGAATCCACCTCCTGGCCCAGTCCAGTCTGCTGGCGCTGCATCAGCGCCGCCATGGCACCCATGGCGCCAAACATGCCACCCATGATGTCGTTGACGCTGCTGCCGGCGCGCAACGGGTCGCCCGAGCGGCCGGTCATGTAGGCCAGCCCGCCCATCATCTGCACTACCTCGTCCAGCGCCGTGCGGTGCTCGTACGGCCCAGGCAGAAAACCGGTGTGGTTCACGTAAACCATACGCTCGTTCAGGCGCGAGAGCGCGGCGTAGTCCAGGCCGTACTTGGCCATCACGCCCGGCTTGAAGTTCTGCACCACCACGTCAGCCGAGCTCGCCAGGCGGATCGCCACCTCTCGCCCCTGGCGCTTGCGCAGGTCGATGGCGATGCTCTTCTTGTTGCGGTTGAACATCGGGAAAAAACCCGCCCCCGCCCCCAGCAGGTGGCGCGTGCGGTCGCCCTCCACGGGCTCGACCTTGATGACCTCGGCCCCCAGGTCGGCCAGTACCATGCCGCAGGTCGGACCCATGACCATGTGGGTGAACTCCACCACGCGCAGGCCTTCAAGCGGCAGGCGGGGTGCAGTGGATGGATTCGAAGGCATGTGGAAAAGACCGATCGGTGGCAAAGCGGGAAAGCCGCAAAGCATGCCATGCTACGGCGCAATCGGCCCTGATCCAACCATCAACACTGCGGCCAATTTATGACGTTTGCGCACGACAGATAGGCGCCAGGAGCTACCAAACTTGTAGCGGTTGCATTTCCGCGTTATATTGCTATCGTTTTTTGCGACCCCGGTCACCCCGCCGCATGCGGCGGAGACCCCCATCACCCAACCCAAGCGTAAGGAGAAGCGTTCATGAGCTCCAAGGAAAACGCCGCCGTCTTTCAGCTGTTCGAGAAACTCGAATGCCGCTACGCGCTGCGCGTGCTGTGGGCGCTGCGCGACGGCCACCCGCAGACCTTCCGCCTGCTGCAGGACAGCGTTGGCGGCATCACGCCCAACACGCTGAACACCCGCATCAAGGAACTGCGCGAAGCCGGTTTCATGGACCACGGCAGCGACGGCTACATCGTCACCCCCTCGGGGCAGGATCTGCTCAAGCGCCTGTCCGACGTGCAGGCCTTTGCCAACCGCTGGACGGCAGCACGCGCGAAGAAGTAAGACAGCCCCTTCACCCACCCAACCCGCTCGATGCGGGTTTTGGTCTTTTTGAGCTCAAGCGCTTGATTGGCAAGCGCAGTAAGCTCTACTTTTTGAAGCAATTCAAGGAATCAACATGGCATTCACCACCACGGCCTCCGGCCTGCAGTACGAAGACAGCGTCGTCGGCACCGGCGCCCAGGCCACACGCGGCCAGTCGGTGCGCGTGCACTACACCGGCTGGCTCTACAAGGACGGCCAGCAGGGCGCCAAGTTCGACTCCAGCCGTGACCGTAACGATCCGTTCGAGTTTCCCCTGGGCGCGGGCATGGTCATCAAGGGCTGGGACGAGGGCGTGCAGGGCATGCAGATCGGCGGCCAGCGCACCCTCATCATCCCGGCGGATCTGGGCTACGGCGCGCGCGGCGCCGGCGGCGTGATCCCGCCCAACGCCACGCTGAAGTTCGACGTGGAGCTGCTGGCCGTGGGGGGCTGATAGCGCCCTGCCCTGCCCTCAAAAAAAAGGAGCGTGGTTCACACGCTCCTTTTTTGTGCCGACGCCGCAGTCAGACCGGCACGCCCACCAGGTCATGCCCCTGCGTGCCCACGATGCGCGCCTTGACGAAGTCGCCCACCTTGTAGGTTTTGCTGATCTTCTCGGGCGGCAGCAGATGGACCAGGCCGTCGATCTCGGGCGCATCGGCCCAGCTGCGACCCACGCCGCCCTTCTTGCCCAGGCCCACGGACTTGTCCACCAGCACCTGCAGGGTCTGGCCCACGCGGCGCTGCAGGCGGGCGGTGGAGACCTCTTCGGCCACGGCCATGAAGCGTGCACGGCGCTCCTCGCGCAGCTCCATCGGCAGCATGCCCGGCAGGTCATTGGCCGCGGCTCCGTTGACGTTGCTATAGGCAAAGCAGCCGGCGCGGTCGATCTGCGCCTCGCGCAGGAACTGCAGCAGGTGCTCGAACTCTTCTTCCGTCTCGCCAGGAAAGCCGGCGATGAAGGTGCTGCGTATCACCAGCTCGGGGCACATCTCGCGCCAGCGCTGGATGCGCTCCAGGTTCTTCTCGCCGCTGGCCGGGCGCTTCATGCGCTTCAGGACATCGGGGTGGCTGTGCTGCAGGGGCACGTCCAGGTAGGGCAGCACCAGGCCGTCGGCCATCAGCGGGATGATGTCGTCCACGCTCGGGTACGGATAAACGTAGTGCAGACGCACCCAGGCGCCGTACCCCCGGGCGATCTCGCCGAGCTGCTGCACCAGCTCCAACAGGCGCGTGCGCACCGGCTTGCCGTCCCAAAAACCTGTGCGGTATTTCACGTCCACGCCGTAGGCCGAGGTGTCCTGGCTGACCACCAAGAGCTCCTTCACACCGCCCTCGAACAGCGCCCTGGCCTCCTTCAGCACATCGCCGATCGGGCGCGACACCAGGTCGCCACGCATCGACGGAATGATGCAGAAGGTGCAGCGGTGGTTGCAGCCCTCGGAGATCTTCAGGTAGGCGTAGTGGCGCGGCGTGAGCTTGATGCCGGCCTCGCTGAAGGCGCCGGGCACCAGGTCGATGAAAGGGTCGTGCGGCTTGGGCAGGTGCTGGTGCACATGCTCCATCACCTCCTGCGTGGCATGCGGGCCGGTGACGGCCAGCACATTCGGGTGCACGCCCTTAACCAGGTTGCCGCCGCCATCATCGGCGCGCGCGCCCAGGCAGCCGGTGACGATGACCTTGCCGTTGTCGGCCAGGGCCTCGCCAATCGTGTCCAGGCTCTCGCGCACGGCATCGTCGATGAAGCCGCAGGTGTTGACGATGACCAGATCCGCGCCCTGGAAGGTCTTGGAGGTCTCGTAGCCCTCGGCGGAGAGCTGGGTGAGTATGAGTTCGGAGTCCGTCAGGTTCTTGGGGCAGCCCAGGCTGACGAAGCCGATCTTGGGGTTTTTTGTCGGGGAGAGTGCTTCGCTCATCCCCGTATTTTCCCAGTTTAGGGAACGTCAGCGTTTTTTGAGGCCAAACGCACCCAGCATCTGCTCGGTCTGCTTCTGCATCTGCTCCTGCATCTGCTGGTACATGCTTTGCGACTGCTCCATGTAGTTGCCCATCATGCCCTTCATCATGGGTGACTGTAGGTTCATGAACTGCGACCACATCTCGGGCGTGAAGCCTTGCGTCTGCTCGGCCAGCTTGGACTGGATCTCGGTGAACATCTGCACGTTCTTCTCGAGGTAGGCACCCATGAAGCCCTGCATGGCATGGCCATAGAAGCGGATGATGTTGGCCAGCGCCGCCTCGCTGAACATGGGCGCGCCGCCGGCCTCTTCTTCCAGAATGATTTGCAGCAAGATGCTGCGCGTGAGGTCTTCCCCACTCTTGGCGTCGCGCACCGCGACCGACTCGCCATTCATCACCAGCTGCTTGACCTCGGCCAGCGTCACATAGGTCGAGGTGGAAGTGTCGTACAGCCGGCGATTGGGATACTTCTTGATCACGCGCTGCGTGGTTGGGGCTTCTGGCGCGGTATTGTTGTCTGACACTTACGACTCCTCGGGTCTCTGGCCCGTCTGTATTGCAGTGCAGCAGATTCTAGGCAGGCCTGGCCTGCATGGCGGACAGGAATACCCTCACTTTGCATCTGCCAGCTGATCAAAATTCAGGCAAGAAAAAAGCACCAGGCATTTCTGCGAGGTGCTTGATTCAATTGGTAGGCGCGATTGGACTCGAACCAACGACCCCCACCATGTCAAGGTGGTGCTCTAACCAGCTGAGCTACGCGCCTGTGTTTGTTCGAGAAGCTGGGAGTATAGCAGCAAAAAACGGCCCAAAAAAATCGACTCAACGCCTGCGTGCCGAACGCACGCCTTGCACGTTGGCAACCATGCCCAGCACCTTGTTCAGCCGGCCGGCATCGGACACCTCCACGGTGAAGGTCATCCAGGCCGTGCCCTTCACGGATTGGGTCTGCACGCCGATGACGTTGGTTTTCTCGCGCGCGAACACCTCCGAGATGTCACGCAGCAGCCCCTGCCGATCCGAGGCCTCCACGGCCACGTCCACGGGATAGACCGCAGCGCCCGCGGCCTGGCGCTGCTGTTTGCCCCACTGCACGTCGATCACGCGCTCGGCGTTGCGTGCAAACATTTCGTGAAAATTGCGGCAGTCGCTGCGGTGCACGCTGACGCCCTTGCCGCGCGTGACAAAGCCGCGGATATCGTCCGGTGGCGCGGGCTTGCAGCATTTGGCCAGCTGCGTCATGAGCGAATCCACGCCCACCACCAGCACCCCGCCCTTGGCGCCACCGTCGCTGGCGCGCGCCTTGCGCACCAGCAGATCGGGCGTCGGCACAACGGGCTCGGGCGGGCGCAACAGGGTTTCGATGGAGCGCAGCGAGAGCTCGTCCTTGCCCACCATCTCGAACAGCGCGTCGGCCGTCTTGAAGCCCAATTGTTCGGCCAGGTCGTCGTGCTTGAGGGCCGTCTTGCCCTCGCGCTGCAGCAGCTTTTCCACCAGTTCGCGCCCGCGCAGAACCGTGACCGCGGTGGCCTGGGCGTTGAACCAGGCGCGCACCTTGGCCTTGGCGCGGTGGCTGACGAGGTAGCCCAGCTCCGGGTTGAGCCAGTCGCGCGAGGGCCGCCCCTCCTTCACGGTGCTGATCTCCACCGTCTGGCCGTTTTGCAGCGGCGTGTTCAGCGGCACCATGGCGCCATCGACGCGCGCACCGCGACAGCGGTGGCCGACGTTGGTGTGCACGGCATAGGCAAAGTCCACGGGCGTGGCGCCCTGCGGCAGCTCGACCACGGCGGCGTCGGGGGTCAGCACATAGATGCGGTCTTCGAACAGGCTGCTGCGGCTGGCGGAGCCGACCAGGTCGCGCTCCCAGGCCAGCAGCTGGCGCAGCACGGCAATCTTTGCGTCGTACTCGCTGGCCGCGGACACGCCGGCATAGCCCTTGGTGCCCGCCTCCTTGTAGGCCCAGTGCGCGGCCACGCCATGCTCGGCATGGTCGTGCATGGCCTGGGTGCGGATCTGGATCTCGATGGCGCGCCCCGCCTCGTCACGCACCACGGTGTGCAGAGACTGGTAGCCGTTGGGCTTGGGTTTGGCGATGTAGTCGTCAAACTCGGCCTCTATGGGGCTGAACTGGCTGTGCACCCAGCTCAATGCGGCGTAGCAGTCCTTGACATTGGGCACGATGACGCGCAGCGCGCGTATGTCGAACACCTGGTCGAAGTTGAGCGACTTGCCGCGCATCTTCTTGACGATGCTGTAGATATGCTTGGGCCGACCCGAGACGCTGGCGCTGATGCTGTGGGCGCGCAGCTCGGATTCCAGCCGGGCGCGCAGCTGCTCCATGTACAGCTCACGCTCGACGCGCTTTTCGTCCAGCAGCCGTGCCACCTCCCGGTAGGTATCGGGCTCCAGGAAGCGAAACGCCAGGTCTTCCAGCTCCCACTTCATCTGCCAGATGCCCAGGCGGTTGGCCAGCGGCGCGAACACCTGCTGCGCCTCGCGGGCAATGGCCGGAGAGACGGGGCGCTTGCTGGCCGCGTAGTAGCGCAGCGTCTGCAGGCGCGAGGCCAAGCGCAGCATGACCACGCGCAGGTCGCGCGAGAAGGCCAGCAGCATCTTGCGCACGTTTTCGTTCTGCGTGGCCGCGTCGTCCACCTGCAGACCGGCCACCTGCGCCTCGCGCGCCTGGGTCTGCACGCGCATGAGCTTGGTGGTCTCCACGGCCAGCGCCGCGAAGTTGCTGCCAAAGGCCTTGCCAATGACCTCTTCAGGCTTGTTCAGGTGGTTGCAGGTATAGACCAGATAGGCCGCCGCCTGCATGGTCTCGGAACTGCCCAGCGCATTCAGAATGGCGGCCACGGCATCGGCATGGGCCAGGGTGTTTTCGCCGGTCTCCAGGGTTTCGCCGATGAGCAGCGGCTCGGCAAAGGCGCGGGCACGCGCCAGCGCGTCGGCCTGGCCGGGCTCGGCCTGCGAAGTGGCGGCAATCAGCTGAGGCAAGCCATCAGGGCGTACGCCGTCACCCGGCTCCGGGGCCAGGGGCGGCGCAGGACCGGAGGAGTTGCTTTTCATGCTCCCGGCCCCTGTTGCCGATCGAACAGAAAGTCGGCGACCACCTGGATCTGCCCGGCGTTGACCAGGGTGGGTGCATGGCCCGCGTCGGCAAACTCGACCAGTCGCGCTCGCGGGCCACGCTGTCCCATTTCCTGGGCGGTATGCGCACTCAGCAGATCCGACTGCGCGCCGCGCAGCAGCAGTACCTGGGCGCTGATCTGGTCGTACAGCTGCCACAACTGCTGCTCCCCGGCGCTGGCCGCCTCGGGCGTCAGGGCCTTGAATGGCAGGGCGATCGCCGGGTCGTAATGCAGCTTGAAACCGCCGCCGGGTGCGGGTCGCACCATGGCGCGCGACAGATCCAGCCACTGCTCGGGGGTGTGCGGGCCAAAACTGCTCGAAATCTGCCACAGCGCATCGGCGGCCTGCTGCAGCGAGTCGAAACGCAGCGGCTGCCCCAGGTACTCGCCTATGCGCTGCAGTGCCGCCCACTCGATGCGCGGCCCCACGTCGTTGAGCACCAGGCGCCGCACGGGCACCGGCAGCGGCAGATCGGGCATGCCGCAAACCCCCATGCCGATCAGCCCTCCCATGCTGGTGCCCACCCAGTCCAGCATGGCCATGGGCGCCTGCTGGTGCAGTTGCAGCAACAGGGTCAGCATGTCGGCGGCGTACACCGGCACCTGGTAGGCCATGGGGTCGGCCAGCCAGTCGCTCTCGCCCCGACCCGCCACGTCCGGGCAGATGACGCGCGCCTGGCGGCTCAGATGGCGTGCCAGATGGTCGAAGTCGCGTCCCTGGCGCGTCAGGCCATGCACGCAGACGATGACATGCGGGTGCGCGGGATTGCCCGTGGCATTCCACTCCCAGTAGGCCATGCGGTGGCCCTGTTCGGCAGCCCCGCCTGCAGCGGCGGGGCCCAGGCACGGTACGTAGTTCAGCGTAGGTTGAATCATGGAAACGGTACCGTCATACAGCAATCGATAATCCCTGCGCTGCATCGTAATTCATTCGGAGAGACTCTCATGCTGAACGGCAAAACCGCCCTCGTCACCGGCTCCACCAGCGGCATCGGCCTTGGCATCGCCAAGGCCCTGGCGCGCCAGGGGGCAAACATCGTGCTCAACGGCTTTGGCGACGTGGACGGCCCACGCGCCGAGGTGCTGGCCGCCGGCCAGGCCCATGGGGTGCGCGTCCAGCACCACGGCGCGGACATGAGCCGCGCGGGCGACATCGAGGACATGATGAAGTTCAGCGCCGCCCAGTTCGGCCGCGTGGACATTCTGGTGAACAACGCCGGCATTCAGCATGTGGCCAGCGTGCAGGACTTCCCTGCGGAGCGCTGGGACGCCATCATCGCCATCAACCTGACCAGCGCCTTCCACACCACGCGCCTGGCCCTGCCGGCCATGCAGGCGGCCAACTGGGGGCGCATCATCAACGTGGCCTCGGTGCATGGCCTGGTGGCCTCGGCGCAGAAATCGGCCTATGTGGCGGCCAAGCATGGCATCGTCGGCCTGACCAAGGTGACGGCGCTGGAGAACGCCACCACCGGCGTGACCTGCAACGCCATCTGCCCCGGTTGGGTCCTCACCCCCCTGGTGCAAAAGCAGGTGGACGCCAAGGCCGCCGAGCATGGCCTGTCCAACGAAGACGCCAAGAAGCTGCTGCTGGGCGAGAAAGAGCCCTCGATGCAGTTCACCACGCCGGAGGAGCTGGGCGAGCTGGCCGTGTTCTTCTGCTCGGCCGCTGCCAACAACGTGCGCGGCGTGGCCTGGAACATGGATGGCGGCTGGGCGGCCCAGTAAGCAGTTTAACTATTGTTTTTATAGCTGTCAGCGCCCTACTATTGGACGCTAGCGGCCAAAATCACCGCAACTGCACCGAACCCGAAAGGGTGACCGTCACCTGCGCCTTGCCGGCCTCCACCGGCACCGGCGCGTCACTGGCCACGGACATCGCCTTGGCCTCCATGGCCAGCATGCGCGGACGCGGGCCGGGGGCCATCTCGTTGCTGCTCACGCTCACCTCACGCAGGGTGTAGCCGGTAAAGCCAAAGCCACGCGCCAGCTCGGTGGCGCGCCCCTTGAAGGCCTCTATGGCCTTGGCCTGCGCCTCGCTCTCCACCCTGGCGCGCGCCTCGCGCGAGAGGTCGAACGCGATCTGGCTGATGGCCATGCTCTGGATCTTGCCTGCCGTGGCGGTGATGCGCGCAAAGTCCCGCCCCTGCAGCACCAGCTCGGCGCGCCCCTGCCAGCCGCTGATCTTGCCGTCCTTGCCATGGCGCGGATACATGCCAAACGCCCCCGTGCGCACCTCCAGCTGCTGCGGCTGGGCCGCGGCGCGGGCCAGACCGAGCGCGCCATCCAGGGCCTGCTTGAGCTGCGTCTGCACGGCCGCCGCATCGGCCGCCTCGCGGGTTGCGCTCAATGTCAATACCAGCAGATCCTGCTGCACCTCGACGGCCCCGGTGGCCGACAGCTGCAGCACGTCCTGCGGTGCAGGCGTCAGGCTGTATTGGGCAAAAACGCTTGTAACGCCCATCAATAAAGCGCCAACAGCTACTTTTTTGAAAGCAAGTTGCATATCCATCTATCTCCTGGAATGGGGAATTGACCACCATCGCAACGATAAGCCAGCGCGCATGCGACGGCGCTGGAAGGACCCGTTTACGCCCATGCCGGCCTGGGCAAAACCTGTAACAGTTGGTCAGGTTCCCGAGGAAAACGCGGTTTTTGGCGCGCAAGCTGGTCAGAATCGGCGTTGTTACAAATTGGACTGGGGAAAGACAGCATGGCTTCAACAACCAACCGCACCGACAAGATCCTGGTGGTGGACGACGATGCACGCATCCGCGACCTGCTGCGCCGCTATCTGACGCAGGAAGGCTTCGAGGTCATGGTGGCGGAAGACGGCAAGGCGCTCAACCGCATCCTGCTGCGCGAGACGGTGGACCTGATCGTGCTCGACCTGATGATGCCCGGCGAGGACGGCCTGTCCATCTGCAGGCGCCTGCGCGCCGCCAGCGACCGCACGCCCATCATCATGCTCACCGCCAAGGGCGAGGACGTGGATCGCATCGTCGGTCTGGAGGTGGGCGCCGACGACTATCTTGGCAAACCCTTCAACCCGCGCGAGCTGCTGGCGCGCATCCACGCCGTGCTGCGCCGCCGCCCGCCGCAGGAGGCGCCGGGCGCGCCCTCGGGCGACAACGAGGTCGTGACCTTCGGCCCCTTCACCTTCGACATGGGCACGCGCGCGCTGCAGAAGAATGGCGAGGAGTTGCCGCTGACCACGGGCGAGTTCGCCATGCTCAAGGCCCTGGTGCGCCACCCGCGCCAGCCGCTGTCGCGCGAAAAGCTGGCCCTGCTGGCGCGCGGCCGCGAGTTCGAGCCCTTCGACCGCAGCCTGGACGTGCAAATCTCGCGCCTGCGCAAGCTCGTCGAGGTGGACGCGGCAGCGCCACGCTACATTCAAACCGTGTGGGGCGTGGGCTATGTGTTCGTGCCGGACGGCACGAGCTAAGCCCTCCAGGCCCGCACCATTTCTGAACGGATGGACGCCAGGCCCCGACGGGCCGCGTCCGCCATCTTGCATTGCCAGCCACCACAGCCATGAGCGCCACCCACGACGTGCCCCCAGACGCCACCAGCCCGGCGCCACTGGAGGCTTCCACCAGACGAGGCCCCCCGCGTTCACGCGTGGGGCTGAATCTTTTCTGGCGCACCTTCTTCCTGCTGGGGCTGCTGCTGGTGGGCTGCATGCTGGCCTGGCTGCAAACCCTGCGCGCGCTGGAGCTGGAGCCGCGCACGCTGCAGTCGGCGCAGCAGATCGCCTCCATGGTCAACCTCAGCCGCGCGGCGCTGGTGCACTCGGACGCCATTGCGCGCGTGTCGCTGCTCAAGACCATGGCCGACCAGGAGGGCATGCGCATCCTGCCGCGCGAGCCCGGCGACAAGTTTCAGCTGCTGGAGCCATCGGCCCTGGGCCAGCGCCTGACCGAGGAGCTGTCGCGGCGCCTGGGCCCGGGCACCATTGTGGCCAGCAGCGTGAATGGCGAGGCCGGGCTGTGGGTGGGCTTCACCATCAATGGCGACCCCAACTGGCTGCTGATGGATCGCTCGCGCCTCACCGCCGCCGGCGGCAAGACCTGGCTGATCTGGCTGTCCATCGTGGGTGCGCTGTCGCTGGCCGGAGCGGCCATCATCGCGCGCCTGATCAACCGCCCGCTCAAGCAGCTCAGCGACGCCGCCAACCGCGTGCGCGACGGCGACTTTGCCGCCGGCGCGCTGGACGAAGAGGCCGTGACCAGCGAAATCCGCGAGGTCAACATCGGCTTCAACCGCATGGCACAAAAGCTCGCCAAGCTGGAGCAGGACCGCGCCGTAATGCTGGCCGGCATCTCGCACGACCTGCGCACGCCCCTGGCGCGCCTGCGCCTGGAAACCGAGATGAGCGTGAATGACGACGTGGCGCGCGAGCATATGGTGGCCGACATCGTGCAGCTCGACGCCACCATCGACAAGTTCCTGGACTACGCCCGCCCCGATACCGTGGCACTGAACCCGGTCAACCTGCATGGCGTGGTGTCGTCCTGCGTGTATGCCGTGCAGGACCACCGCGAACTGCAGATCACCATGAACGTGCCCGAAGACCTGATCGTCATGGCCGACGAGGTGGAACTGGCGCGCGTGATCTCCAACCTGCTGGAAAACGCCCGCCGCTATGGCAAGAACCGCGAGACCGGCATCACCACCGTGGACATTGCCGCCAAGGCCCGTGAGAAATGGGTGCTGGTCAAGCTGCGCGACCATGGCCCGGGCGCACCATCGGAGCAGCTGGCCAACCTGACCAAGCCGTTCTTCCGTGGCGACGCGGCGCGCACGGCCGCCGCCGGCGCGGGGCTGGGCCTGTCCATCGTGGACAAGACCGTGCAGCGCATGGGTGGCATCTTCGCGCTGGCCAACTCGGCCTCGGGCGGGCTGGTGGCCCATATCCAGCTGCAACGCGCCACCGACCTGGAGGACGGCCAGAGCCCCGAGCAACGCCTGCAGCGCCCGCAGGTCAAGCGCCACCTGCCGCCCAAGTCGCGCCTGCCCAAGAGGCCGGTTTAGTGGTCAGTGGCGGTGCAGCAGCACTACGGCGCGCGCTTCCATGGCCAGGCCCTGGCCCACGGGGCCAAGGCGCTCGGCGGTCTTGGCCTTGACGTTCACCTGATCCAGCTGCAGCCCAAGGGCACCGGCGATGCGCTCGCGCATGGCGGGGATATGGGCCGCCAGGCGCGGCGCCTGGGCCACCACGGTGCTGTCGACATTGGCAATGGCATAGCCCTTGTCGCGCACGCGGCGTGCCGCCTCGGTGAGCAGCACCTCCGAATCCGCGCCCTTGAAACGCGCATCGCTGTCGGGGAAATGACTGCCTATGTCGCCCAGCGCCGCCGCGCCCAGCAGGGCATCGGTAATGGCGTGCAGCAGCACGTCGGCATCCGAATGCCCGAGAAGGCCCATGCCATGGGGAATGTCCACCCCGCCCAACACCAGCCGCCGCCCGGGCACCAGGGCATGCACATCCCAACCCTCGCCAATCCTGAAATCCATCGCTGTTCCTAGCGCTGCGTCGCGCGCGCAAAAAAGGGGTTGATCGCCTCACTGGCGGCCAGGCCACGCTGGCCACCAAACCTGTCCAGGGTACCGCCATGCAGGCGCTGGGCCAGCACGGCCTCGGCCAAGGCAAAGTCCTCCGGGTAGGTGACCTTGAAGTTCTGCGCGCCGCCCGGCACCAGGCGCGGGCGCAGACCCATGGCCTCGATGGCGCTGGCCTCGTCGGTGGCGGCAGCGCCCACCTGCTCCAGCGCGCGCAGCAGCACACCCAGGCGGAACATCTGCGGCGTCTGCGCCAGCCATTTGTCGCTGCGGTCCACGGTGGCGGCCACGCGCACGCCGCCCGGGCCGTCGCTGGCGGTCTTCAGTGTGTCGGCCAGCTTGTGCGCCAGCAGGCCACCAACGCTGTCACCCTGGCAAGCGTCGATAAGCGCGTCAATCTGCGCCGTGGTCACCAGGCAGCGCGCCGCGTCGTGCACCAGCACCCAGTCTTCGTCCTGCGCGCCGCGCTGCTGCAGCGCTTTCAGGCCGCCCAGCACCGTGTCGGCGCGCGTGGCGCCGCCGCAGGGCAGGGCGAAGAAGGCCGGGTGCGCATGGCTGCTGAAGAAATCATCGCCCGGCGCCACGGCCACCAGCGTGCCGGCCAGCCGGGCCACGCCGGCAAAGGCCGCCAGCGTGTGCAGCACCATGGGCTGACCGGCGACCCTTTGGTACTGCTTGGGCAGGACCGCGCCCGCGCCAGGCTGCACGCGCAGGGCGCGCTGACCCGTGCCCGCGCAGGGCAGCAGCGCCCAGAAGCGCCCAGGCACATGGCGGGCAGGGTTGTGATTGGGCAGCAGGTCGGTCATGGGTGGGCATTCTAGAATCGCCGCTTCACGCCCCACGCCTGCCTGCGCGCACAGCGCAGCCATCCAGGCAACCGTCACGCATGCAGCTGCCCAAACTCTCCCCCGGAAAACGCTTCACCCTGCCCCGCCCCGTGGGTAGCGCCGACGCCCTGTTGCTGGCCCGCCTGGGCGAACGCGAAAAGGCCGCCGGCCGCGTCACCGCCATCGTCACGGCGGACGCCGCCGATGCCCAGCGCCTGATCGATGAAATGGCGTTTTTTGCGCCAGAGCTGCGCTGCGCGCTGTTTCCCGACTGGGAAACCCTGCCCTACGACAGCTTCTCGCCGCACCAGGACTTGATCAGCGAGCGCCTGGCGACGCTGTGGCGCATATCCCAAGGCGAGGCCGACGTGGTACTGGTGCCCGCCACCACGGCGCTGTACCGCCTGGCGCCGCCGGCCTTCCTGGCCGGCTACACCTTCCACTTCAAGGTCAAGCAAAAGCTGGACGAAGCCAAACTGCGCGCGCAACTGACGCTGGCCGGCTACCAGCATGTATCTCAAGTCGTGGGCCATGGCGAATACGCGGTGCGCGGCGGGCTCATTGACCTGTTCCCCATGGGCTCGCTGCAGCCCTATCGCGTGGATCTGTTCGACGACGAGATCGACTCCATCCGCACCTTCGACCCCGACAGCCAGCGCAGCCTCTACCCCGTGCCCGAGGTGCGCCTGCTGCCCGGGCGCGAATTTCCCATGGACGAGGCGGCGCGGGGCAAGTTCCGCCAGCGCTGGCGCGAGCTGCTGGAGGGCGACCCCACGCGCAGCCGCATCTACAAGGACATGGGCAACGGCGTGGCCACCGCCGGTATCGAGTACTACCTGCCGCTGTTCTTCGACGACACGGCCACGGTGTTCGACTACCTTGGCGAACAGGCCACGGTGGTGCTGCACGGCGACCTGGAGACGGCCTTTCAGCGCTTCTGGCAGGACACGCGCGAGCGCTACCGCCTGATCCAGGGCGACCCGGACCACCCCACGCTGCCGCCCGAGGCGCTGTTCCTGTCCGCCGAGCAGTTCTACGGCCAGGCCAAGCCGCATGCCCAGCTGTCGCTGCGCCCGGGTGTGGAGGACGTGCAGGACAACGCCAGCTTCCAGAAGCTGCCCGACCTGTCCGTGGTGCGCGGCGCCGATGACCCGCTCGCCCGGCTGCAAAAACATATAGCATCCAGCGCACACCGGGTCTTGCTTTTGGCCGAATCCGATGGCAGACGCGAGAGCCTGCTGGACTTTCTGCGCGCATCGGGCCTGAACCCTCCGGCCTTCGACTCGCTGGCCGAATTTCAGCAAACGCTCGCCGAGCGCGTGGGCATTGCCACGGCGGCGCTGGCCACCGGTTTTGCCTGGGTCGAAGACGGCCTGGATCTCGTCACCGAGACCGAGCTGTTCGCCACCGGCAGCACGACGCGCCGGCGCAAGAAGCAGGAGCAGGCCAGCGACGTAGAGGCGCTGATCAAGGATCTGTCCGAGCTCAAGATGGGCGACCCGGTGGTCCACAGCCAGCACGGCATAGGCCGCTACCGCGGCCTGATGCACATGGATATGGGGCAGAAAAACCCCGACGGCAGCCCGGCCCTGCAGGAATTCCTGCACCTGGAATATGCCGACAAGGCCATGCTCTACGTGCCCGTGAGCCAGCTGCAGCTGATCGGCCGCTACACCGGCGTCTCGGCCGACGAGGCGCCGCTGCACAAGCTGGGCAGCGGCCAGTGGGAGAAGGCCAGGCGCAAGGCGGCAAGCCAAGTGCGCGACGCGGCGGCCGAGCTGCTCAACATCTACGCCCGGCGCGCCGCGCGCGAGGGCCATGCCTTCCGCTACTCGCCGCAGGACTACGAGCAGTTTGCCAACGACTTCGGGTTCGAGGAGACCGCCGACCAGAACGCCGCCATCCACGCCGTGGTGCAGGACATGATCAGCCCGCGCCCCATGGACCGCCTCGTCTGCGGCGACGTGGGCTTTGGCAAGACCGAGGTGGCTCTGCGCGCCTGCTTCGTCGCGGTGACGGGTGGCAAGCAGGTGGCCTTTCTGGCGCCGACCACGCTGCTCGCCGAGCAGCATTTCCGCACGCTGTCCGACCGTTTTGCCAAATGGCCGGTGAAGGTGGCCGAGGTCTCGCGCTTTCGCTCGGGCAAGGAGATCTCGGCCGCCGTGAAAGGCATTGCCGACGGCACGGTGGACATCGTCGTCGGCACACACAAGCTATTGAGCGAATCGACCCAGTTCAAGAACCTGGGCCTTTTGATCATCGACGAGGAGCACCGCTTTGGCGTGCGCCACAAGGAGGCGATGAAGCAGTTTCGCGCAGAGGTGGACGTGTTGACCCTCACCGCCACCCCGATCCCGCGCACCATGGGCATGGCGCTGGAGGGCCTGCGCGACCTGTCGGTGATTGCCACCGCACCGCAGCGCCGCCTGGCCATCAAGACCTTTGTGAGGAACGAAGGCCAGGGCGTGATCCGCGAGGCCGTGCTGCGCGAATTGAAGCGCGGCGGGCAATGCTACTTTCTGCACAACGAGGTCGAAACCATAGAGAACCGGCGCCAGAAGCTGGAAGAAGTATTGCCCGAGGCGCGCATCGCCGTGGCCCATGGCCAGATGCCCGAGCGCGAGCTGGAAAAGGTGATGCGCGACTTTGTCGCCCAGCGCTACAACATCCTGCTGTGCTCGACCATCATCGAGACCGGCATCGACGTGCCATCGGCCAACACCATCCTGATCAGCCGCGCCGACAAGTTCGGCCTGGCGCAGCTGCACCAGCTGCGCGGGCGCGTGGGGCGCAGCCACCACCAGGCCTACGCCTACCTGATGGTGCCGGACCTGGACGGCCTGACCAAACAGGCGCAGCAGCGGCTCGACGCTATCCAGCAGATGGAAGAGCTGGGCAGCGGCTTCTACCTGGCCATGCATGACCTGGAGATACGCGGCGCCGGCGAGGTGCTGGGCGAGAACCAGAGCGGCAACATGCTGGAGGTCGGCTTTCAGCTCTACAACGAGATGCTGGCCGAGGCCGTGCGTTGCCTGAAGGCCGGCAAGGAGCCGGACCTGCTCGCACCCATGCAGGCGGCGACCGACATCAACCTGCACGCCCCGGCCCTGCTGCCCGACGACTACTGCAGCGACGTGCACCTGCGCCTGTCGTTCTACAAAAAGCTGGCCACGGCGCGCACCAGCGACCAGATCGACGGCCTGCTGGAAGAGATCGTGGACCGTTTCGGCAAGCTGCCGGCGCAGGCGCAGACGCTGATCGACGTGCACCGCCTGCGTGTCCTCTCCCAGCCCTACGGCGTGGTCAAGGTGGATGCGGCCCCCGGCGTGATCACCGTCACCTTCAAGCCCCAGCCGCCGATCGACCCGATGAACATCATCCAACTGATCCAGAAGAACAAGCACATCAAACTGGCCGGCAACGAAAAACTGCGCATAGAGCGTGAACTGCCCGAGCCGGCGCAGCGCGCCCAGCTGGTGCGCGACGTGCTGCGCAGCCTGGGGCAACCGATTGCAGCCCCCGTGGCAGCGTAAATACACTATGTTTTTAGAAGCTACTATCGCTTTACTGGCGCTGGTTACGGCCATATTTTTGCAACCCTGGCGGCTGCTCGCCAGCCAGCGCCCTCTGGTGCATGAAAGCCACGGCAAGCCCTCTGCCCTGTGGACTCCGCTGCTGGCCGCCCTGGTGGTCCTGCCCTGGGCCTGGGCCCTGCCCACGCTGCACCACATGCCGCTGCAGCTGCAATGGTCGGGCGCCTGCCTGGTGCTGCTGACGCTGGGCTGGCCGCTGGCCGTGCCGGTACTGCTGGCCGTGGGGCTGATCGCCGGCCTGGTCTCGCCCGGCCTGGGCTGGGCCGACGCCCTGGGCCTGGCCGTCTGGCAGGGCGTGGTGCCGGCCACGCTGGCGCTGCTGCTGGGCTGGCTCATGCGCCGCCTGATCACCACGCGCGCCTTCACCGGCGCGCGCATCTTTGTCTACGTGCTGGGGCGCGGCTTTCTGGGCACGGCGCTGTGCATCTTCCTGGCCGGCACCCTGTCGCAATCGGCCGGCCATATGCTGCCGGGCGTGGGCGAGCAGTTGTCGCTGGTGGCGCGCTGGCTCATGGCCTGGGGCGACGCGGTCATCACCGGCATGCTGTGCGCAGTGTTCGTGGCCTTCAAGCCCGAGTGGCTGGCGACCTGGTCGGATGACCTCTACCTGCCCAAGCCCTGAACGACAATTCCTTTCTTTACCCTGGCCCACTATGTCTCACACCCCCACCGAACTCTCCCCCGGCCTTGTCGTGCAGGGCATCAAGCCGCCGCTGGCGCTTAAGAACTTCAAGCTCATCGCTTTCGACATGGACTCCACGCTCATCAACATCGAGTGCGTGGACGAGATCGCCGACTTCGTCGGCTGCAAGGCCGAGGTGGCCGCCATCACCGAGGCCGCCATGCAGGGCGTGATCACCGACTTCAAGGACAGCCTGCGCCAGCGCGTGGCATTGCTCCGCGGCGTGACCATGGCCGATCTGGAGCGGGTGTACAGCGAGCGCCTGCGCATCAACCCCGGCGCCCTGGAACTGGTGCGCGCCTGCCAGGCGGCCGGGCTGAAGACCCTGCTGGTCTCGGGCGGTTTCACCTTCTTTGCCCACCGCGTGCGCGAACAGCTAGGCATCGACTTCGTGCGCGCCAACGTGCTGGAGGTGCGCTCCAGCACCAACTGCGGTGAGCTCACCGGCCGCCTGGTCGATCAGGCCTGGGGCGACATCTGCGACGGGGCCGAGAAGCGCCGCACGCTGCTGGAGGTGGCATCGCTGCTGGGCATAGAGCCCGATGAATGCATCGCCATGGGCGACGGTGCCAACGACCTGCCGATGATGCATGCGTCCGGCCTGTCCGTGGCCTACCACGCCAAGCCCGCCGTGCGCGCCCAGGCCCAGGTGGCCATCAACCAGGGCGGGCTGGATCGCCTTTTGGAAGTACTGAGGTGAACATAAAAAACCACGTCGTTATATCTATATGAATTTAATTACGTCGTAACCCCTGGTACAAACCCGTAAACTACGCCGCACGCCGCGCCCTCACCAACCCGGTCTGGGCGCTTTTTCATGGACCCACCCAAGGTTGCATTTGATGTTGAAACACACCCTCTCCGCCCTGGCGATTGCCGCCCTGGCCTTTTCCGCACAGGCTGCCGACGTGCTCAAGGTGGCGGCCACGGCCGTGCCGCACGCCGAGATCCTGAACTTCGTCAAGCCCCAGCTCAAGGCGCAAGGGCTGGAGCTGCAGGTCAAGGAATTCAGCGACTATGTGCAGCCGAACATGGCCGTGGAGGACAAGCAGCTGGACGCCAATTTCTTCCAGCACCAGCCCTACCTGGACAGCTTCAACAAGGACCGCAAGACCAGCCTGGTGATCGTGCCGAACGGCAAGGTGCATGTGGAGCCCTTTGGCGCCTATTCGAGCAAGATCAAGAACATCAAGGACCTGAAGGATGGCGCGACCATCGCCATCCCCAACGACCCCTCCAATGGCGGCCGCGCCCTGATCCTGCTGGCCAAGCAGGGCCTGATCGAGCTCAAGGACGCCAAGAGCCTGACGCCCACGCCGCTGGACGTGACGAAGAACCCGAAGAAGCTCAAGTTCAAGGAGCTGGAGGCCCCGCTGCTGCCGCGCGCCCTGGCCGACGTGGACCTGGCCCTGATCAACACCAACTACGCCATCGAGGCCAAGCTCAACCCGACCAAGGACGCGCTGTTCATCGAGGGCGCGGACTCGCCCTACACCAACATCGTGGCCGCCCGCGCCGACCGCGCCAACGACCCCGACATCGCCAAGCTGATGAAGGCCTTGCACAGCCCCGAGGTGAAGAAGTTCATCCAGGACAAGTACAAGGGCGCCGTGGTGCCGGCGTTCTGAGCAAACGCCTCGCCCAGCATGGAAGCGCTGCCCACGGGCAGCGCTTTTTACTATTATATTGATAGCTTTGGGCGCCTTGCCATCATGGGTTAAAGGCGTTTTTCATCAAAATATCAGCCGGGTGGCGCCGGCACGCTGTGCAGCAGCACCGGCAGTTCGCCGTCGCTGTTGACGCTTTCCAGCTGTACGCCAAAGCCCCACAGGCGCGCCACATGCTTGAGCACCTCCAGCGCATCGGCCGCCAGCGGGCGGCCCTGGTACTGGGTGTGGCGCAGGGTCAGGCAGCGGTCGCCGCGCAGGTTCACGTTCCAGACCTGGATGTTGGGCTCGCGCACGCCCAGGTCGTATTGCTGCGACAGGGTCTGGCGCAGCTGGCGGTAGCCGTCCTCGTCGTGGATGGCGCTGACCAGCAGTTCGCGCTCGCTGGCGTCGTCGTGAATGGAGAACAGGCGCATGTCGCGCATCAGCTTGGGGCTCAGGAACTGGCCGACAAAGCTTTCGTCCTTGAAGTTCTGCATGGCATGGTGCAGCACGGGCAGCCAGGGCGTGCCGGCGATGTCGGGGAACCAGCGCCGGTCTTCCTCGCTGGGGTGTTCGCAAATGCGCCGGATGTCCTGGTACATGGAAAAGCCCAGGGCGTAGGGGTTGATGCCGCTGTAGGCGCGGTGCCCGGCGGGCGGCTGGTAGATGACGTTGGTGTGCGATGACAGCCATTCGATCATCACGCCGTCGGTCAGCCAGCCCTCGTCGTACAGGGTGCTCAGCAGGGTGTAGTGCCAGAAGGTGGCCCAGCCCTCGTTCATCACCTGGGTCTGGCGCTGGGGGTAGAAGTACTGGGCGATCTTGCGCACGATGCGCACTATTTCTCTCTGCCAGGGCTCCAGCAGCGGGGCGTTCTTCTCGATGAAGTAGAGGATGTTCTCCTCGGGCTCCTTGGGAAAGCGCTCATTGGCCTGGGCTGCACTGTCCTTGCCCGGGCGCGCCGGCAGGGTGCGCCAGAGCACGTTGACCTGCTGCTGGGCGTAGGCCTCGCGCTGCTCGCGCTCGGCGCGCTCGCGCGCCAGGCTTTTCTTGGACGGACGGTGGTAGCGGTCCACCCCCAGGTTGGCCAGCGCGTGGCAGGAGTCCAGCCATTGCTCGACGGTGTCCAGGCCATGGCGCTCCTCGCACTGGGCAACGAAGTCGCGCGCATAGACCAGGTAGTCGATGATGCTGCCGGCGTCCGTCCACATGCCGAACAGGTAGTTGTTCTTGAAGAAGCTGTTGTGCCCGTAGGCCGCATGGGCGATCACCAGGGCCTGCATGGCCGTGGTGTTCTCCTCCATCAGGTAGCAGATGCAGGGGTTGGAGTTGATGACGATCTCGTACGCCAGCCCCATGTGGCCGCGCCGGTAGCGCCGCTCGGTGGCTAAAAATTCTTTGCCATAGCTCCAGTGGCGGTAGCCCACCGGCATGCCGACGCTGGCGTAGGCGTCCATCATCTGCTCGGCCGAGATCACCTCCAGCTGGTTCGGATAGGTGTCCAGGCCATAACGCTCGGCCGTGGCGGCGATGGCCGCGTGGTAGCGCTCGATCAGCTCGAACGTCCAGTCGCTGGGGTCGGGCAAGGGGTGGGCCGGACGCTTGCCCGCTGGCAGCAGGGAGCGCGGCACGCCCCGCGCAGCGCGCTGCGCGGCGGCGCCCGGCTTGCCATGGTGCGAACCGGTGCGGCGCGCCAGGGCGGGGTAATGCGAGAGGTTCATGCCGATACCCCTTCCTTCTTGAACAGGTCGCGCAGCACGGGGTAGATCTCCCCGGGCTCGGACACCTTGCGCATCGCGAACTGCGGGAACCGCGGGGCAAGCTGGGTGTACTCCTGCCACAGGTTTTGCTCCTCCTGCGCCACCTGCACATAGGCAAAGTAGCGCACCAGGGGCAGGATCCTCTCCTCCAGCAGGCTGCGGCAGTTGCCGCTGTCGTTGGTGAAGTTGTCGCCGTCGCTGGCCTGGGCAACGTAGATGTTCCAGTCCTGCGAGGAGTAGCGCGCGCGCATGATCTGATCGAGCAGCACCAGGGCGCTGCTGACCACGGTGCCGCCGCTCTCGGTGGAGTGGAAGAAATCGTCCTCGCTGACCTCGGCGGCCTGGGTGTGGTGGCGTATGAAGACGATGTCGATCTTTTCGTAGTGCCGCGTGAGAAACAGGTACAGCAGGATGAAGAAACGCTTGGCCAAGTCCTTGCGCGCCTCATCCATGGAGCCGGACACGTCCATCACGCAGAACATCACTGCCTGGCTGCTGGGCACGGGCACCTTGATGCGGTTGCGAAAGCGCAGGTCTATGGGGTCGAGAAAAGCCACCTTGCCCACGCGCGCCTGCAGTGCGGCGATGCGCTGCTGCAGCTCGGCCACGGCCTCGCTGGTGCCGTCGTCCTGGGTCAAAAGCTCGTCGAGCTGCTGCTGCAGCACCTGCAGCTCGCGCTGCGGCGCCTTGGTCAATGCCATGCGCCGGCCTAAAGCGCCACGCATGGTGCACAGCACCGCCAGGTTGTGCGGCGTGCCGTCGCGGCTGTAGCCGGCGCGGCGCGTGCGAAACAAAGGGGTATCGCCCAGGTGGGTGCGCAGCAGGCGCGGCAGGGCCAGGTCTTCAAAGAACAGCTGCATGAACTCGTCGCGGCTCAGGGTGAAGGTGAAGTCGTCCTCGCCCTCGCCGCTGTCGCTGGCCTGCGAGCCCGCGCCACCGGCACCGCCCTGGGGCCTGGCGATGCGGTCGCCACGCACATGCTCGGTGTTGCCCGGATGCACGGTATCGCGTATGCCACCCGTGCCATGGTGGAACACCGGTTCGCCGATGTCCTTCTTCGGGATGGTAATGTTTTCGGCCTGCTCGATATGGCGAATATCGCGCTTGGACACGGCACGGCGCACAGCCTCGGCGATCTGCGCCTTGTAGCGGCGCAGGAAGCGCTCGCGGTTGCCCACCGACTTGTTCTTGCCGGCAAGCCTGCGGTCGATGATATGCAGTGCCATCTGTTACCCCTGGAGAGGTTGAGCGTTGAGCGTTTTGCGAGAAGTCCGCCCGACGCAAAACGCACAACGCCAAGCGCTCAGCTGCTCTTGCGCACGCGCAGGTACCACTCGCACAGCAGGCGCACCTGCTTGGGCGTGTAGCCTTTGGATTCCATGCGGGTGACAAAGTCCTCGTGCTTGCGCGCATCCTCGGCGCTGGCCTTGGCGTTAAAGCTAATCACGGGCAGCAGCTCCTCGGTGTTGGAGAACATCTTCTTCTCGATCACCAGGCGCAGCTTCTCGTAGCTGGTCCAGCTCGGGTTCTTGCCCTGGTTGTTGGCGCGCGCGCGCAGCACGAAGTTGACGATCTCGTTGCGGAAATCCTTCGAGTTGGCGATGCCCGCGGGCTTCTCTATCTTCTCCAGCTCGGCATTCAGGGCGCTGCGGTCGAACACCTCGCCGGTGTCGGTGTCGCGGTACTCGCTGTCCTGTATCCAGTAGTCGGCATAGGTCACGTAGCGGTCGAAAATGTTCTGGCCGTACTCGCTGTAGCTCTCCAGGTAGGCGGTCTGGATCTCCTTGCCTATGAACTCGGCGTAACGCGGCGAGAGATATTCCTTGATGTAGCCGGTGTACTTGGTCTCCAGCTCGGCGGGGAACTGCTCGCGCTCTATCTGCCGCTCCAGCACATACATCAGATGCACCGGGTTGGCCGCCACCTCGGTGCTGTCGTAGTTGAAAACCTTGGACAGGATCTTGAAGGCAAAGCGCGTGGAGATGCCACTCATGCCCTCGTCCACGCCGGCGTAGTCGCGGTACTCCTGGTAGCTCTTGGCGCGCGGGTCGGTGTCCTTGAGGCTTTCGCCGTCGTAGACCTGCATCTTGCTGAAGATGCTGGAATTCTCGGGCTCCTTCAGGCGCGTGAGCACGGAGAACTGCGCCATCATCTTCAGCGTGCCGGGCGCGCAGATGGCGTGGGCCAGAGACGATTCGCGGATCAGCTTCTCGTAGATCTTGATCTCTTCAGAGACGCGCAGGCAGTACGGCACCTTGACGATGTAGATGCGATCCAGAAAGGCCTCGTTGTTGCGATTGTTGCGAAATGCCTTCCACTCGCTCTCGTTGCTGTGCGCGAGCACGATACCGTCAAACGGTATCGCGCCAAAGCCCTCCGTGCCCTTGTAGTTGCCCTCCTGCGTGGCGGTGAGCAGCGGGTGCAGCACCTTGATGGGCGCCTTGAACATCTCGACGAACTCCAGCAGGCCCTGATTGGCCAGGCACAGGCCGCCGGAGTAGCTGTAGGCGTCGGTGTCGTCCTGGGCAAAGTTCTCCAGCTTGCGGATGTCCACCTTGCCCACCAGGCTGGAGATGTCCTGGTTGTTCTCGTCACCCGGCTCGGTCTTGGCAACCGCCACCTGGCGCAGGATGCTGGGGTAGCGCTTGACCACGCGAAACTGCCGGATGTCGCCGCCGTATTCCTCCAGGCGCTTGACGGCCCAGGGCGAGAGCACATGCTGCAGGTAGCGGCGCGGAATGCCGAACTGCTCCTCCAGCACCGGGCCATCCTCGGCCACGTCGAACAGGCCCAGCGGCGACTCGTTCACCGGCGAGCCCTTGAGGGCGTAGAACGGCACCTTCTGCATCAGGTATTTGAGGCGCTCGGCGATCGAGCTCTTGCCCCCGCCCACCGGGCCCAGCAGGTAGAGGATCTGCTTGCGCTCCTCCAGCCCCTGGGCGGCATGGCGGAAGAAGCTCACCACCTGGTCGATGGCGTCCTCCATGCCATAGAACTCAGCAAACGCGGGGTAGCGGCGAATGACCTTGTTGGCGAACAGGCGCGACAGGTGCGGGTCGCTGCGCGTGTCCACCATCTCGGGCTCGCCAATGGCCGTGAGCATGCGCTGTGCGGCGCTGCCGTAGGCCATGGGATCACGCTGGCACAGCGCGAGGTATTCGTCGATCGACATCTCCTCTTCGCGCAGACGGACGTAACGTGCGGCAAAGTTGCTGATGGCATCCATAAGAGCCTCCTATGGCGGCACGCCCACAGCGGACGGTGCCGCAAAACTGCATTGCCTGACCAGCCCTGCGAGATCGTTGTAGCACCTTGCTCCGGCTTTGAACAGGTGCGTGAATCCCGCAGTGGCGCCTGTCCCGATGGATAACGATGAGCCGCCTCAGGTTCCCTGCCAGACCCACCAGGCCAGCAACAGCATCATGGCGCCCGTCAGGCCATCGAGCATGCGCCAGGCGCGCGGCCGGGCAAACAGCCCCTGCAGGCGCCGGCCGGCCCAGGCCAGCAAGGCAAACCAGGTCAGGCTGGCGCAGGCTGCTCCCAGCACGAAGATCCACTTGAGCGCGCCCTCGTGGCGCGCGCCTATGCTGCCGATGAGCAGCACCGTGTCCAGGTACACATGGGGGTTGAACAGGGTGATCACCGCCAGGCCGCCGACCACGCCCAGCCAGCCGCGCGCCACGCGCGCGCCGTCTGCCCGTGGCCCGGCATCGGCCGCAAACAGCGCGCGGTGCCAGGCCAGCAGGCCATAGGCCAGCAGAAAGAGCGCCCCGCCCAGGCGCAGCCACAGCGCCAGCGTGGGCGCGCCGGCCAGCAGCCGCGCCATGCCGGCCACGCCCAGGGCCACCAGCAGCGCGTCGCTGGCCACGCACCAGGCCACGCAGGCGCGCACATGTTCACCCTGCACCGCCTGGCGCAACACGTAGAGGTTTTGTGCGCCTATGGAGGCGATCAGCGACAGACACACGGTAAAGCCCGTGAGCCAGGATGAAGAGAGGACAGCAGCATCGAACATGGCCCGCATGCTAGTGTAGTGTTCCATTCTGTTTGGAGCTTAATCGGCTATTGGCCCGAATGACCTTCTGCAGGATGTCGCGGGCGCTCTTGGTCCAGATGAACGGTTTGGGGTTGGTATTGTGATGTGCCACGTATTCATCAATGGCGGCCACCAGCTGCGGCACGCTGGTGAATACGCCGCGGCGCAGCCGTTCTGTGGTCAGGTCACGAAAGAAACGCTCGACCATGTTCAGCCACGACGCCGAGGTCGGCGTGAAGTGCATGTGAAAGCGCGGGTGCTTGGCCAGCCAGTCCTGCACCACCGGGTGCTTGTGCGTGGCGTAGTTGTCGGCGATCAGGTGCAGCGTTTTGTCCTTGGGTGTCTCGCGGTCGATCTGCTTGAGGAACTTCAACCACTGCACATGGGTGTGGCGCTGCTGGCATTGGCTGATGACTTGGCCATCGAGCACGTTGAGCGCCGCAAACAATGTGGTCGTGCCGTGGCGCTTGTAGTCGTGCGTCATCGTCTGCGCACGCCCCTTCTTCAGGGGCAGTCCCGGCTGCGTGCGATCGAGCGCCTGCACCTGGCTCTTCTCGTCGCAGCACAGCACCAGGGCATGCTCAGGCGGGGACATGTACAAGCCCACGATGTCTTCGAGCTTCTGGGCAAACTGGGGGTCACGCGAGACCTTGAAGCTGTGCACCAGATGCGGCTTGAGCCCGTGCGCATGCCAATGGCGCATCACGTGCTGGCGCTGACGCCCAGCAGCGTGCCCATCTTGCGTGTGCTCCAGTGCGTGATCGCTTCGGGGCTGCTCTGGGTTGTCAACTGCACCAGCTGGGCCACGTCCACCTTTACCGGCGGCGCGCCGCGTGGCAAGTCGCGCTCGATAGCCTTGATGCCGCCTTGCAGGTAGCGCTCGCGCCAGCGCGCCGGCTGCATGCGACCGATGCCCAGTTGCGCGGCAATATTCTTGTTGTTCAGGCCCTGGTCTGCCAGCAAGATGATGCGTGCGCGCTGCGCCAGACGTACGCTCGTCAGGCCCGAGCGCCAAAGCTTCGTCAACGCCGCACGCTCTTCATCCGTCAATTCGATCTTTGGCGCAACTCGCATGGATTGGCTCCCTTTCAAGCTCCAGTTGAGCATGGGATACCAGCCGACTTTTTAAGTTCAATCAAGAATCGAACACTACACTAGGCCCGCCAATGGTTTACGTATACTTAAGTTGTCTAAACGATATTTAGCAATTCTGCATGCTGGACTACACCAGTCTCGAGGCCCTGGCCACCGTGCTGCACGAGGGCAGCTTCGAGCGCGCGGCGCGCCGCCTGCATGTCACGCCCTCGGCCGTGTCGCAGCGCGTCAAGCAGCTCGAAGAGCGCCTGGGCCAGGTGCTTGTGCAGCGCGGCAGCCCCTGCACCGGTACCGAGGCCGGCCAGCGCCTGTGCCTGCATCTGGAGCAGGTGGCGCTGCTGGAGCACCAGCTGCGCCGCAGCCACCCCGGCCTGCTGCCCGATGCACCCGCCCCCACGCTGAAGCTGGCGGTGAACGCCGACTCGCTCTCCACCTGGTTCATGGATGCCATGGCGGTCTTCACCGCCGGCGGCCCCGAGCTGCTGGAGCTGCGCCTGGACGACCAGGAGCACACGGCCGAGCGCCTGCGCCGTGGCGAGGTGGTCGCCGCCGTCACCGCCAGCGGCGCCAGCATTGCCGGCTGCAACAGCTGGCCGCTGGGGCGCATGCGCTATGTAGCGGCCGCCAGCCCGGGCTTCATCGCCCGGCATTTCGCCCAGGGTGTGTCGGCCGCTGCCCTGGCGCAGGCGCCGGTGATGGTCTACGACCGCAAGGATCGCCTGCCGCAGCAATGGCTGCAGGCCCATGGCCTGGCCACGCGCACGCATGCGCCGCAGCATTTCCTGCCGTCCAACTTCGGCTATGTGCGCGCCTGCGAGGTGGGCATGGGCTGGGGCATACACCCCACGGGGTTGATTGGCCGGCAACTGGCCCATGGCAGCCTGGTGCAGCTGCTGCCCGGCATGGCCCTGGACATGCCCCTGTTCTGGACCCACCCGCGCAGCGCCCAAGCGGCGCTGGAGCGGCTCACGCACTGCGTGATGGCGGCCGCAAGGCAATGGCTGGAGCCAGAGAATGCTATTTAATTAATAGCTGTTTGCGCTTGGTGCACAAGGGCTGCAGCCGTATTCAACCCATTTTTCACGCCGACTGCGGCAGGCCGGGCACCCAGCGCACGGGCTGGCCCGTCGCCGCGCCGCCTTCCTTGCCCGGAGCCAACGGCGCCACCAGGTCGGCCACGGTCAGGCCGTCGAGTACCGCCAGGTAGGCGCGTGTCGCCGTGGACAACACGCTTTGCAGCCGGCAATGCTGGCTCATGCGGCACTGGTTCAGCTCGGCGTTGAAGCATTCGACCATGTCGAAGTCGGTCTCGGTCATGCGCACCACGGCGCCCACGCTGATCTCCTGCGCCGGCCGCATCAGGCGCATGCCGCCGCCGCGTCCGCGCGTGGTGTCCAGCAGGCCCTGCATGGCCAGCTGCTGCACGATTTTTGTCAGGTGGCTGCGCGATATGCCGTGTGCGTCGGCCACCTCGCTGATGGTCACGGGCTGCTCGCGCTCCTGGCAGGCGGCGCAGTACATCAGCACGCGCAGCGCGTAATCGGTCCACTGGGTCAGTCGCATGGGGTTCCCACGGTGCAAGGCAAAAGATTCACATCCGATGCATTTTAGAGAATAAAATATTCAGATTAAATGAATCTTTAGGAACCCACCATGAACGCCATCGCCGACGCCAGCACCATTGACCCCAGCCAGGCCATAGGCCAGATCGCCGTGCAGCTGCCCGGCGCCACTGCCGTGTTTCGCCGTCTGAAGCTCGATTTCTGCTGCGGCGGCCATGTCAGCCTGGACCAGGCGGCCAGCGACAAGGGCCTGGATCTGCAGGCCGTGGTGCATGAGCTATCGGCGCTGCAACGCCCCAGCGAGCTGCCCGACCTGGGCACGCCCACGGAGCTGGTCGAGCACATCATCGCGCGCTACCACGAGGTGCACCGCGCCCAGCTGCCCGAGCTGATCCGCATGGCGCGCCGCGTGGAGGCCGTGCACCGCGACAACCCCAACACCCCGCATGGCCTGGCCGATGCGCTGGAGACCATGGAGCAGGAGCTGCTCATGCACATGCACAAGGAAGAGGCCGTGCTGTTCCCCATGCTGCGCGCCGGCGGCAACAGCTTCGTGAGCCAGCCCATCGCCATGATGCGCCACGAGCACAACGACCATGGCGAGGCGCTGGAACACCTGGCCAGCCTGACCAACGATATCACCCCGCCCATGGGCGCCTGCAACACCTGGCGCGCGCTCTACACCGGCCTGGCGCAGCTGCGCGAAGACCTGATCAACCATATCCACCTGGAGAACAACATCTTGTTCCCGCAATTCGAGCAGGCCGCGCAACCGCAAGACTGCGGCGGCGGTGGCTGCGGCTGCGCATGAGCGCCCTGGACATCCCCACGCGCGAGGGCCTGACCGACCTGGTGCACGGGTTCTACGCCGACGTGCGTGCCGACGCCCAGCTGGGCCCGCTGTTCGACCGCGCCATTGGCGCGCACTGGGACACGCACCTGGAGCGCATGGTGGAGTTCTGGAGCACCGTGGCGCTGGGCACGCGCAGCTTCAAGGGCGACGTATTCGGCAAGCACATGGCCGTGGACGGCGTCGCGCCCGAGCATTTCGCCGTCTGGCTGCGCCTGTGGGGCCAGCACACCGAGCGCGTGTTCGCCCCCGAGGTGGCGCGCGAGCTGCAGACCGTGGCCCACGGCATTGCGCGCAACCTGTTTCGCGGCTATTTCGGCTGACGGCCTGCTGGCTGGCTGGCGCGCAGCGGCGCCAGCAGCCCGCGCAGGCCGTTGTGGTCTATCTCATACATCAAGGCCAACAGCTGGCCGATCTCGCCGCGCGGAAAGCCCTCGCGCGCAAACCATTGCAGGTAGTTGGCCGGCAGGTCGGCAATCACCCTGCCCTTGTGCTTGCCAAACGGCATCTCGCGCTGCAGCAATAGCTGCAGGCGCTGCGCGTCACAGCCGGCGATGTCCATCACAGACCTCCGGGGCGCAGCCGCTCACGGCCGGCGCCGCTCAAGCGGGTAGGCCGGATCGGTATAGCCGGGCGTGGACGGGTGGCCGGGCGCCACCAGGCTGTCGATGAGCGCCTCGTCCTCGGGCGTTACCCGATAGTCCAGCGCCGGCAGGTAGTCCTGCCACTGCGCCAGCGTGCGCGGGCCGGCGATGACGCTGCTCACGCTGCGGTGCGCCAGCACCCAGGCGGTGGCGAACTGCGCCAGCGTCACGCCGCGCTGGCCGGCATGCTGCTTGAGCGTTTGCGCGATGGCCAGCGACTCCTGGCGGAACTCGGTCTGGCCCATGCGCCGGTCGCCACGCCCGGCGCGCGTGCCGGCCTCGGGCGCCTGGCCCGGCAGGTACTTGCCGGTCAGCACACCGCGCGCCACCGGGCTGTAGGGCGTCACGCCCAGGCCATGGTGCGCGCAGGCCGGCAGTATCTCGACCTCGGGCATGCGGTTGAGCAGGTTGTAGTAGGGCTGGCACACCACCGGCCCAGGCATGGCGATGCGGCGCGCGCCATGCACCAGCTCGGCCATGCGCCAGGCGCGGAAGTTGGACAGGCCCCAGTAGCGAATCTTGCCGGCACGCAGCAGCGCCTCGATGGCGTAGAGCGGCTCCTCCAGATCCATGGCCTCGTAGTCACGGTGCAGGTAGAGGATGTCCACATGGTCGGTCTGCAGCCGCTCAAGGCTCGCTTCGACCTCGCGCAGCATCCAGGCGCGCGAGTAGCCCGCCCGGTTGGGCAGGTCGCCCATCTTGTTGCCCAGCTTGGTGGCCAGCACCCAGTCCTGGCGCTGGCCCTTGAGCAGCCGGCCCAGCATGGCCTCGGACGCGCCCTGGGTGTAGACGTCGGCCGTGTCGATGTAGTTCACGCCCTGCTCGCGCGCATGGGCGACGATGGCAGCGGCCTCGGTCTCGCCCGTCTGGTCGCCAAACATCATGGTGCCCAGGCACAGGGCCGAGACCTGCAGCGGGCTCTTGCCCAATTGACGGTATTGCATGGAGTTGCTCCAACTATCAAAAAAAGAGCTGTTAGCGCTTTATTGACGGGCGCTACAGGCCAATTTTCCTGACTATGTACATGTCGCAGATGCCCCTCACCCCTCCCTCTCCCCAAAGGGGCGAGGGCGACCGGTTGCGCCGGCTTTACTCCCTCTCCCTCTGGGAGAGGGTGGGGGTGAGGGCTCGCGGCCCAGTCTGAGGTATGCGCCTAGTCAGGCCAATTTTCTTCAAAATCAATAATGCGGCGGCAGCTCGTCGCGCAGGCTGCGTGCGCCGGTGCCGCCCTCGGGGCGCTGCTGGCGCAGCTCGGTCACGGCGCGCAGCAACCCGTCAATTTGCTGCTGCTGGCGGTAGATGGTCAGGTTCAGCTGATCCAGCAGATCCTCGGTGAAGGCGGCCTTGACCTCCAGCGCCTCCAGCCGCTCTTGCGTGCTCATGGCTGCGCCAGCGCCTGGCCCAGGTGCGCCACGCCCTCGCGGATCTTCGCCACGTCGGCCGTGGCGAAGGACAGGCGCAGCGTGGCCGGGTCCGGGTTGGCGCAAAAGAACGGCGCGCCCGGCACAAAGGCCACGCCCTTGGCGATGGCACGCTGGGCCAGCAGATTGCCATCCTGCACGGCGCCACCCGCACCGGTCAGGCGCGCCCAGACGAACAGGCCGCCCTGGGGCTGAACAAAGTCCACGGCCGCGCCCAGCTGGGCGCGCAGCGCGTCGCTCATGGCCTGGGCGCGCTCGGCATACACCGCACGCACATGGGCCAGCGTGGCCGGCATGCGCCCGACCTTGAGGTACTGCGCGGCCGTGGCCTGGGCGAAGGTGCTGGTGTGCGCGTCGGAAAACTGCTTGCACATGGTGGCTTTGGCCAGCAACTCGGGCGGGGCCATCAGCCAGCCCACGCGCAGGCCGGGCGAAAGCACCTTGGACAGTGACCCGCAATGCGCCAGCCAATCACGGCTGCCCGGCACCTGGGCCGACAAGGCCAGCAGGCTGGGGGGAGGAGCCGCACCAAAGTACAGGTCGCCATAGGGGTCGTCCTCGACGACCAGGGTCTGGTACTTGACGGCCAGCTCCAGCACCTTCTTGCGCCGCTCCAGGCTGAGCATGGCGCCGCTGGGGTTGCCGAAGGTGGGAATCAGGTAGACGAATTTGGGGCGGTGCTCGGCAATCAGGCGCTCCAGCTCGTCGGTCTTCACGCCATCGCCGTCGATGGGCGCGCTGATCAGTTCGGCGCCATACAGGCGAAAGCACTGGATGGTGGCGAGAAACGTCGGGCCTTCGACGATCACCTTGTCGCCAGGGTTGATCAGGGTCTTGCCCAGCAGATCCAGCGCCTGCTGGCTGCCGGTGGTGACGATGAGCTGCTCCGGCGCCACATCGCTCGCGCCCTTGGCCGCCATGAAGGCGGCGAGCTGCTCGCGCAGCGGCTGGTAGCCCTCGGTGGCGCCGTACTGCAGGGCGGCGCCGGGCTCCTCGGCCAGCGCACGCTGGCTGGCCGCGCTGATACCCTCCACGTCGAACATGGCGCTGTCCGGAAACCCCCCGGCAAAACTGATGATGCCGGGCTTGCCCAGCAGCTTGAAAAGCTCGCGGATGGCGGAGGTTTCTACGTTATTCAGACGGTCGGCAAAGGCAATGGGCATGGGTGCAATCCCTGTTGTGATGGCAAAACGGCAGGCCCGCATTGTCGCCAATTCACATCGCCGAGCCGGTGACAATGGCGCCCCATGAAGCCGCGCGACATAGAACCCTTCTTCGCCACCCTCAAGGCCGCCAACCCGCAGCCCAACACCGAACTGGAATACACCACGGTGTTCGAGCTGCTCTGCGCCGTGCTGCTCTCGGCCCAGGCCACCGACGTGGGCGTGAACAAGGCCACGCGCCGCTTGTTTCCGGTGGCGGGCACGCCGCAGGCCATGCTGGATCTGGGGCTGGAGCGCCTGGAGGGCTACATCAAGACCATAGGCCTGTACCCGACCAAGGCGCGCAACCTGCTGGCCACCTGCCGCATCCTGGTCGAGCAGCATGGCGGCCAGGTGCCACGCACGCGCGAGGCCCTTGAGGCCCTGCCCGGCGTGGGCCGCAAGACCGCCAACGTGGTGCTGAACGTGGCCTTCGGCCAGCCCACCATGGCGGTGGACACGCATATCTTTCGCGTGGGCAACCGCACCGGCCTGGCGCCGGGCAAGACTCCGTTGGAGGTGGAAAAACAACTACTGCGGCGCGTGCCGCGGGAGTACCTGGTGGACGCGCACCACTGGCTCATTTTGCTGGGGCGCTACGTCTGCCAGGCGCGCAAGCCGCGCTGCTGGGAATGCGCGGTGGCGCCGTATTGCGATTACCGGCCCAAGACGCCGGCGCCCTGAATACCCCCTTCCACCAACGGCCTGGCCCGCCAGGGCGGGCCAGGAATCAGCGCATCGCACGCCCCGGGGCGCTTACAGCCCTTCGTCGGCCTGCACATCCTTGCGATAGGTGCTGTAGACGATCACGGGGACGGCCAGATCGCCCAGGTACTGGGTGATCAGCGGCTTCACGTCGTCCCACGCCAGGCCACCCACGCCCGTGGCCAGGCGCGGCAGGGCCACGCTGGTGATGCCCTCTTGCCGCACGAACCTGGCCAGGCTTTGCAGGGCGGCGCGCACGTTCTCGACGCTGGCCTTGCCCGGCTTGGCACTGGGGCCCTGGCCCAGGGTGTTCTGGGTGACCAGATTCACGATGCGGCGCACGCCGCCGCCTTGCTGCACGCCCGCCCACGCCCACAGCTCGCCGGCCCCTATGGCCTTGGAATGGGTGTCATGGCGGTAGTCCTTGACCAGCGAGGGCCAGCGCTCGCGCAGCGCCAGGGCCAGGCCACTGTCAAAAGGGTCAAATGCCGAAATGCCGTGGGCAAGCAGGTCTGCCTTGCTGAGCAGGATATCGCCGGTAACTTCCTTGATCATTCGCTGTTCCTTTCAGTGACGGATACGGGTAATTCCTATTGCCCGCATCTCAAATGAACGGTAACGCGTTTTCCCGCCGGCAACTTGATACAGGTCAACCGCCACTCGGCCCATTCACCCCGGCGGACTCGAAGCTCGCCATCTCGCGCAACACGGCGCAGGCCGACACCAACAGCGGCCAGGCCAGCGCCGCACCCGAGCCCTCGCCCAGGCGCAGGCCCAGGTCGATCAGCGGATCGGCGCGCAGCACCTCCAGCAGATGGGCGTGGCCGCGCTCGCCCGAGCGGTGGGCAAACACGCAACGCTGCAGCACCTGGGGCGCCAGGCGCGCGGCCACCAGCACCGCCGCGCCGGTGATGAAGCCATCGACCACGATCACGCGGTGCTCGCTGGCTGCCTGCAGCACGGCGCCGGTGAGCGTGGCGACCTCGAAGCCGCCCAGGGCCGCCAGCGCCGCCAGGGGTTCGGTGGCCGTGGCGTTGGCATCCAGCGCCTGCTGCAGCACGGCCCGCTTGCGCGCGATGCCGGCCGGGTCCAGCCCCGTGCCCGCGCCCACGCAGTCGGCCAGCGGCACGCCACCCAAGCGCGCCAGCAGCAGCGAGGCCACCGAGGTGTTGCCTATGCCCATCTCGCCCAGCAGCAGCACGTTGCCCGGCATGTCGCGCACCATGGCCATGCCGTTGGCAAGGGCCTGGGCGCATTGCTCGCGCGTCATGGCCGGGCCCACGCTGGCGTCCTGCGTGCCGGCGGCAATGCGGCGGCTGACCAGGCGCGGCGCGCCGGGGGCGGTATCGCGCGCGGGAATGGCACGCGCCACGCCGCAGTCGGCCACCGTCAGCGCCAGGCCGTGCTGGCGCGCCAGCACGCTCACGGCGGCGCCGCCGGCCAGGAAGTTCTCCACCATCTGCCAGGTCACGTCGCTGGGGTAGGCCGACACGCCCCGCGCCGCCAGGCCGTGGTCGGCCGCGCACACCAGCATCTGCGGCGCATGCAGCGCGGGCGCCTCACTGCCCAGGATCAGGCCCAGGCGCAGCATCAGCGCCTCCAGCCGGCCCAGGGCGCCCAGGGGCTTGGTCTTGTGGTCGATCAGGAACTGCAGGCGCTCGGTCAGCGCTGCGTCGTTCAAGGGGGCGATTACGGGGAGGTTCAACATTCAATTACTCTTAAAACAATAGCTATCTGCGCTTGATAAACAAGCGTTACAGGCCAATTTCACCTGATTAGACACATGCGTCGGATAGCCGTCATTCCGGCGAATGCGGGAATCCAGGTACCTCGCGCTGGCAATAACCGTGGATTCCGGCTTTCGCCGGAATCACGCGGTGCTACTGCAGCGTGCTATCTGGGGCATGTCGCCAGTCAGGCAATTCCATTCAAATCAATCCAGGGCCAGGGCCTCGGGCGCAAACCACCACCCTACGCCCGCCGCCATGCGCTCGAACACCTGCTCCAGCGTGGGCGCGTCGGCGCCAAACAGTGCGCGCAGCACGGCGGCGTCCTCGAACAGGCCGTGCAGGTACAGCCCCAGCACGTTGCCGGCCGGGTTCTGCCAGGCCAGGCGGGGGATCAGCTCGCGCGCCACGTCGCCCTTGGCGGCCATGGCCGGGTGCTGGGCGGTCTGGCCGTGGTGGATCTCGTAGCCGGCGACCTCTACCCCGGCCAGCGCCGCCCAGGCGCCCCGCACCTCGCCAAAGCGCGCCCGGGTGTGGCGCACGGTCTTGCGCGCCTCGAAGCTGGTCACCAGCGGCAGCAGGCCCAGGCCAGGGCCGTTGCCGTCCACGCCCAGGGTGTCTATCAGCGCCTCACCCAGCATCTGCAGGCCGCCGCAGATGCCCAGCACGCGGCCGCCGCGCGCGGCATGCCGGGCAATCGCCGCATCCAGAGCCTGCGCGCGCAGCCAGGCCAGGTCGGCGGCCGTGGCCTTGGAGCCGGGCAGGATGATCCAGTCGGCGCCCTCCACGTCCGCCGGGCAGCGCGCCCAGGTGAGAAGCACGCCGGGGACGTTCTTCAAGGGCTGGAATTCGTCCAGATTGCTGATGCGCGGATAGGCTACGACGGCGATGCGCGTGTGCACCGCACCGCCGGCGGTAGCGGTGGCCATGTCGAATACGCCGTCCTCCTCGGGCAGGCCGTGGTTCCACTGCATGGGGATGGTGGCCACCACCGGCACGCCGGTCTTCTCCTGCAGCAGCTCGGGCGCGGGCGCCAGCAGCGCCGCGTCGCCACGGAACTTGTTGAGTACAAAGCCCTGGATCAAGGCGCGCTCATCGCCTGGCAGCAGTGCCCAGGTGCCGTACAAATGGGCAAACGCGCCGCCGCGGTCTATGTCGGTCACCAGCAGGCAGCGCGCGCCAGCGTGGCGCGCCACGCGCATGTTGACCACGTCGCTGTCATGCAGGTTGATCTCGGCCGGCGAGCCCGCGCCCTCGATGACCACCACGTCGTTCTCGGCGCGCAATTCATCCAGCGCCGCCGCGATCTGCGGCCAGACGCTGGCGCTGCGCCCGCGCCAGGGCATGGCCGACAGCTCATTGTTCACCTGCCCGAGCAGCACCACCTGGCTGTGCGTGTCGGCCTCGGGCTTGAGCAAGAGCGGGTTCATGCGCACGTCGGGCGCAGCGCGCGCGGCCAGGGCCTGGAAGTACTGCGCGCTGCCGATCTCGCCCCAGGCGCCAAAGGCGCCTGCCTCCCCGCCTGCGCCATCGGGCGTGGCCACCACGCGCGCGTTGTTGCTCATGTTCTGCGCCTTGAACGGCGCCACCTTCAACCCCTGGTTGCTGTAGTGGCGGCACAGGGCCGTGGCCAGCCAGCTCTTGCCGGCGCCGCTGCTGGTGCCCAGCACCATGATGGCCCGCGCCGGGCCGGGCAATGTCTTGTGCGTCATGGCGCCCATTGTCGCCATGCTGCGGCCAGGGCCCGCTGCGCAGCCGGCGCCAGCACGCCCAGGCGCACATGGCCGGCCAGGCCGAACGAGGCGCAGTCGCGCAGCTTGATGCCCTGCGCGCGCAGGGCCTGCAACGCGGCGGCCAGGTCTGGCACCGGCGGGCGGGCGGTGAAGAAGTTGGCCAGGCTGCCCGGCAGCACGGCCCAGCCCAGATCGGCGCACAACCGCAGCTGCGCCGCCTTCCACTGGCGCAAGGTGGCGAGCGACTGGGCCAGCCAATCCTGCGTGTCGGCCTGCACCCAGGCGCTGAGCAGCGCCACGCCATCCACCCCCAGCGGCCAGGACGGCGCCAGCGCCCGTAGCGCCGCAGCGCTGCCATCGGTCACGGCAGCGGCCGGCGCAATGGCATAGGCCGCGCGCACGCCCGTCAGGCCCAGGGCCTTGTTGGGCGACCACAGCTGCCAAACCCCTTCCGGCAGCGCCGTGGCCTGACCGTCCAGGCGCAGCGGGGCATAGGCGCAGTCGAGCACGCGCAGCGCGCCATCGCCCTGCCGTTGCACCCATGCGGCCAGCGCCGCATCCGCCATGCCCAGCGGGCTCGCGGGCTCGCAGGCCCAGTGCAGCGCGGGCGCCATGGCCTGCCCGGTGCCGCAATCCAAACCCCAGTTGCGCGCCGCGCGCGCATAGTCGCCATAGCCATGTGCCGGCGATACGGCGCGGCGCAGGCCGCTGCGCGCCGCATGGGCCGTGATGCGATGGATGAACTCGCTGGCACTGGCGGCGATCACGATGCGCTCGACGTCCACCCCATGAAAGCCCGCCAGCAACGCGCGCAGCCGGGTATAGGCCGGATCGGGGTAATGCTGGCGGTCGGCTTGCTGCAGCGCGGCAAAGGCCACGGGGCAAGGCCCGCAGGCATTGGCATTGGTGGAAAAGTCGTGTAACGGCACGCCCAGGGCGTCGGGGCCACCGTGCGCCGGGGCTTGGTCAGACATGGGCGGGCACTATAGCCAAGCGAATACAACACAAGAAACTGAAAAGCGCAGGTGCACCGTCCGGATCAAGCCTTGCTGCCGCTCCAATAGCGAGCCGGGTGGTGTTACACGTCGCCCAGATACAGCGCAACACGATCTGTAGTCCAGGTTGCGACACCGGTGCCAAAGAAATCGGCATCTTCCGTCCAGACGGGGCACCCCAAAACCATGGCGCAAGCCAACACCGGCCAATCGTCGGCATCCCGTGTCTTGATGCGCCGCAGTGCCTGCTGTTGCAGTCCGCCGTAGACCTCGACGTCCAGGGGATGAACAATGCGCTCCAGTGCATCAAGCACTTGCATAGCGGGGATGGGATCGACGCCACGTTTATCCAGCAGCGCCGGCAGGTATTTGCGCGCATCCGCATACGCCACATCGGGCGCGAAGAACTTGACCGTGGAGGCATGCGCCCGGATCAGTTCACGGACACGCTGGCCAAGCACCGCGCGGATCAGGATGTTCGCATCCAGAACAATGGCCGCGTCGTTCATTTGGCCCCGGCACCGGCGCCGGAAGTGCTCTTCTTTCGCGCCTTCTTGAAGTCGGTCACGATGTCCTCTACGTCCACGCCTTGCGCAGACAGCAGCTTGTCGAGTGACTGGCTGGCTTTCTGGAGCGCCACCAAATCCGCCTCGGCCTGGCCGTGTACAGGAATGAAGTAACCGACCGTCTGACCGTGGCGAGTCACCGCGACCGGGCTGTTCGCAGCGATGTACTCGGCCAGATCCGCACGAAATTCGCGAATTCCGACCTTTGTGGCTTCCATGGAGAAACTCCTGATTTGTGGATCAATGTGTACACATTTTAAGCAATACGACCTTCGCTGGCTATTACGCCGATAACGCACAGCGCAATCACACCTGACCCTGACACGCCAATAGTGCGCTGCGTGATTCCGCTATTTGAAGTGGGTGATTGACTCCAAGCCCACCACCGCCAACATCACCAGTGCCGCAATAGCCCTGGCCGCCAAGCGCAACGCCCGCTCCGCATCCCCCGCCAGCACCACCCGCCCCGCGGCATTCAGCACATACACCCCCGGCTTGGACAGCCGCACCCCCAGCGCCAGGGCCATCGCGCCCATGGGCCAGCCGCCATTGGGCGACGGCGTCACGCGCGCCTGCGTCCGCACATCGCGCCAGCGCACCGCGCCCAGCGCCGCCGCCCACAGCAGCAACGCCGTCAGCCGCGCCGGCAGCCACGACAGCACATCGTCGGCCCGCGCAGCCCATTTGCCAGCCCACTGCCAGTAGCGCCCGCCACGCATGCCGGGGTAGCCCCACATGGCATCGGCCGTATTGGCAAAGCGGTACAGCGCCGCGCCCGGCAGGCCCAGCAGCACAAACCAGAACAGCGGCGCGACCACCGAATCGCAGAGGTTCTCGGCCAGGGTCTCGATGGCGCTCTCGCGCACCGCCGTCTCGTCCAACTGTTGCACATCGCGGCTCACCAGCCAGGCCAGGCGCGCACGCCCGGCGGCCAGCGACTGCCCCAGGGCGGACTCCACTGCCAGCACCTCGTCACGCAACATGCGCCAGGCGAGCAGGGGCTTGAGCAGCAGCCCCAGCACCAGCGCCACGCCACAGGCCGGCAGATAGGCCCAGGCCAGCCACTGCAGGGCTGCAGCCAAAAACAAAACGATAGCTGCCAGCGCGCACCAAATAAGCGCTGCAAGCCAAAAAGACCATAAATCGCGCCCCGTAGCCCGGCCCGGCGCCAGACGCGCGCCGCAGGCGCCCAGCGCGCGCCCCATCCACACCACGGGGTGCAAGGGCGCGGGGGGCTCGCCCCAGAGGCGATCAATGACCAGGGCCAGCACAAGAGCCAGCGCCGGCACGGCAGCGTCCAAAGTCCAGAGCAACATGTAACAAGCCTACCGCGAATGGACTGCATCGATGCCCATGCGCGACACCGAAATGCCGCCTGTCGCGATTTCGACTCCGCTTGTCCGGCTGGTTACAGCACAGGATTCCGTTACAAGTAGCATCAAAGCATGCAACGTTCGCACACTCGTTACCTCCCGCGCACATGGCACGCCGGCGCCACGCCCATGCGCGGCTTCACGGCCATCGAGCTGATGGTGGTAGTGGCCATCATGGCCGTCCTCGCGGCGCTGGCGGCGCCGAGTTTCACGCCACTCATGGAAGGCTGGCGCGTACGCCAGGCAACCGAGGCTCTGCAGTCCACCATCTTTTACGCACGCTCCGAAGCCATCAAGCGCGGCGGGAACGTGGCGATACAGAAGCTTCCCAACAACACCGGCGGGTGCACCACGGCCACCACCAACCAGGACTGGGACTGCGGCTGGTTTGTATGCGCCGATACCAACGGCAACGGCGCATGCGACACCGGGGAACCGGAGCTGCGCCGCTATGAGTCGCCCGGCAACGTAGAGGTGTCGCGCACCGGCGGCGGTGCCAGCATCGAACTCAATCGCTGGGGTCTTGTAAATGGCGCCTGGCTTGGATTCAGCCTCGTTCCGCTGAACAAACCCACCACCAATGCGGCCGCACGCGGCGTCTGCATGAGTTTGGGTGGACGCGTCAGGATCATCCCGCCTGCGGCCATCCCCTGCACAGGTTCCACGTAATGAAGCACCCCACATCACACCGTCAGCGCGGTATCACCCTGATCGAATCCCTGGTTGCCATCGTCGTCGCTGCGCTCGGCATCCTGGGCATCCTGGGCGTACAGATGCGCACCCTGACCGACACCTCCACCTCGCTGCGCCGCGCCCAGGCTATCCGCCTGATCGAAGACCTCGGCGAGCGCATGCGGACCAACCCCAGCGCCCTGGCCAATTTGAATGCCTACGTCGCCAACTTCGCCGCCTCACCCAGCGTTGGCAGTTGCGCCAGCGGCTGCAATCTGACGCAACAGGCTGCCTACGACCTGGCCGTGTGGAAGAAGGCGGTTGGCGACACCCTTCCGGCCGGCAAGGTCAGCATCTTCGTGCCGCCAGCTGAAAGTGGGCTGGCTGCAGGACAAGGGCGGCAGCTCGGCGTAATGATTGCCTGGCGCGAGAACGAACGCTATGAACCTAACCCTGTCGCTGCCATTGCCTATAAGCAAAACATCGACGCCACCATGGTTCACGACTCCAGCGGCAACCTAATAAGCGGCGGCGGCACAACCACGGGCACCGACATCTGCCCTGCCGACCACACCTGCCACCTGCAGTACATCCCGGTCTCCTCGCGTTGCGCGCCCTACGCGCCCGGTAGTGCGGCGACCATGTACGTCTGCCCGGGAGCGTGAGATGACCATAAAAACTATAGCTTCCAACGCTTTATCCGCAAGCGCATCAGCCCAATATCACCCTCAGAAGGCGTTGCCACATCGCACGCAGCGCGGCGTCACGCTGCTCGAGCTGATGGTCGGCATTGCCATCGGCCTGCTGGTCGTGGCCGTGGCCTTGGGTGCGCTGATGGTCTCGCGCGGCATCTCCGGCACCGTCAGCGACGCCAGCGGCATCCAGCAACAGGGGGCCTACGCCATGCGCCTGTTTGGGCAACAACTGCGCCAGGCCGGCTCCCTGCGCCTGAACCGCAACCCGGGGACCGTCGTGGCCGCCGACCTCTATCTGGCCCCGGTTGCATTCGAGACCCAGGCCACCTCGGCAACGTCGCTCTACAGTTTCGATGCCGGCAAGTCAGAACAGATCGTCAGCGGCACAGCCGCCCCGGCGACCCTTGTCGTCGGCTATCGGCGCTACACCGACCCGTCATTCATCAATCCGATCGATCCGTCGCCTTCGCGCAACTGCCTGGGCGGTCCGGCGGACACCAGCAACCATGAGCGGCTGGAGAGTACTTTCTGGGTCAGCAGCAAGAGCGAGCTGCGCTGTGCCGGCAACCCGTCCACCGCACTGCCCACTCCCCCGACGGACGGCGACGGGCAACCCATACTGCAGAACGTCGCCAACTTCCAGGTGCGCTACCTGGTACAGAACAACGCAGCGGGCACCCCCACGCTCACCCAGGTCGATGCCAGCGGCGTCACCAACTGGGCCCAGGTGCAGGCGGTGGAGGTGTGCCTGGTGCTGTACGGCACCGAAGCCATGGATCTGCCGGCCGGCAGCAACTACACCGACTGCGACGGCACTGCTGTGGATATGAGCACCCTCACCGGCGTGCGCGCACGCCGCATGCATGTCCCCTTTCGCAACGTCTTCCAGCTGCGCAGCCAGGGGCTGATCGGAACAGTGCTGTAACCCCCGCTTGCCAGAAAAACCTTCATGCAACCCCTACCACACCACATCCCGGGCCAGCGCCAGCGCCAGCGCGGCGTGGCACTGTTTGTCGTCATCGTTTTCGTGATGCTGTCCATGCTGCTGGCGCTGTGGGCTTCGCGCACCTCGCTGTTCAATGAGTTGGTAGTGGGCAACGATGCCGACTACCAGCGCGCCTTCGAAGCCGCCCAGGCACTGCTGCAGGATGCAGAACTCGACATCCGCCGCGAGCTTCCAGATGGCACCGCGTGCAACATCGCCGGATGCCGGGATTTGGGCAGCGCACAGAAAATTCCGCTGTCCGCCCAGGAGGTCACCCCCCTGCTGGCCGACCTGGACGCACAGCCCACCAAGTGCCAGGACGGTCTGTGCGTCAAGCGCACCGGCCGACAGGACTTCTGGAACTACACCAGCGCCACCAGTCCCGCCCCCACCAATCTACAAGCCGATGAATTCAAGCTGGAAGACATGACCAAGGCCAACGTCGGCGCCCGCTACGGCGACTACACCGGCGCCACCGTAGGCAGTGCCAGCAGCCCCGCCAACCCCATCCTGGCAGACCGCAGCGCCGACAACCGCGGCGGCTGGTACTGGATCGAAGTCATGAACTACGACGAAAGCAGCAAGAACTCAGGCCTGATCGTTGGCGGCGCCACCACCGACAACCTGCTGCGTCTGAACCTGACGCCCAACGTGGTGTACCGCATCACCGCCCTGGCCTATGGGCGCAAGCCCGGCACCATGGCCGTGCTGCAGCAAACCTACGCCCGGCAAATACGCAAAGACTGAACCGCTACCGCTTATGTAGCAAGTCGTGATTGATCGAAGCACGCCACTGCCACATTTTTGCCATTAACCCATTGAACCAAGGAGCCAGCCATGGCCCGCACCGCTGCCCCTCGTTTTCGCAAAACCATGCTCGCCCTGGCGGCCGGCGCCGTTGTTGCACCCTGCAGTGCCTGGGCACTCAACCTGGCCGAGGCGCCGCCTGGAACGGTCGAACCCTATGTGCGCCCGAATGTCATCATCTCCGTGGATGACTCGGGGAGCATGGACTGGAAGGTCACCAACTCATGGACTGGCGACGCAACCATCACCACCCCCCTTGCCGACGGCACCTGGCCCATCGATGCCAAGCGCATCAACATCCTGAAATACGCACTCACGTCGATTTTTGACCCGACACACCCACAGTACGACCCAACGCTGTTGCCAGACAAAAAAATCCGCCTGGCATGGCAAACCATGTGGAACAACGGCAACTCCCCGGATGCGAAAAACGTTGACAGCGCAACCATGCGGCAAAACTCCATGCGCATCCTGGAGGGCAGCCATCGCAGCAATTTTCTGAGCTTCGTCAGCAGCATCAAGGCAACCAACGGCACCCCGTCTCACTTGATGTTCAGCCAGGCCGATGCCTATATGCGCCGGCCGCTCACGGTCAACAGCCCCTGGGCAAGCAACCCAGGCACCACGGACACACCGTACCTCGCCTGCAGGCGCAGCTATCACATCATGATGACCGACGGGCGTTGGAACGGTGCGGCGCTGTCAGTCCCGGACGCCAACAAGCGTGACAACACCACCAACCTGACCCTGCCAGACGGCATGGGGTATGGCGGCGCAAGCGCGGCTGACATCGCCAAGACAGCGCTTTACCGCGACAACCATAATGGAACCACCCTGGCCGACTGGGCGTTCTACAGCTGGGCAGTCCCCATGCAGACCGGCGGCATGACTGGCACGATGCAGACCCCAGCCGATTACAACAAGGCCCCGCCTACCGAAAATTTCGGCAAGGACAGCGCCAACAAGGATGCCATCCTTGAACGCTACTGGAACCCGCGCTACAACCCCGCCAGGTGGCCGCACATGGTCACCTACACCATCGGCTTCAGTAACGATGCCACCACCTGGCCGGGTGCATCCAATATCTTTGCCCCGGCCGCCAGCGACCGCTTGCCCTTCAAGTTCACGGGCAGCTTCCAGGATCTTGTGACTGGCACGAAAACCTGGCCCGTGATGGACAACGAGAACAAGCGCTCGCTGGATTTGTGGCACGCCGCGATCAACGGCAGGGGGCGGTTCTATGCGGTGACCAAGGGCGAGGATCTGGAGCAAGCCTTCCGCGACATTTTCGGCCAGATCAATACCGCCACCGCCCCCAACCTCAGCGCCAGCGCCACCAGCGGCTCCAACGTCTCAAGCAGCGAAGTCGGCAAATACACCGCTGGCTACGAACCCAACAAGTTCTGGAAGGGCACCATCACCGCAGACAAAGTCAAAAAGGACGGCACCACCTACCAAGACCCCAACTGGAATGGCAAGTCCACTGCAGACCTGCTTGACGCCGCAACCGTTGGCTCACGCCTGGTGTTGAGCTGGAGCGACAAGTGGACTGGAACCGCCTTTCAGGGCGGGGTTCCCTTTCAATGGGCGGCAGATGAAAGCAAGCTCAGCACCAGCCAAAAGCTGTGGCTGCAGAAAAACAGCAGCAACGTCGATGAGGGCGCCACCAAAGGCCAGCAGCGGCTGGATTACATCCGGGGTGACAGATCCCTGGAGGGGGTGGACCCCGGGGGCTATAGCGGATCCAAGCCCTTCCGCCAGCGCATGAGCATCCAGGGCGACATCATCAACTCCGACGTGTGGTACACCGGGGCACCTGCGGCCAACCATATGCTCAAAGGCTACACAGCCTTCGTGAAGTACCACAAGTCCCGCCCAGGCATGCTGTATGTCGGTGGCAACGACGGCATGCTGCACGGATTTGCAGCGTACGACGGACAAGAAAAACTCGCCTATGTGCCGCGCGGGGTCATTCCCACACTCACGTTGCTGACAGATCCGCAGTACAACAACAAGCACAAGTATTTCGTCGATGGTTCACCCATGACGGGCGACGTAGACCTCAACGGCGGCATGCAGGATCCCAACGATCCCAATTACGGCATCTACACCGCCAACTGGCGCACGCTGCTGGTAGGCACTCTGGGCCTGGGCGGCAAGGGTTACTTTGTGCTGGATGTCACCAACCCAAGCGCCAACAATCTGGGCAACGGAACCCCGGGGATGTCAGAGACCAATGCCGCGCAACTGGTCAAGCTCGATCGCACGCGCGGAGCCGGCGAATCTGCGCCCAATTGCGCCGTCCTCACGGGCGCGGAACAAGCCGCCTGCCTTCAAATAGTAGATGAAGACAAGGACATCGGCCACATAACGGCCCGCCCCGTGCGAGACGACAACGACAACATGCGCACCACGCAAATCACGCGCATGAACAACAACCGCTGGGCCGTGGTGCTGGGCAATGGCTACAACAGCGCCAACCAGCGCCCGGTGCTGTTGGTGCAGTACCTCGACGGCGCCAAGGAGTTGCTGCGCCTGCCCGTTACCACCGACAGTGCCGGTACCGGCAAGGCCGCGGACAACGGCCTGGCCTCGCCGCGTGTGGTGGACCTCAACGGCGATGGCCTTACCGACCTGGTCTATGCCGGTGACAACCAGGGAAATTTGTGGAAATTCGACCTGACCAGCCACAACCCCGCCAACTGGGCAGTGGCGTTTGGCGGCAAACCGCTATTCACGGCGCTGGGGCCCGCCGCGCTCAATGGCCCGCGCACCAAGGTTCAACCCATTGTTGCGGCGCCCACCGCAAGGGCCAATGACCGCAAAATGGAAGTGGGATCGCCCAAGCAAACCCTGAGCGTGGGCGGCATGATGGTGAGCTTTGGCACCGGCCGCAACATCACCACGAACGACCCCACCAACGCGGATGTGCAAACGCTGTACTCGGTGCTGGACAACACCCGTTACCGTCAGATCACCACGCCCCTGGGCAAGCGCCTTGAGGTGCATCTAGGCGCCGGCACCTGCCCTGGCACCAGTTGCATTCCTGCACCCACAGCACTGGGCGCCGGTGCTGCAACAGCCAAACTGGCCAAGCGCGAGTTCATCGATATCAACTTGGGCGACTATGGCGCCATCAAGGAAGTCGATGTTCTGTCCGAAAAGACCTGGGCCAACTGGAACGGCTGGTATCTGGACTTGCCAGCGGTTGGCGAGCGCCTGCTCAAACCGTTTGAGTTCTACGATTCCAGCAACCTGCTGACGGTGTGGTCGCAAGTGCCCGCCAAGGGATCAAATGCAAATCCCAACGTCGAAAGCTGTGACGTAGCCTCCGTGGACGGCGAACGCCAGTACCGCACCTTTGTCAACATCATGGATGGCAAGGCCCCGTCCATCGCCATCGTGGACAAGGACAAGAACGGGAAATTTGAACTGGGAACGCTTCTGAACCCGGGCGGTGACGCCATCACCGATGGCCCAAGCTTGATCAGCATCTCCCGTGCCAAGGTGACCGAAGGCCCGCACAGCATCATCAAGAAGGACAAATTTGAGAACGTGGACATTGACGCGAAGAACAACAAGGAGCACCTCGCCGCCATGCCTGAAGAATCCTTGCGCCCCAGCTGGCGTCAGATCCAGTGACGACCAATCCGACCTATGACACAAAAAATCAATACTCGCATCACCATGCGGCAACAAGGCTTCACCCTCATCGAGCTGATGATCGTGGTGGCCATCGTCGGCATCCTGTCGGCCATTGCCTACCCCAGCTATACCGAGTTCGTGCGCCGCGGCCACCGCGCCGATGCGCGTGCCGGGCTGCTGCAGGCGCAGCAGTGGCTGGAGCGGGCGGCGACCGCCACGGGTACCTACCCGACCACGCTGCCCACCGCGCTCACCTGGAGCGGCGACGCCAGCAAGCGTTATGACATTGCCTTTCAGGCGGGTAACACCAATGCAGCCTACACGCTCGAGGCAGCGCCAAAGGGCGCGCAGGCGGGCGACAAGTGCGGCACCTATACGCTGAGCAACACCGGGGTGCGTGGTGCCGATGGCAAAAAATCTTACGACGCCGGCTACAACCCGGACTGCTGGGGCAAGTAACCCCGCTCTTGTAGGATGGCAAGATCCATCCAAGGAGTACCGCACATGACTACCCCGACGCAGCCTCAAGCTCACACCAGCATCGAGGACTACCTTGAGGGTGAGCAGGGCGGTGACATCAAGCACGAATACCTGGCCGGGCAGGTCGTGGCCATGGGCGGCGCCAGTGACAAGCATGGCTTCATTGCTGGCTCCTTGTATGCAGCATTGCTGCCAGCGGCACGTCGCAAACACTGCCAGCTGTTCATTGCCGACATGAAGGTGCGCGTTGATCACGACACTGGCAGCTATTTCTATTACCCTGACCTGCTGCTGACCTGCGACCCGGACGACAAGGAGTCTCCGTACTACCGCCGCCATCCCTGCCTGCTGGTGGAAGTGCTATCGCCCAGCACCGAGCGCATCGACGCGCGCGAAAAGCTGTTTGCCTACCGCCTGCTGCCCAGCCTGTGCGAGTACCTGCTGCTGCGCCAGGATCGGTTGCAGGCCGACCTGTATCAACTCAATGACGAGGGTCGCTGGCAGCACAAGGTATTCACCCACCCAGATGACGCGCTGGCGCTGCGCAGCCTGGATGTTGCCGTGACCCTGCACAACGTGTATGCCGATGTGTCCGAGCTGCTGAGCCCCGCCGGCTGACAGGCTTGACCTGGTGATCTGGCCCAGTGAAATCTGAGGCTGTTGTTCAATGGGCTCGCCCCGCCAAGGCGCCCAGGCGCCATGGCGACTGCGGCAGCGCGGCTATCCCGCACGCATGCTGCCAGAGCGGCGCCTGGCCGAGCACCGCAGCGGTGCCAAGGACGGCCGCCACGGTGCGCACGCGGACTTGCACGCCAACTACAGCCGTGATGCTTGCCCCGTGCTCATTTGATTGACAAGCGGAATCAGCCGCAGGCACCGCCCGAGCAGCAGGAGCCTTCGACGCCATGCTTGGACGCCGCCTGCTTGCCGATCTGCACGCGCCACAGATCCGGGCCCTGTTGCAGATAAGTCCAGGCCACCTGGCCAGGTGCGCGGCCTTCAAGCTGCATGTGCAGGGGCACGGGGTTGTGGTCGTTCACGATCACGAAGGCCTCGCCGGTTTGCAGGGCGTCAAAGCGGGCAAACAGCTGCGCATGGCGCTCGTAGGGGGCGATGGTGCGCACGTCGATTTCGGCAACGGTGGAGCTCATGGTTCAACCTTTCAGGTAAAGAGTCGGAGAGAAAAAAGAAAAACGGCTCAGCCATCCTTGCCATCCAGGCGCGTTTGCGTGAGCCAGGGGGTGTAGATCACCAGATAGATCGCAAATGCCACGGCCCACAGGCAGGCTGCGGCCTCCACGGCGTAGGCATACCAGGCCGGCTGCAGGGCAGGCACCAGCACGCGCGCCACGGCGGCCAGCAGCACCAGTGCATAGGCCACCACCTCGCCGCGCGAGGCCAGCAAAGGCCGCCCGGTATGGCCACGCGCGGTGCGGGTGATCATGCCGATAATGAGCCCGCCAATCACGCCGATGGCAAATGCATGCACGGCCAGCGACACCCCCACCAGGCCCCATTGCGCCAGCGCCAGCAGCGCAAAGCCCATGGGCATCCAGGCGTAAGAGGCATGCAGAATCCACAGGATGGGACGCTTGAGCGTCACCCGCGGGTGCCACTGCCACAGCCGTGCGGCATGCAGCACTGCGGCCACGGCACTCAGCACGCCGACCAGCGGCGCGGGCGCGCCCAGCACCCACAGCGCCAGGGTGGCGGCCGTCACGGTGAGCAGCGTGAGTTCGAACCTGCGCGACACGTTGATGACCAGGCCTGGCGTGACGTTCTTGGTGAACATGGGCACCACGCGCCCGGTCATCACGCATATCACCATGATGACGAGCGCCAGCTGCGCATACAGCGGCGCCACGGCAGGCACGGCAATGGCGCCCAGCACCGACAGATGGAACACCAGATTGGCGATGGACATCAGCACCAGCAGCGACACCAGCGGAATGTTGCGCTTGTTGCCGGACTTGATGAGCACGCGCAGCAGCACCAGGGCCACGGCCGGCAGCAAGGCCATGTCCAGCCCCATGAACACCGGATACGGCGCCACCAGCGCCGCGATGCGCGCCGCCACCCACACCAGGGCCAGGGTGCCCAGCAGCGGCCCGCGTGCCGTCTCCAGCCCCGTCCAGGCCTTGACGGCCGTGAGCAGGAAGCCGGCGATCACCCCGGCGGCAAAGCCGAACAGCATCTCGTGCCCATGCCACAGCAGGGGCGAGAGCTCCAACTTCATGTCGAAGTAGCCCAGGAACACCGCCGCCCATACCGGTACCGAAAGGCAGGCCAGCAGGGCCGAGGCCAGATAGAAGGGCCTGAACCCCAGGCGCAGCACGGGCCAGCCCGGCAGCACTGCCGCAGGCTGGGGTTTATCGGAAATTTGGTGGAGTTGCATCACGAAACTTGAAACGTGGAAAACGCCCGGAACGGCAACCACTTATAAGTTTCATTTTACATGAATCTTTAGCGCGGCCCTAATTTTTCACGCCCTACCGTGCTGCCTGGCAGGCCTCACGGCCTGGCCTCAATCGCCAAAACACACGCCAATATCGCGCGCCACGGTGATCAGCTCGTGCCCGGGGGGCACGGTGCGCTGGGTGTTGGCCACCTGGGCGATCTCCACGCTGCCTATGCCACCGTTTTGCAGCGTGACCATGCGGCCCAGCTGCCCGTCGATGACCAGCTGCGCCGCGTGGTGGCCAAAGCGCGTGGCCAGCACGCGGTCAAACGGCGTGGGGTCGCCACCGCGCTGCACATAGCCCAGCACCGTGGCGCGCACCTCGCTCTTCAGGTGCGGCTGCAGTTGCTGGCGCAGTACATGGCCCACGCCGCCCAGGCGCACCGGATCGGGGCTGCCGGCCACATGCTCGCGCACCGTCAGGGCGCCACCGCGCGGCTTGGCGCCCTCGCCTATGCAGATGATGGTGTAGCGCTGGCGCTGCTCGCGCTCGCGGCAGCGCTGGACTATGGCCTGCAGGTCGTAGTCGATCTCGGGCAGCAGGATGATGTCGGCCGCGCCGGCAATGCCCGCCTCCAGCGCCAGCCAGCCGGCGTGGCGGCCCATGGTCTCGACGATCATCACGCGGTGGTGGCTGTTGGCAGTGCTCTCCACGCGGTGCAATGCCTCGGTGGCCGTGGCCACCGCGGTGTCGAAGCCAAAGCTGCGCTCGCACAGCGCGATGTCGTTGTCTATGGTCTTGGGCACGCCCACGCAGGCCAGGCCCACCTGGCGCAGGCTGTGGGCCAGGCTCATGGTGCCGTCACCGCCTATGGCCACGACCACATCCAGGCCCAGGGCACGCACATTGCGCCCTACCTGGGCGAGCGTGGCCTCGTCCTTGAGCGGGTTGGCGCTGTTGCTGGTGCCCAGGATGGTGCCGCCCATGTGCAGGATGCCCGAGACCTGCGTCCACGCCAGCGGCAGCGTGCGCGGGGTCTGGCCCATCAGGCCCTCGAAGCCGTCGGCAATGCCCAGCACCTCGCAGTGGCCATGGTGGATCAGCGACTTGGTGACGGCGCGGATCACCGCGTTCAGGCCGGGGCAGTCGCCCCCGCCAGTCAGCACACCGACACGCATGTTCATGGCAGCAGATCGAGCGCGTGCATGTAGGCCGGCTGCACCATCAGGTCGTCCCAGGGCTGGGGCAGGGTCTCGGGCAGCAGGGCCAGGCGGCGCGCCTCGCTGGCGGCGCTGGCCTGCCAGCGGCCCTGCGCCTGGGCGGTGGCCAGGCCGGCTATCAGCTCGTCCACCCCGGCGCCGCCCTCCAGGCTCTGGTTGCACAGCAGCACCAGGTCGCAGCCGGCGTTCAGCGCGGCCACGCCGGCGTCGGTGTAGCTCACGACCTGTCCGTCCAGGCGGCGCGCGCCTTCCATGCTCAGGTCGTCGCTGAAGATGGCGCCGTCAAAGCGCAACCGGCCGCGCAGTATGTCCTGCAGCCACTTGGCCGAGAAGCCCGCCGGGCGAGCATCGATCTTGGGGTAGATGACATGTGCCGGCATGACGCTGGTGAGCACCGTGGACAGCCACGGATAGGGCGCGGCATCTTCGGCCAGGATGGCCTTGAGGCTGCGCCTGTCGATCGGAATCTCGGTGTGCGAATCCGCCTTGACGAAGCCGTGGCCGGGGAAATGCTTGCCGCAGTTGGCCATGCCCGCCTGCAGCAGGCCCTGCATCAGGGCGCGCGCCAGCATGGCGACGACGCGCGGGTCGCGGGCGAAGGCGCGGTCGCCAATCACGCCGCTCTCGCCCCAGTCCAAGTCCAGCACCGGGGTGAAGCTGAAATCGACGCCGCAGGCGCGCAGCTCGGCGCCCAGCACATAGCCGGCGGCCGTGGCCGCATCCATGGCGCGCAGGGCGCCGCTGCCCTGCCCTGCTTTGCCGTCATTCATCCACAGCTCGCCCAGGGCGCGCATGGGCGGGACATGCGTGAAGCCATCGGTGCGAAAACGCTGCACGCGCCCGCCCTCGTGATCGACACAGATCAACAGGTCATGGCGCACGGCCTTGATGGCGGCGGTGAGTTGCAGCAGCTGGGCCCTGTCCTGCCAGTTGCGCGCAAACAGGATGATGCCGCCGACGAGCGGGTGGGCCAGGCGGCGGCGGTCGGTGTCGCTCAGGCCGGTGCCGGCCACATCGATGATCAGGGGGGCGTGTTCAGTCATTCTCAAATTACTTCTGTTTTGATAGCTGTTTGCGCTTTATGGATAGGCGCTAGAGCCGTTTTTTGCTTAAATCTTCTCAACCACGCAGAAGCTCGCCGCGTAATCGCTCTCGTCGGTCACGCTCAGGTGGGCGCGCAGACCGCGCGCCTCAAACCATTGCTTGAGCGCGCCATGCAGCACGATCACCGGCTGGCCGGTGGGCAGGTTGGCCACCTCGCAATGGCGCCAGGTCATGGGCATGCGCATGCCGAGGCCTATGGCCTTGCTGAAGGCCTCCTTGGCGGAAAAGCGCGTGGCCAGGTAACGCAGGCCGCGCTCGGGCCAGCGGCTGCTGCGCTGGCGCCAGGCGGCCAGCTCGGCGTCGGCCAGCACCTTGGCGGCAAAGCGCTCGCCATGGCGCTCCACGCTGGCGCGTATGCGGCGCACGTCGCAGATGTCGGTGCCTATGCCGTAGATCATGTTGGGCGTTGGGCGTTGGGCGTTGGGCGAAGGCTTATCGCCGCTCGCTCAGGGCGCGTTCCGCCATGCCCTGGTCTATGCAGCGCTGATAGGCGGTGACGGTGTCGGCGTAGCCCAGCTCCAGCGCGTCGGCGATCAGCGCGTGGCCTATCGACACCTCCAGCACGCCTGGCACGGCGGCCAGGAAGTCCGCCAGGTTGTCCCGGTTCAGGTCATGGCCGGCGTTCACGCCCAGGCCGGCGGTGATGGCAGCCTGCGCCGCCAGGCGGTAGCGCGCCAGCTGATCCGAGCGCTGGGGCGTGGCCCAGGCGGCGGCGTAGGGCTCGGTGTACAGCTCCACGCGGTCGGCGCCGACGGCGCGGGCGGCGGCCATCTGCTCAGGGATCGGGTCCATGAACAGGCTCACGCGCACGCCCAGCTCGCGGCACTCCTGGATCAGCGGCTCCAGGCGCTCGGCGTCCTGGGGAAAGTTCCAGCCATGGTCACTGGTGAACTGGCCCACGCTGTCGGGCACGAAGGTGGCCTGATGCGGGCGCACCTGCCGGATGAATTCCATCAGGTTGTGCGTGGGGTTGCCCTCGATGTTGAACTCCGCCTCGGGCCACTGGCCGAGCAGCTCGGCCAGCTCGTACACGTCTTGCGCGCGGATATGACGCTCATCGGGCCGGGGGTGCACGGTGATGCCGTCGGCCCCCGCCTCCAGGCACAGCTGGGCGGCGCGCAGGACGCTGGGTATGCCCAGGTGGCGCGTGTTGCGCACCAGGGCGACCTTGTTGACATTGACCGAGAGGGCGGTGCGAGGGTGTGTGGTCATAGCGATTGCAAGTCCATCATGAGCTGGCGCGTGCGCAGCAAAGGGCTGCCGCAATGGTATTGCAGCAGCGCCCGCAATTGGGCCTTGAGCTCGGCCGCAGCGGCAAATCCACGGCCGGCAACAACGCGCAGCACGGCGCCATAGCTGGCCGCCCCATCCTCGTCCAGCGACCGCTGCAGCGCCTGCCACTGCGCGCCGGAGAGCGCCGCGCGGTCGTCCGGCGTGGCGGCGCGCAGGCCACCCTCGGCCAGCAGGGTGTAGCGCGATGCGTCGGCCAGCGGCGCCAGCGTGGCGGTCTCGGTGTCGAGCGCGGGCAGCAAGCCGATTTCGCGCAGCAGCAACAGCTCGAAGGCGCGCAGCACCGGCTCCAGCGCCTCGCCATGCTCGCCACTGCCCAGCACGCGCACCACGCCGGCGTACAGATCGAACAGCGGGGCATGGGTGTCCTCGCGCGCCAGCAGGCGCATCAGCAGCTCGTTCAGGTACAGGCCCGACAGCAGCGCATCGCCCACCGGCATGACATGGCCACCCACCCATTCCGCGCCCTTGAGCGCATGGATCTCGCCCTGCCCTACCTCGCCGCCCCAGGTCCAGCCCAGGCGCAGCGGCTGCAGCGGCAGCAGCACCGGGCGGAAGTTGGAGGTCGGCTTCTTCGCCCCCTTGGCGACCAGCGCCACGCGCCCATGGTGGCGCGTGAAGCATTCCAGGATCAGGCTGGACTCGCTCCAGTCATAGCTGTGCAGAATGAAGGCGGGCTCGTCGGCAATGCGGCGCGTGGCCATTTTTAGGGGGGGGTAAGTGGTGAGTGGTAAGTCGTGAGTGGTGAATGGGCGCGAGGCGAATCTGCCACTCACCACTCACCATTCACCACTTACTTCTCGCCAATCACTCATAGCCAAACGAGCGCACGCGGGCCTCGTCGTCGGCCCAGCCCGAGCGCACCTTGACCCAGACCTCCAGGAACACCTTGGCGTCCATGAGCTTTTCCAGCTCCTGGCGCGCCTCGGTGCTGATGCGCTTCAGGCGCTCGCCCTTCTCACCGATGATCATGGCCTTGTGGCTGTCGCGCTCGACCACGATGGTGGCCGCGATGCGCAGAAAGCGTTTGTGCTGCTTGCTCGCCTCTTCGTCGAACTTGTCGATGACCACGGTGGAGGTGTAGGGCAGCTCGTCGCCGGTGAAGCGAAACAGCTTTTCGCGCACCGTCTCGCTGGCCAGAAACTTCTCGCTGCGGTCGGTCAACTCGTCCTCGGCGTACCACCAGGCCTGCTCGGGCAGGTATTTTTCGCAGATGCCGTAGAGGCGCTCGATGTCGTCACGCTTCTTGGCCGACATGGGCACGAACTCGGCGAACGGGTGGCGCTCCTGCATGCTCTTGAGCCAGGGCGCGATGTCGGCGCGGCGGTGCACGGTGTCGAGCTTGTTGGCAATGAGCAGCGTGGGGATGCCGGGCTTGAACAGGCTCAAGACCTTGGCGTCGGCCAGGGTGAAGCTGCCGGCCTCGACGACGAACAGGATCAGATCCACGTCGCCGATCGCGCCGATCACGGTCTTGTTCAGCGATTTGTTCAGCGCCGTGCTGTGCCGGGTCTGAAAGCCGGGGGTATCGACAAACACGAACTGCGTGGCACCGCGCGTGCGTATGCCGGTGATGCGGTGGCGCGTGGTCTGCGCCTTGCGGCTGGTGATGCTGATCTTCTGGCCGACCAGGGCGTTCATCAGCGTCGACTTGCCCACGTTGGGCTTGCCGACGATGGCGATCAGGCCGCAGCGCTGACCGGCCGCGTCGGCTGGCGCGCCGGTGCCGGGGCGCGCGGCGGCCAGCATGGCCTCCAGGTCGTTCTGTTGGTTTTGGTCTATTTGGCCGCTGGCGCCCGACTCATGGGCGTCACCAGCTTCAGTATTCATAGCATTCATGCCTGTTTCACTTTCAGTTGGGCCAGCATGGCGCTGGCGGCGGCCTGCTCTGCCGCGCGGCGCGATGCGCCGCTGCCGCGCGCTGTCAGTTGCAGCTCGGCCACCAGGCACTCGACATGGAACACCTGGTTGTGCGCCGCGCCCGTGGTGTCTATCACCTGGTACTGCGGCAGCTTCATTTTGCGACCCTGCAGCCACTCCTGCAATGCGGTCTTGGCGTCCTTGGCGGCCTCCTGCAGGCGCGGGCTCAGCTCCACGCCCTCTAACAGGCGGTGCACCAGGGCCTCGGCCTGGTCGTAGCCCGCGTCCAGATAGACAGCGCCGATGATGGCCTCCAGCGCGTCGGCCAGGATGGACGGACGCAGCTTGCCGCCGGACTTGGACTCGCCCTCGCCCAGGCGCAGCACCTGGGGCAGCTGCAGGCGCATGGCAATGCGGTGGAGCGAGTCCTGCTTGACCAGCAGGGCACGCACGCGCGAGAGCTCACCCTCGGGCAGGCCCTGCATGCGCCTGAACAGCAGGCTGGAGACGGCCAGGTTCAGCACCGAGTCGCCAAGGAATTCCAGGCGTTCGTTGTGCTCTGAGGAGTAGCTGCGATGCGTGACGGCACGCTGCAGCAGCGAGGGGTCTGAGAACCGGTGCTGCAACCGATGCTGCAGCGCAGAGAGACTGTCGGCTGGCACTAATTCGTCGATTCTTGGAAGCGGTAGACCAGGTAGGCCGGCCCCGCCAGCGGGATCTCGCGCGAGTAGTTGAACGACACCACCACCTTGTCGTTGCGCTTGGTGATCTCCAGGTCCTTGCCGGAAATGGAATGGATGTCGTCAATCTGCGCCGCGCGGTCGAATGCGGCGCGGATCTCGGGCACCGTGTTGCCGTCGCGCGCGGCCTTGGCGGCCGCCTTCTTGATGTTGGCGTATTCGAGGAACACCGGCACCGACTGCCCGCCAATGGCAAATGCCGCCACGGCGATCAGGCCGACAAAGATCACGCCAATGAACGACAGCCCCCGTTGGCGCGCACGCGTTGCGCTGCGGTGCAAACCCATACCTGAATCTCCCTCTGTGTAGCTGGACTAGTTGAACGACCCGATGCGCTTGAGGTTGCCAAAATTCATCCACACGAAGAAGGCCTTGCCAACGATGTTCTCGTCGGGCACGAAGCCCCAGTAGCGCGAATCGAGCGAATTATCACGGTTGTCACCCATCAGGAAATAGTGGCCCTCGGGCACCTTGCAGGTGACGCCCTCCACGCTATATCGGCACTGATCGCGGAACTTGAAATTGCTCGCCCCCTGCACGAAGGCCGGGGCCTCGGGGCTGTTCAACAAACGGTGTTTGTGCGTGCCCAGTTGCTCCTCGAACTGGCGGAAGTAGCGCATGCTGTCCTGCTCGAAAAAGTCCGGCAGCGCCGTGGTCGGAACGGGTTGGCCGTTGACCGTGAGGCGCTTGTCCAGATACGCCACCTCGTCGCCGGGCAGGCCGACGACGCGCTTGATGTAGTCCATGCTCGGCTGGGGCGGGTAGCGGAACACCATCACATCGCCGCGCTGCACCGGATTGCCCTGCGTGATCTTGGTGTTGATCACCGGCAGGCGCAGGCCGTAGGTGAACTTGTTCACCAAAATCAGGTCGCCCACCAGCAGCGTGGGAATCATCGAGCCCGAGGGGATCTTGAAGGGCTCGAACAGGAAGGAGCGCAGCAGGAACACCACGGCAATCACCGGGAACAGGCCTGCCGTCCAATCCAGCCACCAGGGCTGCATGAGGATGCGGCCCTTGGCCTCGGCCACGTCGCCATCGACCTTCTTGATGCCCATGCGGTCAAGCTCGGCACGGCGCTGCGCCGCGGCATCCTCGATCGCCTGCGCCGCCTGGCGCCGCTGCGGCAGAAACACAATGCGTTCGGCCAGCCAGTAGGCGCCCGTGACCACGGTGGCCAGCAGCAGCAGCAGCGCGAAATTGCCCTCGATGGCGCCCATATACCAGGCGCCGATATAGCTCACAAACGCCGCGAGCACCGCGGCCGTGATGTATTGCATGGCTTGCACGCTGTCATTCCTCCACTTGCAGGATGGCCAGGAAGGCCTCCTGGGGCACTTCCACCGAGCCGATCTGCTTCATGCGCTTCTTGCCCGCCTTTTGCTTTTCCAGCAGCTTCCTCTTGCGCGTGATGTCGCCGCCATAGCACTTGGCGAGCACGTTCTTGCGCAGCGCCTTGATGGTCTCGCGCGCGATGATGTTGGCGCCGATCGCCGCCTGTATGGCCACATCGAACATCTGGCGGCTGATGATCTCGCGCATCTTCGCCGCCACGGCACGGCCGCGGTAGGCCGCCTGCGTGCGGTGCACGATGATGGACAGGGCATCGACCTTCTCGCCATTGAGCAGGATGTCCACCTTGACCACGTCCGAGGCGCGGTACTCCTTGAACTCGTAGTCCATCGACGCATAGCCACGCGACACCGACTTGAGCTTGTCGAAGAAGTCCAGCACGATCTCGCCCAGTGGCATCTCATAGGTCAGCATGACCTGGCGGCCGTGGTAGGCCATGTTCATCTGCACGCCGCGCTTCTGGTTGGCCAGCGTCATCACCGGCCCCACATAGTCCTGCGGCATGTACAGGTGCACCGTGACGATGGGCTCGCGCACCTCCTGGATACGGCCCTGCTCGGGCATCTTGGAGGGGTTTTCCACCTGGATCAGCTCGCCGTCGCCCTTGACCACTTCATACACCACGCTGGGTGCGGTGGTGATCAGGTCCTGGTCGAACTCGCGCTCCAGGCGCTCCTGCACGATCTCCATGTGCAACAGGCCCAGAAAGCCGCAGCGAAAACCAAAGCCCAGTGCCTGCGACACCTCAGGCTCGAAACGCAGCGAGGCATCGTTGAGCTGCAGCTTTTCCAGCGCATCGCGCAACTGGTCGTACTGGTTGGCCTCGGTGGGGTAGAGCCCGGCGAACACCTGGGGCTGGATCTCCTTGAAGCCGGGAAGTGCCTCGGTGGCGGGTCCGAGGTTGTTGGGCAGCTTTTTCTCCAGCGTGATGGTGTCACCCACCTTGGCAGCCTTCAGCTCCTTGATGCCGGCGATGATGAACCCGACCTCGCCCGCCTTGAGCGCATCGCGCTGCACGTTAGCGGGGGTGAAGACGCCAAGCTGGTTGGCCTCATAGGCGGCGCCGGTGGCCATCATCTTGAAGCGCTCGCCCTTCTTCAGTTCGCCATCGACGATACGCACCAGCATCACCACGCCCACGTAGCTGTCGAACCAGCTGTCGATGATCATGGCGCGCAGTGGCGCTTCGGGCTTGCCGCGCGGCGCCGGCACCTTGGCGACGATCTGCTCGAGCACATCGTCTATGCCCATGCCGGTCTTGGCCGAAATGGCTATTGCCTCACCCGCATCGATACCGATCACGTCCTCGATCTCGGCCTTGGCGTTGTCCGGGTCGGCCTGCGGCAGATCCATCTTGTTGAGCACGGGCAGGACTTCCACGCCCAGATCCAGCGCCGTGTAACAGTTGGCCACGGTCTGCGCCTCCACGCCCTGGGAGGCATCGACCACCAGCAGCGCCCCCTCGCAGGCCGACAGCGATCGGCTCACTTCGTAGGAAAAGTCCACATGGCCGGGCGTGTCGATCAGGTTCAGGTTGTAGACCTGTCCGTCGCGCGCCTTGTATGAGAGGGCAGCGGTCTGCGCCTTGATGGTGATGCCGCGCTCCTTCTCGATGTCCATCGAGTCGAGCACCTGGGCCTCCATCTCGCGCTCGGCAAGCCCGCCGCAGCGCTGGATGATGCGATCAGCAAGCGTGGACTTGCCGTGATCAATGTGCGCAATGATCGAAAAATTTCTGATGTGGTTCATCAACGGGATACGACAAATGATGGAATGGCAAGACCGTGGGCAAGAAAAAAGGGCGCGTCAGATAAGCGACGCGCCCTGAACCAACAATCTTTGGCAACTGCGATAGTTGGAGCCTCATTGTAGGCAAAAAGGCCCTTGGGGAAAGGCCGGCCAGCTAGCGGACAGGGTCGTTGCCATGCTGCAACGGAAACTTATCAACAGTTAATCCACAGATTGAGAGCGCCAGTTTTGGACAACATGTGCGCAAACTGTGGAGCACCTGTGATTGGCATCATGTGTTTTCACATGGTGACGCGGAGACCGCGAATATATATCGAACACCTCCGATTCAGGGCCGCCATTCTATCGAAATTCATGAATAGCACCTTCAGCCCCAGGGCACTGCCGGCGGCAAAAGCCCTACTGCAGGCTTCGGGATAGCGGCCGGGAAGCGCTCAATGGCTCAACGCGCGGGGCGGATCAGGCTGTACTGCGCCCATTCGCCACGACGCAGCAGCACGTTGATGGGCTTGCTCTTGTCCACCTTGGCCAGCGCGGCTTCGAAATCCTTCAGGCTGCGCACCTCGGTATTGGCCAGGGCCACGATGACATCGTCGGCGCGCAGGCCGGCACGTGCGGCGGCATCATCGGCCGAGACCACGCGCACGCCGCCCTTGATCTTCAGCTCCTTGGCCTGCGCCGGCGTCAGCTCCGCCACCACCAGGCCCAGCTGCTGTGCCGCCGTGGACGGCTTGGCCTTGCCCTCGGCATCGGCCGATTTGGCGGCTACCTTCTCATCGGGCTCGATCTCGGCAATGGTGATAGACAGATCCCGCATGGCGCCACGGCGGAACACGGTGATGCTGGCCTTGGTGCCCGGCTTGGTGTTGCCCACCAGGCGCGGCAGATCCGCCACCTTGTCCACGGCCTTGCCCTCATAGCGGGTAATGATGTCGCCCGCCTCGATGCCGGCCTTCTCTGCGGGCGAACCCACCTCCACGCCACGCACCAACGCCCCTTGTGGCTTGCCCAGGCCTATCGACTCGGCCACGTCCTTGGACACGGATTCGATCTGCACCCCGATGCGCCCACGGCTCACGCGGCCGCTGGTGCGCAGCTGTTCGCTCACGCGCATGGCCTCGTCCATCGGTATCGCGAACGAGATGCCCATGAAGCCGCCGGAGCGCGAATAGATCTGGCTGTTGATGCCGACGACCTCGCCGCGCATGTTGATCAACGGGCCACCGGAGTTGCCGGGGTTGATGGCCACATCGGTCTGGATGAAGGGCAGGTAGTCGCCCGTGTCACGCTGCTTGGCGCTGACGATGCCGGCCGTGACCGTGTTCTCCAGGCCAAAGGGCGAACCAATGGCCATGACCCACTCGCCGGCCTTCAGGCGACTCACGTCACCCACGCGCACGGCCGGCAGGCCGGTGGCGTCAATCTTCACCACCGCCACGTCGGTGCGTTTGTCGGCGCCGACGATCCTGGCCTTGAATTCGCGCTTGTCGGTCAGCGTCACCAGCACCTCATCGGCCCCCTCGACCACATGGGCGTTGGTCATCACATAGCCGTCGGGCGAGAGGATGAAGCCCGAACCCACGCCGCGCGGCTGCTCCTCGGGTTGCTGGCGTTGCGGCCCCTGCTGGCGTGGAATCTTGGGCATGGGAATGCCGAAGCGCTTGAAGAATTCCAGCATCTCCTCATCCATGCCATTCATCGACGGGCGGGCAGACACCTTCTCCGTGGTGCGGATGTTCACCACCGACGGCCCCACCTGTTCCACCAATTCGGTGAAGTCAGGCAAGCCGCGCAAGGGCGGCGCCGACTGGGCATGCACCGGCGCCGGGCTGACCAGCAGGCCGGCCGAGCCAACCACGGCAACCATCAGGGCCAAAGAACCGGACTTCAGCCGGCGTTTCCAATCCATGCTCGACATCATCGGCAGTTCCCTCCATATGCTTGTGTAGTGGCTGCGCCGCGCATCGCATTGCGCGCACAAAGAAACGGGCGGGTTCAACGCCTGGGCGCCTCAAAGGTGGCGTTGCGCAAGAACCCCGCCGGCATCTGCAACGCCGTGGTGTTGCCGTACTGCCTGTGCGCGGCCAGCAACTCGTCCAGGCGCGGGTCGCGGATCATCACCGGCGGCTGCTGCTCCCGGGGCTCCACAGCGGTAGCCACAAACGGCGGGGGCCAGTCTTCTGCGGCCGGCTGCTGGACTACCGCCAGCCGTGCCGCCTGGGGCGCTGCGCTACCGGACTGCCCCAGGTAGCCATTCCAGCCCACGGCGACCACCGCCGCAATCGACGCAAAACCGGCGGCAAGCTTCCAGCGGAACACCGAGGCATTGGCCGCCTCAGCTTGTCCCTGGGGGGCAGCGTGGGTCGCCACCGCGGCCGGGTTCACGCCATCGGGGCGAGGTTCCTGCGCCAGTTGCTCACGCAACCGGCCCACCAGCGCCGGATCGGCTGCATGCGTCACATGCGCCAGCGACGGGCTGCGCAGGGTGTCACCGATCAGGTGATACATGCGCCAGGTGGACTGGCCTTCTGCCGTGCCGGCATAGGCCACGGCACGGGCGAACTCCTCACCCTGCAACTCGCCGTCGGCCAGGGCCGACAGATGCTCACGCGTGATGTCCTTGTCGTTCATGGTGTCACCTGCCATTGCACGCAATCTGCGCCTCTTTCACTACCACCGTTTGCCGGTCTGCTTCTCCAGCAGCGGCTTGACCCTTGCCGATATGGCCTCACGGGCCCGGAAAATCCGCGAGCGCACGGTGCCTATGGGGCAGGACATGGCCACGGAAATTTCCTCGTAACTCAAACCCTCGATCTCCCGCAGTGTGACGGCCTGGCGCAAATCCTCGGGCAACGCCTCCATGGCGGCGTTGACCGCGGCTGCAACCTCCTGGGCGGCAAGCACGGTTTCGGGGGTTTCATCGCTGGTTAGTTCACGATCGAGCAGGGAAGTTTCATCGTCTTCATCCCCGCCCCCACGCAGGCTGCTTTCCGTGATCACCGGGTCGCGCTTGATGTCCAGCAGCGCCTTCTTGGCCGTGTTCACTGCAATGCGGTAAAGCCAGGTGTAGAACTGCGCCTCACCGCGGAACTGGTGCAGCGCACGATAGGCACGCAAAAAGGTTTCCTGCGTGATGTCCGGGATCAGATCCACGTCACGCACCATGCGCCCCACCAGACGCTCGATGCGGCGCTGGTACTTGATGACCAGCAACTCATAGGCACGCTGGTCGCCGGCAACCGTGCGCTCGACCAGCCGCAGATCGCTGTCGGCGGGCTCCTGGGATGCGGGCGAAGGTGCGGTCATGTCTGGGTGGGTGCTCCGTCGTTGCGCTGGCTTGGCATGCTGCCGGTTGTCTGGCCCAGATCTGGGGCCTGGGAGCGGGCCGGCGAATATACCGCACGCCGCAGCGCCAGCCATTGAACGGCGTCGCTGCGCCGCTCCAGCCACAGCCAGTTGCCCCGCCCTTGCAGCGCTCGCACCGAGAGCAGCATGCCCCATTGCAGATCCAGATGGACTTGCGGACTGCCTTGCACAGCCTGCGCCTGCCCGAGCCGGACGGAGTCAAGCACCCATTGGCCGCCATCCCACGTCAATTGACCCACCGGCATGCGCCACCACCAACGCCAGGCGACAGCGCAGCAAACGAGCCAAAGACCCAGGCCCGACGCGGCCTTGATCGCCAGGTCGGCCTGTGCCGTACCGAGCACCAGCCAGCCAAGCAAACTGGTCAGGCCGCAGCCGGCAACTGCCAGCAACAGCCAGCCAACCACCGCTGAACGGCCATGGGGATAGCGCACGGCGGGCGCATGCGATGGGGCCCGCATTGTCTAACCGCGTCCCTTCGGATCGTTCCTGGGCCAAGCAAGCGCTTGCCCACGGCAATCAGACGCGTTGGAATACCAGCGTGCCGTTGGTGCCGCCAAAGCCAAAGTTGTTCTTCACCGCGACATTCAGCTTCATGTCGCGCGCGGTGTTGGCGCAGTAATCCAGGTCGCACTCCGGATCCTGCTCAAAGATGTTGATCGTCGGCGGCACCTTCTGCTCGTGCAGCGCGAGCACGGTGAACACGCTCTCTATGCCGCCGGCACCACCGAGCAGATGGCCGGTCATCGACTTGGTGGAGCTCACCACCATCTTCCTGGCATGGTCGCCCAGCGCGGCCTTGATGGCATTGGTTTCGTTCAGATCGCCCAGCGGCGTGGATGTGCCATGGGCATTCAGGTAGTCCACCTGGTCGGCATTCAGGCCGGCATTGCGCAACGCCGCCTGCATGGCGCGGCGCGGGCCGTCCATGTTGGGTGCCGTCATGTGGCCGGCGTCGGCGCTCATGCCATAGCCGGTGACCTCGGCGTAGATGCGCGCGCCGCGTGCCTTGGCATGCTCGTATTCCTCGAGCACGAGCACGCCCGCGCCCTCGCCGAGCACGAAGCCGTCGCGGCCCTTGTCCCAGGGGCGGGACGCCGTCTGCGGATCGTCGTTGCGCGTGGACAGGGCGCGCATGGCAGCAAAACCGCCCACGCCCAGCGGAGACACGGTGGCCTCGGCGCCACCGGCCACGATCACGTCGGCATCGCCATACTCGATCTTGCGCGCCGCCTCGCCAATGCAGTGCAGGCCGGTCGTGCAGGCCGTCACCACGGAAAGATTGGGGCCCTTGAAGCCGAAACGCATGGACACATGGCCCGCCACCATGTTGATGATGGACGCCGGCACGAAGAACGGCGTGATGCGACGCGGGCCTCGATTGGTCAGCTCCGCGTGGGTGTTCTCGATCAGCGGCAGGCCACCTATCCCTGAGCCGATGATGCAGCCTATGCGCGTGGCCAGTTCTTCATCCAGTGCCTCTCCGGTAGGCAGGCCGGCGTCGCGCACCGCCTCCTGAGCCGCGGCAATGCCGAAATGGATGAAGCTGTCCATGGTGCGCGCATCCTTGGCGCTGATGTAGGACTCCAGGTCAAAACCCTTGACCTCGCCGGCAATCTTGCAGGCAAAGTTCGACGTGTCGAACTTGGTGATGAGGTCTATGCCGGACTTTCCGGCGAGGATATTGGCCCAGGAGTCCTGCACCGTGTTGCCCACGGGACTGACGCAACCCAGGCCGGTCACGACAACGCGACGACGGCTCATGCGTTAAACCTTTGCTGATCGAGTGCTGCGCCCCGCTGAACACCGGGGCCGCAGCGACTTAGGCCTTTTGGTGCGTGTTGGCGTAGTCGATGGCGTTTTGCACCGTGGTGATCTTTTCTGCGTCTTCGTCAGGGATTTCGATGCCGAATTCGTCTTCCAGTGCCATCACCAGTTCCACCGTGTCCAGCGAGTCGGCACCCAGATCAGCCACGAAGGCCTTTTCGTTGGTGACTTGAGACTCTTCCACGCCGAGTTGTTCGGCAATGATTTTTTTGACACGTGCTTCGATATCGCTCATAGTTTCCCTCGGGGGGTTGTGAATGAATCCGCGATTCTAGCCGCTTCGGGCAAAGACCCCTAGCTGGCTCGCCGCACGGACTATCCGGCGTTAATTTGGTTCAACTACATGTACATGCCGCCATTGACGTGCAATTCCTGCCCCGTCACATAGCCGGCACCGCTCGAAGCCAGATAGGCCACGGCATGTGCAATGTCGCTGGGCTGGCCCAGGTCACCCATGGCGATCTGAGCCTTGAGAGCCTTCTTCTGCTCTTCGGGCAGGTCGGCGGTCATGTCGGTGGCAATGAAGCCGGGGGCCACGCAGTTCACGGTGATGCCGCGGCTGCCCAGTTCGCGCGCCAGGGCGCGCGTCATGCCGGCCACGCCGGCCTTGGCCGCCGCGTAGTTGGCCTGGCCGGGGTTGCCCGAGGCGCCGACCACGCTGGTGATGCTGATGATGCGCCCGAAGCGCTGCTTCATCATCGGGCGGATGACCGCACGACTGACGCGGAACACCGCCTTGAGATTGGTGTCCAGCACGGCGTCCCAGTCCTCATCCTTCATGCGCATGGCCAGGGTGTCGCGCGTGATGCCGGCATTGTTCACCAGCACATGCAGGCCTCCATATTCCTTCACGATGGCATCCACCAGCGCATCCACGGCGGCACCGTCGGTCACGTTGAGCTTCACGCCCTTGCCGCCTTGGGGCCCCAGGGCCTGGCTGATGCGCGCCGCGCCATCGTCGGAGGTGGCCGTGCCGATCACGCGCAAGCCGCGTGCTGCCAGTTCAGTGGCAATGGCGGCGCCAATGCCGCGCGTGGCGCCGGTGACCAGCGCAATCTGGGGTTGGGTGGACTCGCTCATGCCAGCAATTCCTTGATTTCGGCCAGCGTGGCCGGGTCGTACAGAGGGGCGCCGACCAGCTCCGGGTCTATACGCTTGGTCATGCCGGCCAGCACCTTGCCAGGCCCGCATTCGATCACATGGGTGACGCCGCGCGCCTTCAGGGCCTGCACGCATTCGACCCAGCGCACAGGGCCGAAGGCCTGGCGGTACAGGGCATCGCGAATGGCATCAGGGTCCTGCTGCACGGCCACGTCCACGTTGTTCAGCACGGGAATCTGCGGCGCGGCCAGTTCCAGCGCGGCAAGCGCCACGCGCAGTTTTTCGGCTGCTGGCTTCATCAGGCTGGAGTGAAACGGCGCCGACACGGGCAACGGCAGGGCGCGCTTGGCGCCTGCCGCCTTGAGCAGCTCGCAGGCCTTGTCCACGCCGGCCTTGCTGCCGGCGATCACGGTCTGCGCCGGGTCGTTGAAGTTCACGGCCTCCACCACCTCGGGCGATCCGGCACCAAAGCCGGCCGTGGCCTCGGCGCAGCCAGCAATGACCTTGGCGGCATCCATGCCCAGAATGGCGGCCATGGCGCCCGCTCCCACGGGCACGGCCTCCTGCATGGCTGCGGCACGCAGGCGCACCAGGGGCGCGGCCTGCGACAGAGTCAACACGCCCGAAGCGACGAGCGCCGAATACTCACCCAACGAATGCCCGGCCACGAACGCAGGCAGCGCGCCGCCCTCGGCACGCCACACGCGCCAGGCGGCGACGCCGGCCACCAGCATCACCGGCTGGGTGTTGGTGGTCAGCGCCAGGGCCTCCTTGGGACCGGCGTGGATCAGCGCGCCGACATCCTCGCCCAATGCGTCGGAGGCCTCGCGCAGCGTCTCGGCCACCACAGGGTGCTCGCCCCAGGCGTCGAGCATGCCCACGGCCTGGGAGCCCTGGCCGGGAAAGACAAATGCAAAAGATTGAGCCATGGTTTATTCAGTAAAAAAGGCCTGTAACGCCCATAGAACAAGCGCAAACAGCTACATTTTAAGGAGTACCGCACCCCAGGTGAAACCACCGCCGACGCCCTCGAGCAGCACCGTCTGCCCCGGCTTGACCTGGCCCGCGCGCACGGCGTGATCCAGCGCCAGCGGGATCGAGGCCGCCGAGGTATTGCCATGCTCAGCCACCGTGACAACAACTTTGTCCATGGGCAGCTTCAACTTGCGCGCCGTGCTTTGCATGATGCGGATATTCGCCTGGTGCGGAATCAGCCAATCGATGTCGGCCTCCGTCAGGCCAGCCTTGTCCAGCGTGGCGCGGGCAGCCTTTTCAAGCACGCCCACGGCCAGCTTGAACACGGCCTGACCATCCATCTTGAGGAGCGGATCGCCCATTACCTCGCCGCCATAGACATTGCCGGGTACACACAGAATGCCCACATGGCTGCCGTCGGCGTGCAACTGGCTGGCCAGGATGCCCGGCTGGTCGGAAGCCTCCAGCACCACGGCGCCGGCGCCGTCGCCAAACAGCACGCAGGTGGTGCGGTCGTTGAAATCAAGGATGCGGCTGAACACCTCGGAGCCCACGACCAGCACGCGGTTGGCGGCACCGGACCGGATCATCGCGTCCGCCACCGTCAGCGCGTAGACAAAGCCGCTGCATACGGCCTGCACATCGAACACCGGGCAACCATTGGTAATGCCCAGCTTGTGCTGCAGGATGGCTGCGGTGGAGGGGAAAACCATGTCCGGCGTGGACGTGGCGACGATGATCAGATCGATGTCCTGCGCCTGGCGGCCGGCGGCCTCCAGTGCGCGCAGCGATGCCTGCAGCGCCAGGTCGCTGCTGCTCACGTCGCGTTCGGCGAAATGGCGCGCATGGATGCCCGTACGCTCCACGATCCATTCATCAGAGGTCTCTATGCCCTGCCCGGCCAGCTGGGCCACCAGGTCATCGTTGGTCACGCGGCGCGGCGGCAGATAGCTGCCGGTGCCGGCAATGCGGGAATAGCGTCTCATCAATAGGGGGCCGCCACCGTTCAGGATGCGCGCGGCTGGTCTGCCGTAGCCAGCAGGGGCGCCGCATGCGCAACCCGCGCACGGACGCGGTCTAGCAGGTTGTTGCGGGCCGCATCATACGCCCGGTTCAAAGCCTGCTCGAATGCCAGCACGTCGGCCGAGCCGTGGCTCTTGAACACCAGGCCGCGCAGGCCCAGCAAAGCGGCGCCGTTGTAACGGCGGTAATCCATGCGCCGCATCAGGGCGGACAGCACCGGATAGGCCACCGCCGCCGCCAGCTTGGTGAAGATATTGCGCTTGAACTCCTGCTTGAGCCCGCCAATGATCATCGCGGCCACGCCTTCGCTGGCCTTGAGCGCCACGTTGCCGACAAAGCCATCGCAGACCACAATGTCCACCGTGCCCTTGAAGATATCGTTGCCTTCGACGTTGCCGTGAAAGTTCAAATCACCGGCGCCGGCTGCCGAGCGCAGCAGCTCGCCCGCCCGCTTGATCTCCTCGCTGCCCTTGATGACTTCCTCACCGATATTGAGCAGGCCGACCAGCGGCTCCTCGCGTTCCTGCAGCACCGACACCAGGGCCGAGCCCATGACGGCGAACTGCAGCAAATGCTCGGCCGTGCAATCGACATTAGCGCCCAGATCCAGCACCGTGGTGGCGCCGCCCTGGGCATTGGGCATCTGCGTGGCAATGGCCGGGCGGTCAATGCCGTCCAGGGTCTTGAGCAGGTAGCGTGCAATGGCCATCAGCGCGCCGGTGTTGCCAGCCGACACCGCAGCCTGCGCCGCACCGTCCTTGACCTGCTGGATGGCCACGCGCATCGACGAATCCTTCTTGCGGCGCAGGGCCACCTCGACCGGATCATCCATGGCCACGACCTCCGAGGCCGCGACCACCGAGGCGCGCTCATGCGTGAACGCCTGCAGGCTTGCGGGTTGCCCGACCAGCAGCAGGCGCGCCTCGGGGTGTTTGTCCAGAAACTGGCGACACGCGACAAGCGTGACACCGGGGCCGTGGTCGCCCCCCATGCAATCAACAGCCAGAGTGGTCATCGGCGGAGAATCAATCCGTCAGGTGGTCTGAAAATCTTGGCGCGAGCCAAAATAACAAAGGCCCGCGCTACTTAAATTGTAGCAACGGGCCCGAGATTGCGCAGTCTGCTATCAGGCTTCAGACTTGTTCTTCAGCACCTGGCGACCACGATAGAAACCGTTGGGGCTGATGTGGTGACGCAGATGGGTTTCGCCGGTGGTGGGTTCCACGGCAATGCCGGGCACCGTCAGGGCGTTGTGCGAACGGTGCATGCCGCGCTTGGAAGGGGACTTCTTGTTTTGCTGAACAGCCATGATTGGCTCCTAGGGTCTTGCAGGGGTTGGTAAAAAACGCGATCAGCCCATTGAAGACACGAGGGGGTTTCGCGCGAAGCCTGCCATTATATGCCAAATGCGTTTGTACCCTGCCTTGCGCCAGACTGGAGTCACTCCGCTGGCGGCTTGTCCTTGTGCAAACCGGCCAGGGCCGCGAAGGGATTGGGCTTTTGCGCATTGGCCTGCTCGAAGTCCTCGTCGCTCGATGCCAGCTTCACCGCCGACGGGCATCGCTTGTGCCGCGGCACCACGGGCAAGACCATGATGAGTTCGTCTTCTATGAGTTCGTGCAGGTTGAACTCACGGCTCAGCACCAGCAGGTCTTCTTCACTCTCGCTGTCCAGAGCCTCGGCCGTGGCCTCGTCGGCCACGAAACGGAACTCGCGCTCCACTTCCAGCGGCACGTCCACCGGGTGCAGGCAGCGCTGGCAGATCAGGGGCAGGCTGGCGCTGGCCTTCAGGCGCAGCCAGACCTGGCCGTCCATGCCATGGGTGGTGCGCAACTCGCCGTCGGCCATCCAGTCCACGCGCAGGTCGGGATGCAGGCCCTTGCCCTCTTCGGCCAGGCGCTTGTACTTGAGCAGGGTGTCATGACCGGACAGGTGGCCGCCGGCCTTCGCAAAGGCCTTGACGTCCAGCCGGTCGGGAGAATGTTCCTTGGTCATGGCAGGCAGTGTAAGAGAATCGGAACATGCTGCAATCCCCTCCCCCGCCCTGCAACCTGGTATTGGGATCGACCTCGCGCTACCGGCGTGACCTGCTGGGCCGCCTGGGCCTGCCCTTCGAGGTGGCCGCCCCCGCGGTCGATGAAACCCCGCTGCCTGAAGAGTCACCGCACGCCCTGGCGCTGCGCCTGGCGTTGGCCAAGGCCAGGGCCGTTGCGGCACTGCGGCCCGAGGCCATCGTGATCGGCTCGGATCAGGTGGCCGACCTCGGCGGCCAGCCCCTGGGCAAGCCCGGCAACCACGAGCGCGCCACGGCCCAGTTGCGCCGCATGAGCGGCCAGACCGTGATCTTCCAGACCGCCGTGGCCGTGGTCTGCCAGGCCATGGGTTTCGAGCAGGTGGATCTGGCGCCGGTGCAGGTGCGCTTTCGCTCCTTGGACGACGCCGAGATCGAACGCTATCTGCGCGCCGAGCAGCCCTACGACTGCGCCGGCAGCGCCAAGAGCGAGGGCCTGGGCATCAGCCTGCTAGACGCCATAGACAGCGACGACCCCACGGCCCTGATCGGCCTGCCGCTGATACGCACCTGCCGCATGCTGCGCGCCGCCGGGCTGGTGCTGCCATGAGCGCGCCCAAGATCGGCACGCTGTACCTGGTACCCGCCCCGCTGGACTTTGGCTGCGACGCCGAAGTGGCGCTGACCGAGGTGCTGCCGGACGGCACGCTGCGCCAGGCGGCGCAGCTCACCCACTGGATCTGCGAGAACGCCAAGAGCTGCCGCGCCTACTTGAAGCGCATTGCCGACCTGCACCCGCTGGCCCTGCCCCTGCAGCAGCAGCAGATCACCGAGCTGCCGCGCGAGGTGCACAAGAAGGGCGACCATGGCGCCAAGGGGAGCGCCAGCTTTGATGCCAGGGCGCTGCTCGCCCCCCTGCTGGCGGGGCAGGACATGGGCCTGGCAAGCGAGGCCGGCATGCCCGCCGTGGCCGACCCGGGCAGCTCGGTGGTGCGCGCCGCGCACGAGCTGGGCGCGCGCGTGGTGCCGCTGGTGGGCCCGGTGTCGCTGCTCCTGGCGTTGGCGGCCAGCGGCCTGAACGGCCAAAACTTCGCCTTTGTCGGCTATCTGCCCCAGGACGCAGCCGAGCGCGCCCAGCGCCTGCGCCAGCTCGAAACCCTGGCGCTCAAGAGCGGACAGGCGCAACTGTTCATAGAGACGCCCTACCGCAACGCCGCGCTGTGGCAGGCGCTGCTGCAGCATCTACAGCCCGGAACGCGCCTGGCCACCGCCGCCGGCCTGACGCTGGCGCAGGCACAGGTGCAAAGCCGCAGCGTGGCGCAATGGCGCGCGCTGAACCCGGCGCCGCCCGACAAGCACGTACCGGTAGTGTTTGCCCTGGGGCAATGAGGTCTGGCCACCTGGCGGAACCGGTGCGGCCAGCCACTGCTACAAGGCGCTGACCTTCTTCGCCGCGGGCTTGCCGGTCGCGGCCTTCTTGGCTACAGCCTTCTTTGCGGCAGGCAGCGCAGCCTTCTTGGCAACAGCCTTCTTGGCTGCGGGCTTTTTCACGGCGGCCTTCCTGGCTGCTGGCGCCGCGGCCTTTTCCACCACGGCCTTTTTGGCGCGCTTGGCAGACATGGGCTTATCGGTTGTTGCCTCGGCCGGCGCATCCGCCACGGCCATATCCAAGCCAAACACATCGGCCAGCGTCGCGTCGGCCAGCATCCTGGCCTTGGCCGGCTTTTTCGCCCGGGCGGGGGACACGGCGGCCTGGGCCGTGAGCAGGTCGCCCGCGTCCACCTGGCGCAGCGTGAACAGCAGCTGCGGCTCTTCATCCAGACGCGTACCCACGCCATAGAGCGTGGCCGCCACATGCTTGCACATGCCTGCCCAGTCGGGACAGGAGCAAGCCATCTTGATCTGGCGCGGCGCCGGAAACATGCCCGTTTGCGGCTTGCACATGCGCTCCATCACCGCCTGCGACAGCTTGCCCTGCAGCAGCTCGACCAGCGTGGCAATGGAGCCCGTGCAGTCCTGCACCAGCGCCTGCCACTGCGCCTTGGGCAGTGCCGTGATGTCGATCACGATCTGGTACAGCTCTGAACCCGTGACCCTGGCCGTGATCTTGCCGGGCTGGATCTGCAGGTCCACCACCGAGCCATTGCGCACATAGGTGCGGCCGCGTGGCAGGCGGTTTTCAAAGTCGCTGTAGGCCTCCAGGTTGTCGCACCAGGCCTTGCCCCAGAAGGTCTTGGCGATGCTGCGCCCCTGCACCGTCACGGGGCTCCAGGCGTGCCCCGCCTTGGCGGCCTTTTTCGCCGCCTTGTCCGCCTGCGCCCGACGCGCGGCCACGCTGACATACGGTTTGTAGTCCCAGCCCATGATGGTTACACCCCTGCCGCATTGATGTCGAGTTTCACCAGATCCATGAGCGCGGCGTCGCTCATTTCGGTGAGGTTGATTTCGCCGCCGCCCTCCACCACATCCTGCACCAGCTGTTGCTTGGCCTGGATCAGCGCGTCGATGCGCTCTTCTATGGTGCCCCTGGTAATGAATTTGTGTACCAGCACGTTGCGGTGCTGGCCGATGCGGTAGGCGCGGTCGGTGGCCTGGTTCTCTACGGCCGGGTTCCACCAGCGGTCGAAGTGCACCACATGCGAGGCGGCGGTCAGATTCAGCCCGGAGCCGCCTGCCTTGATGGAGAGCACGAAGAACGGCAGCTGCTCGTCCTGCTGGAAGCGCTTGACGAGCTCGCGCCGCCGCGCCACGGGCGTGCCGCCATGCAGCACCAGGCCCTCGCGCCCAAACACGCCGCCCAGGAACGCCGCCAGCGGCGCCGTGGTTTCCTGGAACTGGGTGAACACCAGCATCTTCTCCTGCCGCGCGGCCACGGTCTCGGCGATCTCACGCAGGCGCGCAAACTTGCCACTGGCCTCGGGCGCCCAGGCGCCGTCGCCCAGCCATTGCGAGGGATGGTTGCAGATTTGCTTCAATCGCATCAAGAACGAGAGCACCAGGCCCTTGCGCTCCATGCCCTCGGACTTGTCCAGCGCCTGCTCCAGGGCCTTGACGGCCTGCTGGTAATGCGTGACCTGCACGGCGCTCAGGCTGCACCAGGCAGAGACCTCGGTCTTGTCGGGCAGGTCGGCAATGATCCGCTTGTCGCTCTTCAGGCGCCGCAGTATGTAGGGCGCCACCAGGCTGCGCAGCGGCGCGTACTGGCCGGTTTCGCCCAGGCGCTTGGCAAAGTGGGCAAACACGCGCTCGCTGCCCAGCAGGCCGGGATGGGTGAAGTCGAAGATGGACCACAGGTCAGACAGGCGGTTTTCCACCGGCGTGCCGGTGAGGGCGATGCGCGTGCCGGCCTGCAGTTTCTTGACCGCGCGGGTCTGCTGCGCCGCCGGGTTCTTGATGGCCTGCGCCTCGTCGATCACCGCCAGGCGCCAGCGCTGCGCGGCCAGGGCCGGGGTGCGTGACAGCTGGCCGTAGGTGGTAATGACCAGGTCGTGAGCCGCCAGCGCATCGGCATCGAGCGCCTGCAGCTCGGCGCGCGCCATGGCCGACGGATGGGCCAGCAGGCAGCGCAGGCTGGGGGCGAAGCGCTCGGCCTCCTGCTGCCAGTTGGCCAGCAGCGAGGCCGGCGCCACCAGCAGGCTGGGGCCGGCATGCGGCGCGGTCTTCTTCAGCACCAGCAAGAGCGCCAACACCTGTATGGTCTTGCCCAGGCCCATGTCGTCGGCCAGGCAGGCGCCCAGCCCCAAGCGCGTCAAAAAGTGCAGCCAGCGCAGGCCCTCCTGCTGATAGGGACGCAGCTGGGCATGCAGCAGCGGGCCGGGATCGATGGCGGCCAGGGCAGCAGGATCGCGCAGGCCGCGCAGCGCCTCGGCCAGCCAGGGGCCGGCGCTGATGGCGCTCCAGTCGGGGTCGGGTGCGTCCTGGCCAAGCGTGGCGCCCGAGAGCAGGCGCATGGCCTGCGCCAGCGGCATGCCGCCCTCGGCCTCCTGCTCCAGCTGGCGAAAGCGCTCCAGCAGGCCGGACAGGCGCCGCGCGTCCACCTGCACCCACTGGCCGCGTATCCACTGCAGGCCATCGGCGCTGCCCAGCAGTTTGCGCACCTCATCGGGCGTGAGCGGCTCGCCGTCCAGGCTCACGTCCATGCGGAAGTCGAGCATAGCGTCCAGACCCACGCCGCCCGCAATCTGGCTGCCCAGCGCGGCGCGCACCATGGGCCGCGCGGGGCGGCCGCTGCGCCACTGGGCCGGCATGCGCACCACGATGCCGGCGGCCTCCATGCGCGGCAGATCCTGCAGAAAGCGCAGCGCGTCCGCCACCTCCCAGCGCAGCGGGTGGTAGATCTCGCCGGCCTGCACCATCTCGGCGATCCATGCGCAGTCTGCGGCGGCGCACTGCACCGGCAGCAGCAGCGACAGCAGCTGCGCCTTCTGGCGCGTGCCGGAAAATTCTTTCAGCGCCTGCGCCAGCGGCACATGCTGGGCCTTGCCATGGGCCGACAGGCGCGTGGTGTAGGTGGCCAAAAAGGCAAACGGGGCCTCGGGATCCTTGCGGTTTTCCGCCAGGTTGAAGTGCACGCGGCCGACCAGGTTCCAGGCCGGGTACTGGGCCTTGAGGTATTCGCCCAGGGGCAGCCCGGCCGCCGCGCAGGCCGCGTGCAACGCTGCCTCGATCTCGCCCCACAGTGCCGCCAGGGCGTCCGCGCTCAGGTATTCGGCGCCGGTCATGGGCGGCGCGTTCAGCACCAGCGCCTGCAGGGCCGTCGCATCGGGCGCGGGCACGCGGGGCAGGTCCGGCGCATCGCCCTGCTGCGCGGTGCACAGGGCCGTGAAGTAGCGCGTGGCCAGATCCCGCCAATAGGCCCAGACCGGCGGCAGGGCCGCCGTGACGCAGGCGCCGCCCAGCTGCAGCAGACCTGGCCCCGCGCCCGCGGCAAATGCAGCGGCAATGGGCTCGTGCAAGCCCTCGGGCAGGGCCGCTGCGTCAGGATCGGGCAAGCATGACAGATGGCCCGCGGGAGACAGGGACAGGGTCAGCGCACGCATGGCGGTTGCGGTGTTCATGCACAAATGCGCGCGGCAGGCAAGTTATATATGATGAAAATCAATTAAAACCAGCACCCATCAAGCGCCAACAGCTATTGTTTTTATAGTTAGACAAACCCGCCCAGAGTGCAGCCGCTGCGGTACGACATGGCGCTCCAGCTCCAGGCCGGCATGCGGCGCTGTGTTCATGCACTCAACGCAGCGCCGGCGCCGACCGCATGCCGCGCAGGACGGTTTCGCCAAAGGTGGCGCCGAATTTACGCGCCAGGCGCTCGGCGACGTTGTCGCGGCGCGTGTAGTCGATCACGTCCTCGGCCTTGACGACCTCGCGCGCCACGTAGTCCAGGGTGCCGTACTGGTCGGCCAGGCCCATGTCCACGGCCTGCTGGCCGGTCCAGAACAGGCCGCTGAAGGTCTCGGGCGTGGCCTTCAGGCGCTCGCCCCGGCCCTCTTTCACGGCCTCGATGAACTGCTGGTGGATCTGATCGAGCATCTGCTGCGCATAGCCGCGCTGCGTGGCCGACTGCGGGCTGAAGGGGTCGAGAAAGCCCTTGTTCTCACCGGCGGTGAGCAGGCGGCGCTCGACGCCCAGCTTTTCCATGGTGCCGGTGAAGCCAAAGCCGTCCATCAGCACGCCTATGCTGCCGACGATGCTGGCCTTGTCCACGTAGATCTCGTCGGCCGCCGCGGCGATGTAGTAGGCGGCCGAGGCGCAGGTCTCCTCGACCACGGCGTACAGGGGCTTGTTGTGCTTGGCCTTCAGGCGGGTGATCTCGTCGTTGATCATGCCCGCCTGCACCGGGCTGCCGCCGGGCGAGTTGATGAGCAGCACCACGGCCTGCGAGCCCGGGTCCTCGAAGGCGCTCTTCATGGCGGCGACGACGAACTCGGCGCTGGCCTCGGCGCCGGCGGCGATCTCGCCCTTGACATCCACCACCGCGGTGTGCGGCGTGCTCTTGCTGGTGCTGGACAGGTCGCGCTGCCAGGCGGCCCAGATGATCAAGGTGATCAGCGCCAGCCAGCCAAAGCGCCAGAAGTTGCGCCAGCGCCTGGCGGCGCGCTGCTCGGCCAGGGTGCCCAGGACGAGTTTTTCGAGCAGCTCGCGCTCCCAGCCCGGTGTGCTGGAGACCGCCTTTTTTGCTTCTGTTTCAGTAGCTGTTCGCGCCCACAGGTCGGGCGGTTGGGGCTGATTTCCATCAAAACCGGTGGGCTCGGTGCGGGTGGGGTCGGTCATGGTGTCAGAACGCTACGGTTTGCAGATCGGGGGCAGTATGCCAGTACACCATGCCGCCCTCTTCGCTCAAGTCCACCTTGACCAGGGGCCGGCGTGCCGGGCCGCCCAGGCAGGCGCCGGTGTCGGGCGCAAACAACGCTCCGTGGGTGGAGCAGATCAGCCGGCAGCCACTGTCGTCGAAAAAATGGCCCTCCTTGAAATCCATTTCCATGGCCACATGGGTGCATTGGTTCAGATAGGCATGCACGCCACCCTGGTAGCGGATGGCAAAGGCGCGCAGGCTCTGGCCGCGATAGTGCACATCGAAGGCCACGGCGCGCCCGCCGTCCAGCAGATCGGCGCTGGCGCACAGGGGGATGCGCTCGGAGCTCATCAGGCGTGCTCCTGCAGCCAGCCGTGCAGCGCGGCGACCGATGGCACCACACACAGCGGGCCCAGGGCGGCGAACTCGGCCACGTCATGGGCGCCATAGCCCACGCCCACGCTGGCGCAGCCGGCGGCGCGGGCCATCTCCAGGTCATGCGTGGTGTCGCCAATCATGAGCAGGCGCCCGGGCGCCACGTCGAACTCGGCCATCAGCTCCTGCAGCATCAGCGGGTGCGGCTTGCCGGCCGTCTCGTCGGCCGTGCGCGAGCCGTCGAACATGCCGCGCAGCTGCACCAGCTGCAACGCCTGGTCCAGGCCGCGGCGGCTCTTGCCCGTGGCCACGGCCAGCAGGTGGCCGCGCGCACGCAGGGCATGCAGCATGGGCAGCACGCCGGCAAACAGGGTCACATCGTCCTGGCGTTTGAGGTAGTGGTAACGGTAGCGGTTGGCCAGCTGCGGATAGTGCTCGCGCGGCACGTCGGGCGCGGCATGCGCCAGCGCCGGCTCCAGCGCCATGCCAATCACCCAGGCGGCGGCCTCATCACTGGGCACGGCGCCGCCGACGTCGCGCACGGCGTCCTGAATGCTGCGCACGATGATGGCGGTGGAGTCGAACAGCGTGCCGTCCCAGTCGAAGGCGATCAGGTCGAAGCGGCGCGGGCGGTGTTCAGGCATGGTTGGGCTCGGTGGCAAGAAAGTCCGCCAGATCCGGCGGTAGCTCGGCACGCAGCTCCAGGCGCTCGCCGCTGCCCGGGTGGTCGAACTGCAGACGCCAGGCGTGCAGGAACATGCGTTTCAGGCCGTTCTTCTGCAAACGGCGGTTCAGGTCGAAGTCGCCGTACTTGTCGTCACCGGCGATAGGGTGGCCCTGGGACGCCAGGTGCACGCGGATCTGGTGCGTGCGCCCGGTCTTGATGGTCACCTCCAGCAGGCTCATGGCCGGCAGGCCGGCCATGGGGCGCGGCGCGAGTTGCTCGCGTACCTTGACCAGGGTGATGGAGCGCATGCCGTCCGGGTCGTCCTGGGTGGTCACGCGCACGCGGCGCTCGCCGCCCTCCTGCAGGTATTTGTGCAGCGGCTGGTCAATAACCTTGTGGTTCGCCGGCCAGCTGCCAGTCACCAGCGCCAGGTAGGTCTTGCCGGTCTCGCGCCCGCGGAACTGGTCCTGCAGATGCGTCAGCGCCGAGCGCTTCTTGGCCACCAGCAGGATGCCCGAGGTCTCGCGATCGAGCCGGTGCACCAGCTCCAGAAAGCGCGCCTGCGGCCTGGCCTGGCGCAGCTGCTCGATGACGCCAAAGGAAACGCCCGAGCCGCCATGCACGGCCACGCCGGCGGGCTTGTCCAGGGCGATCAGCTGCTCGTCCTCGAGCAGGATGGGGAATTCACGCGCGGGCGCCGGGCGCTCGGCCTTCTCGGCGATCTTCTCGGACACGCGCACCGGCGGCAGGCGCACCAGGTCGCCCTCGGCCACGCGCGCGTCGGCGCTGGTGCGGCCCTTGTTCAGGCGCACCTCGCCGCTGCGGATGATGCGGTAGACATGGGTCTTGGGCACGCCCTTGAGGTGGCGTATCAAAAAGTTGTCCAGGCGCTGGCCTGTGGACTCGGCATCGACCTCGACGATGCGGGCCGCGGGGGTCGGGCTGGGTTTGCCCTCTATAATCGGTTTCACCTGCGCGACGGATGTGTAAGCGGTTGATGTGTCTGGAGTTTAGTGGACACAGGCCCGGCTCGACGCGCGGTCTGGTGAATGCCCAGGCGCGTAGTGCGCGGTTTGTAGCGCCGCACGTGGCACCAGAGGCTGACGCATCGAATCACAGAAACACGGAAATACAAGCCGACACCGCCTCCACCAGAGCGCGGCGGTCGGCGGATCAAAGCGACATCATGTGGGTTGTACTGGCTTGGATTGTGTCCCTATGGCAGGTGCGCCAGCGCCTGCCGTTGGCACAAAAATCGCCCCCAACGCCCATCCGGAAAGCGCTAGCAGCTCTAAATTTGATAGCTGAACAGCCTGCAATCCGGCTCGCTCCCATCCACGCCCACCCTCCTCCACCGCTGCGCAGCTGACCCGCTGCGCGGCTGTGGTGCGACCCGGCCCCTTCCCTCGCTTCCGTTTCGATGCGCCAGTCCAGGCATTGACGCCCCTCTGCCGAGGGTGTTTGTCTGGATACGAGACGCGGGCAGCGCCGTGCACTGCCCGCACAAGAACAACGCATTGCATAAAGGACACGCATCATGAAACGGATGCTCATCAACGCCACGCAGCCCGAAGAACGCCGCCTGGCCATCGTCGACGGCCAGAAGCTGCTGGATTACGAGATCGAGGTCGAAGGGCGCGAGCAGCGCAAGGGCAACATCTACAAGGCGGTGGTCACGCGCGTCGAGCCGTCGCTGGAGGCCTGCTTCGTCGACTATGGCGAGGATCGCCACGGCTTTCTGCCCTTCAAGGAAATCTCGCGCCAGTATTTCGCCGAGGGCGTCTCGCCCTCTCAGGCGCGCATCAACGATGTGATCAAGGAAGGCCAGGAACTGCTGGTGCAGGTGGAGAAGGAAGAGCGCGGCAACAAGGGCGCGGCGCTGACCACCTTCATCAGCCTGGCCGGCCGCTACGTGGTGCTGATGCCCAACAACCCGCGCGGCGGCGGCGTGTCGCGCCGCATCGAGGGCGAGGACCGGGCCGAGCTCAAAGAGACCATGGACCAGCTCGAATACCCCAAGGGCATGTCCATCATCGCGCGCACCGCCGGCATTGGCCGCAGCGCCCCCGAGCTGCAATGGGACCTGAACTACCTGCTCAAGCTGTGGAGCGCCATCGACGGCGCGGCCAAGGCCGGCAAGGGCGCCTTCCTGATCTACCAGGAGTCGAGCCTGGTGATCCGCGCCATCCGCGACTACTTCAACGCCGACATCGGCGACATCCTGATCGACACCGACGACATCTACGAGCAGGCCCAGCAGTTCATGGCGCATGTCATGCCCGAGCAGGCCGCGCGCGTCAAGCGCTACCGCGATGATGCGCCGCTGTTCTCGCGCTTCCAGATCGAGCACCAGATCGAATCGGCCTACGCCCGCACGGTCACCCTGCCGTCTGGCGGTGCCATCGTCATCGACCACACCGAGGCGCTGGTCAGCGTGGACGTGAACTCGGCGCGCGCCATCAAGGGCGGCGACATCGAGGAGACCGCCACCCGCACCAACCTGGAGGCCGCCGACGAGGTGGCGCGCCAGATGCGCCTGCGCGACCTGGGCGGCCTGATCGTCATCGACTTCATCGACATGGAAGAGTCGAAGAACCGCCGCGAGGTCGAGAACCGCCTGCGCGACGCCCTGCGCCAGGATCGCGCGCGCGTGCAGTTCGGCACGATTTCCAAGTTCGGCCTGATGGAGATGAGCCGCCAGCGCCTGAAGCCCTCGCTGTCCGAGGGCGCCCATATCCGCTGCCCGCTGTGCGACGGCACCGGCCATGTGCGCGACACCGAGGGCTTTGCGCTGCAGATGCTGCGCATGATCCAGGAGGAGTCCATGAAGGACAACACCGCCGCCGTGCACTGCCAGGTGCCGGTGGAGGTGGCTAGCTTCCTGCTGAACGAAAAGCGCAACGAGATCGCCAAGATCGAGCTGCGCAAGCGCGTGGCCATCATGCTCATCCCGAACAAGAGCCTGGCCACGCCGCACTACAAGCTTGAGCGCCTGAAGCACGACGACCCGCGCCTGGACGGCCTGGAGGCCAGCTACCAGCTGGCCGATGTGCCCGAGGAGCAGACCGGCATCACGCGCCGCTCGCAAGAGCCGACCAACAAGCAGCAGCCGGTGATCAAGGGCGTGCTGCCCGACGCCCCCGCCCCGGTGGCCGAGCCGCGCCCCGAAGCTCCGGCACGCGGTCAGGGCCAGCAGCGCTCGGCCGCGGCGCCCACGCCCGCGCCGCAGCAGCCGCGCCCGGCACCGGCGCCGGCACCCGAGCAAGGCTTCTTCGCCTGGCTCAAGAGCCTGTTCGGCTTTGGCGCGACGCCCGCCCCCGTGGCCGCGCCCGTGGCGCCGCCGGCTGAAGCTGCCCCCCGCACCGAGGGCCGGCGCGACGGCCGCGGTGGCGAGCGCGGCAGCCGCCGCGGCGGCGAACGCAGCGGCAACCGTGACGGCAACCGTGACGGCAATCGCGAAGGCGCCGGCACCGAGGGCCGTGGCCGCCGTGGTGAGCGCCCGGCAGGCGAAGGCCGCGAGAATCGCGAGCCGCGTGAGAACCGTGAAGGCCGCAACGGCCGCGGCGAGCGCACCGAACGCACCGACCGCCCCGAGGGCGACAAGCCGCGCCAGCCGCGCGAGGGCCGCAACGGCCGCGAGCGCGGCGCGGCACCCTCTGCCAACGCCGAGCAAACCGCGGTGAGCACCCAGGCCACCGACACGCCCGAAACCACGGCCACGCCCGAACGCAGCGAGCGCCCCGCGCGCGGCAACGAACGCCGTGAGCGCGGCGAACCGCGCCGCGAGCGCGCGCCGCGCGGCAGCGACGCCGCCACCCCGGTGGCCGACTTTGCCGACACCGCTCCGCTGGACGCCCTGCCCGATCTGGATCTGACGGCCAACGAGGTCGGCACCGGCCAGGCCGAGGCGCCCGCCGCGGGCGAAGAGCGCCGCGAGCGCCGCTCGCGCGACCGCTATGGCCGCGACCGCCGCGACCGCGCCGAGCGCGCGCCGCGCAGCACTGACGGCACCGAGGCCGCGCCCGCCGCGCCGCTGATGGAGTTCGACCTCCCCGGCACACCGGCGCCGGCCGCCGCCGAAGCGGCCGAGCCCGCGGCCGAGCCCGCACGGCGCAGCTACTTTGCCGCACCGGCTGCCCCCGTGGTCGCGCCCAGCCCCGCCCCCGAGGCCGCTGCGCAAGCCGTGACAGAGCCGGCACTCGCCGAGCCAGCCCCGGCCCCCGTGGCCGCGGCCCCGGCCGTCGCCCCGGCACCCGTGGCGCCAGCACCCGCGCCGGCACCGGCACCCGCGCCGGCCGTCCAGGCCGCGGCAGAGCCGGCCAGCGGCATGCCACGCGTGCAGGCCTTCACGCTGCCCGTGCAAGCGCTGATGGATGTGGCCCAGTCCTCGGGTCTGCAGTGGATCAACTCCGACGCCGACAAGATTGCCGCCGTCCAGGCCGCCATCGCCGCCGAGCCCAAGCCGGTGCACATCCCGCGCGAGCGTCCGCCCGCCGTGGTGCTGGACGAAGGCCCGCTGGTGCTGGTGGAAACCCGCCGCGACCTGCGTGATCTGCAACTGCCGTTCGAGAAGGAAGGCGCCGCCGTCTAAAGTAAGGTCACGCCTGACAGCACCGGGGGCCTTGGCCCCCGGTGCTGTTTTATCACTATGAAAAATCTAGCTGTTTGCGCTTGCCAGTCAAGGGTTCAAGGCCAATTTGATGCAATTACGAACAGCTAGGCGCACCGGAGCCCCGCATGCTGTTTCTGCTCTCCCCCGCCAAGTCGCTGGACTACGACACGCCGCTGCCCGCCGGTCTGCCGCACACGCTGCCGGCCTTTGTGCCCCAGGCCGAGCAGCTGATCGCCGTACTGCGCGACAAGTCGCCGCAGGAGATTGCCTCGCTGATGTCCATCAGCGACCCGCTGGCGGCGCTGAATGTGGCGCGCTACGCCGCCTGGCGGCCGCGCTTCACGGCCGACAACGCGCGCCAGGCCGTGATGGCCTTCAACGGCGATGTGTACGAGGGCCTGCAGGCCCCCACCCTGTCGCCGGACGAGCTGAACTGGGCGCAGCAGCATCTGGCCATCCTCTCCGGCCTGTACGGCGTGCTGCGCCCGCTGGACTGGATGCAGCCCTACCGCCTGGAGATGGGCACGCGCCTGGCCACCAGCGCCGGCGCCAACCTCTACCAGTTCTGGGGCCGGCGCATCGCCGAGCACCTGAACCAGCGCCTGGCCCAGGACATCACGCCGGTGGTCGTCAACCTGGCCTCGCAGGAATATTTCAAGTCTGTCGATCTGAAAACGCTCAAGGCACGCGTCATCGAATGCGTGTTTGAAGACTACAAAAATGGGCAGTACAAGATCATCAGCTTCTACGCCAAGCGCGCGCGCGGCCTGATGGCGCGCTATGCCATACAGCAGCGCGTGACCACCCCGCACCAGCTCGAAGGTTTTGACCTGGAGGGCTATGCTTGGGCCCCCGGCGCCAGCACGCCCGAGCGCCTGGTCTTTCGCCGCCAAGCCACTTGAGGAGGAGCCCCCGCCATGAGCCTGTCCCAGACCATCACCCCCGAGCTGCGCCAGTGGATCATCGACCAGGCCAGCGCCGGCGTGGCCGCGCCCGCGCTGATCGAGGGCATGCGCGCCGCGGGCTGGAATGAGGACGTGGCCATCGCCGCGGTGGAGCTGGTACTGCGCGCGCATCTGGACAAGGTGGCGCTGGACAAGGGCCTGCCGCCGGCCGCCCCCGTGCCCGATCCGGCGCTTGCCGAATCGCCCCTGCACATCGACGTGGGCGACCGCCAGGTCGAGGTGCTGATGGCCATGGCGAATCCGCGTGTGGTGCTGTTTGGCAACCTGCTGTCGCCCGAGGAATGCCAGGCCATCATCGACGCCGCCGGCTCGCGCATGGCGCGCTCGCTCACCGTGCAGACCGCCACCGGCGGCCAGGAGGTGAACCAGGCGCGCACCAGCGACGGCATGTTCTTCGAGCGCGGCGAGAACGCCGTCGTCGCCCGGCTGGAGCAGCGCATTGCCCGCCTGGTCAACTGGCCCGTACAGAACGGCGAGGGCCTGCAAGTGCTGCACTACCGCCCCGGCGCCGAGTACAAGCCGCACTACGACTACTTCGACCCCCAGGAAGCCGGCACGCCCAGCATCCTGCAGCGCGGCGGCCAGCGCGTGGCCACGCTGGTGATCTACCTGAACAGCCCCGCCAAGGGCGGCGGCACCACCTTCCCCGACGTACCGCTGGAGATCGCCCCGCGCCAGGGCAACGCCGTGTTCTTCAGCTACGAGCGCCCCCACCCCAGCACCCGCACGCTGCACGGCGGCGCCCCCGTGACCGAGGGCGAGAAATGGATCGCCACCAAATGGCTGCGCGAGCGTGAGTTCAAGTAAAAACAGCCTGTAGCGCTTGATACACAAGCGCTCGCAGCTATCCAATCGATAGTAAACACATGAGTACGCCGGAACAATCCCAGCTCGGCAAGGCCAGCGCCTATGCCGACCAGTACGACGCAGCGCTGCTGTTCCCGATACCGCGCCAGCCCAAGCGCGCCGAGATCGGCATCGCCGGCGCCCCAAGCTTCTTCGGCGCCGACCTGTGGACGGCCTACGAGCTGTCCTGGCTCAACCTGCGCGGTAAGCCGCAGGTGGCCATTGCACACATCACCGTGCCCTGCGAGACGCCCAACATCGTCGAAAGCAAGTCCTTCAAACTGTACCTGAACAGCTTCAACAAAACGCGCTTTGCCAGCCTGGATGAGGTACGCGCGCGCATCCGCCAGGACGTGAGCGAGGCCGCCTGGCGCGGCGCCGCACATGCCGGCACCGTGGGCGTGCGCCTGGTCACGCCCGATCAGTTTGACGCGGAGCAGGTGCACGAGCTGGACGGCCTGCTGCTCGACCGCCTGGACATCGAGTGCACCCAGTACCAACCGGCGCCCGAGCTGCTCAAGGCCAACCACGACGAGGCACCGGTCACCGAAACCCTGGTCAGCCACCTGCTCAAGAGCAACTGCCTGGTCACCGGCCAGCCCGACTGGGGCAGCGTGCAGATCGCCTACAGCGGCGCGCAAATCGACCAGGAAGGGCTGCTGCAGTACATCGTCAGCTTTCGCAATCACAACGAGTTCCACGAGCAATGCGTGGAGCGTATCTTCATGGACATCTGGCAGCGCTGCCGCCCCATCAAGCTGGCCGTGTACGCCCGCTACACGCGCCGCGGCGGGCTGGACATCAACCCGCTGCGCACCAGCGCCCCGATGCCGCTGCCGGCCAACCGGCGCACGGCGCGGCAGTAGCATCAGGGACAAAGGCGCAGGTTCATGTCAAAGTTGCGATGAACCGGAGAACCCAATGAACACGCCTCCCCGCATGCCCACGCTGTATATCCCGCACGGCGCCGGCCCCTGCTTCTTCATGGACTGGAACCCGGCCGACGCCTGGGACAAGACCGCGGCCTACCTGCGCAGCATTGCCTCCAGCCTGCCAACGCGACCGCAGGCCATCGTGCTGGTCACGGCGCACTGGCTCGGAGCCCAGCCCTGCATGAGCTCTGCCGCCCGGCCGGGCATGCTGTTCGACTACTACGGCTTTCCGCCGCACACCTATGAGCTGAGCTACCCCGCGCCCGGCGCGCCGGCGCTGGCCGGGCGCGTCAGCGGCCTGCTGGCCGGCGCAGGCTTCGACCCCGTGCAGGACAGCGAGCGCGGCTACGACCACGGCAGCTTCATCCCTTTGCTGCTGGCCTTCCCCGATGCCGACATTCCGGTGCTGCAGCTGTCGCTGCTGCGCAGCCTGGATGCGGCCGAGCACCTGCGGATGGGCCGGGCGCTGCGCCCCCTGCGCGATGAGGGCGTGCTGATCATCGGCAGCGGCATGAGCTACCACAACATGCGCGGCTACGGCGACCCGCGCTCAGGCCCGGCGGCCGCCGAATTCGACCGCTGGCTCAGCGAGACCGTGGCCCTGCCCACCGCCGAGCGCGATGCACGCCTGGCCAACTGGGCCACGGCCAGCGGTCCGGCCGGGCGTCTGTCGCACCCGCCGCGCGCCGAGGAGCACCTGCTGCCGCTGCACGTGGCGGCCGGCGCCGCAGGGGAAGGGCGCGGCGCCAAGGTGTTTGGCGACCGCGTCATGGGGGTTGACATATCGGCCTTCCGTTTCGATTGAAACGCCCTCCGGACAAGCGCAACATGCTATCAATACCAGAGTTAATCCATGCACCTGGGCTCCCTGGATCGCGCCATCGATCACATCGGGCTCCGCCTCTCTTCCCTTGTCTTCGGCGGCAATGTGGTCGGCTGGACGGCCGACCTGGCGACCTCAAGGGCAGCGCCCGCAGCCACTGGGTCAAGGCCTGCCGCCGCCCGCGCGTCCTGCCCGTGCCGGCCGCGCTGGACGCCGTGGCCGTGCGCCACGGCATGCGGCCCGGCGAGGTGACCCTCGCCTTGGTGAGAGCGCGCCCCGCCGCCGTGGCGCCCATCACCGGCGCCACCGGCCTGGAGCCACTGGAGGGACTGATCCGCGCCACGCGGCTGCGCCTGAGCGCCAGGGACATGGCCACATTCGACGCCGCCGGTGCGGCCGAAGCGCCGTGAACGGCATGACCGGCCGCGATCTGGTAACGCTTCAAATTTTGGAGCATGTTGCGCTGATTCAGAGCTACCCAGGGGGCGATTCATCCATAGAACCGGCAAGCGTTGCGGCGCCCCTGGGCCGGGCCGTCCTGGCGGCCACGCTGCGCCACGACCCGCCCACGCCGCTGGAGCTGGAGCACGCCATCGAGCAGATCGAGGACGCGTTGATGCCACTGCGCGCGCAAGTCGCCGGGGCGCGGCTGGTGTTCGCCAACGCAGCCCTGCATGCGCTGGCGCGTGCCGGCGCTGGCGCGAACGGCTCCGCACCAGGCGCGGACATCACGCTGGACATGGTCGACGTCGAAACACTGTTCACCCGCCTGGCAGCCCGCGCCAACGGCCGGCCGGCGACGCAAGACTGCCTGCCCACCGACCCCGCCAGCAGCGCAGCGCTGCTCGTCGCGCGCGAAGTGCTGCACCACTGGGGCTTGGGCGCGCTCACGGTGCGCGACGCAGCGGCGTAGCCCCGGATCAGCGCGGCCGGTGCTCAGAACAGCGCCTCGCCCTCGCCCTGTGCCTGCCGCCCAACCTCGGACTGCGGCAGCAGCTTGCCCACGCGCACCCCCAGCAAACGCAGGCGCTTATCCAAGGGCACGCGTTTGAGGCACAGACCGGCCTCGCGGCGGATGACGGTGGCGTCCTGCGTCGGCAGGACGATGGTGTGGTCGCGCGTGGCAACACGGAAATCGTCGTAGCGCAGCTTGATGCCTATGGTGCGACCCGCGTAGCCCTTGCGCTGCAAGTCGGCCGCCACCTGCTGGCACAGCTCGGTGAAGATCTGGCCCAGCAGCGCCCTGTCCTGCACCGCATGCAGATCGCGGTCGAAGGTCGTCTCGCGACTCATGCTGACGGGCTCGCTCTCCAGCACCACGGGGCGATCGTCGCGACCCCAGGCGGCATCGTGCAGCCAGGCGCCGGTGGAGCGGCCAAAATGCGCCACCAGCCAGTCGCGCGGGCGCGCCGCCAGCTCGCCAATGGTGTGTATGCCGTACGACTGCAGCTTCTCGTCCGCCTTGGGGCCCACGCCGTTGATCTTGCGGCAGGCCAGCGGCCAGACCAGGGTCTGCAGGTCATCGGGTTGCACGATGGCGATGCCGTTGGGCTTGTTGAACTCGCTGGCCATCTTGGCGATGAGCTTGTTGGGTGCCACGCCCACCGAGCAGGTCAGGCCCGTGGCCTCGAAGATGCTCTTCTGGATCAGCCGCGCCAGCACCCGGCCCCCTTCGCGCTGGCCGCCTGGCACCTGCGTGAAGTCGATGTAGACCTCGTCCACGCCCCTGTCCTCCATCACCGGTGCGATGTCGGTGATGACCTGCTTGAAGCGCCGCGAGTAGCGCCGGTACTCGGCAAAATCCACCGGCAGCAGGATGGCCTGCGGGCAGGCACGCGCCGCCTTCATCAGCCCCATGGCCGAGCCCACGCCAAACTGGCGCGCGGCGTAGGTGGCGGTGGTGATGACGCCACGACCCACGTAGTCCGCAAGACGAGGGAAGGCCGCGACGGGAATGTCGGCCAGCCGCTCGCCGTACTGCGCGGCCAGGGCGTCGTCCTGCTGCCTGCGCCCGCCGCCAATGACCACCGGCAGGCCCGCAAGCTGCGGGTAGCGCAGCAACTCCACGGAGGCGTAGAACGCATCCATGTCCAGGTGGGCGATGCGGCGGGTCAGGCGGGGCAGGTCGGCGGCGGTCACGGCGAGGATTGTCGCCCTCAAAGCCCCTGCAGGCTGATCAGCACCAGCCCCACCAGCATCAGCGCCATGCCCAGCTTCTCGGGCCGCGTGAAGGACTCGCTGAGCAGGCGGCGCGAGACCAGGTAGCTGAACACCACCTCCACCATGCCCAGCGTGCGCACCTCGGCCGCGCCCTGCATGGCGTAGGCCGTGAACCAGGCCAGCGACGCGGCCGCGCCCATGCTGCCGGCCACGAGCGACAGCCGCCAGGCGGGCCACAGCGGCGCCAGGCCTTTTTCCGATCGCAGGGCCACCCAGGCACCCAGGCCCAGGCTCTGCAGCAGCTGGGCGATGACCACGCCCCAGGCGCCCGACAGCCAGGGCGTCTCGGCCCCCAGCGCCAGGGCGCCGCCGCGAAAGCCCACGCTGGCAATGGCAAAGCTGGCGCCGCAGCCCAGGCCATAGAGCGCCGGACGGCTGAGCCAGGCCGACAGCGACAACAGCTGCCCGCGCGGCGGCAGCGACAGCAGGAACACGCCTGTCGTCGCCACCACCATGGCCAGCAGCGCCAGCGGCCGGGGCAGCTCGTGCAGCAGCACCGTGGCGAACAGCGCCACCTGCAGCACCTCGGTCTTGGACAGGGTCACGGCCACGGCAAAGTTGCGCTCGGCCATGGCCAGCAGCAGAAAGGCCGTACCGGCGATCTGAAAGAAGGCGCCCAGCGCGATCCAGCCCAGGTAGGCGGCACTGAAATGCGGCAGGGCCGGCGGCTGGTCGGGCCAGCAGTACAGCAGCGCCAGCCACAGGCCGGCAAACGGCAGGCCGTAGAGAAACCGCACCAGCGTCGCGGGCAGCGTGCCCAGCTCGGCGGTCAACGTGCGCTGTGCGGTGTTGCGCGCGGTCTGGGCCAGGGTGGCGAACAGCACCACGGGGATCCAGAGCCAGGTGGGCGCATCAAGGGAAAGAGTCATGGGAGGGCTGCATGGCAGAGGCCCTCCAGCATAGCCAGCGCCCGGGTCACAGGGGTACAGCTATTGGAGAGGGATGCCTGTGCACATGGCGATGGCCGCGCAAGGACAACGGTGTCAAAGGACGATCAAGGGCTACCTGTCTTGCTCGCGGCTTCGGCTCATCTCCATTGAGAACGTAAAGCGGTTAGCGGGATGTATGGATCGGGACACTTCCAGCAGCTCTCCCGCCGTGTCGTAATAGCGTCGGGTGATACGCAAGGCGGGCGAGTCCACGTCCGTCTGCAGCTCGCGGGCTAATTGCGCCGGCATAAGCATCGCGTCCACCTCCTGGCGGATCCGGGCAATGGCCCGTCCATAACGCGCCTCGATCAAGGAACTGATCAGGATCTCGGGCGACTGGCGCACCAGCTCGTCGATGTCGCCGAAGGCCGCATCCACGTACACATCAGTCCAGCAAATGGGGCGCGCGCTGGGCGTGTCGTCCATGCGCAGGCTGGAGATATGCAGCCAGTGCGTGCCGCCGGGGCAATCAAGCTCCCTGGCCAGGGCCAGGTCGGCCACCAGCCATTCGGAGGAACGGATGACCCGCACATGCCGCGCTCCAAACTGCGCCAACTCGTCCACCGTGGCAATGGACTGCGTAAACCCCGTTACCGGCTTGGTGGACTCCACGCGCGTGCCCACGTTCTTGCGCCGGGAGATCAAACCCAGCTCCTGCAGTTCGTCCAGGGCCTTACGGACTGCGTAGCGACTCAAACCATGGGACTCACAGAGCTCGAACTCCGTGGGCAACAACGAGCCCACGGGATAGCGGCCTGCGGCGATGGCTTCTGCCAGCTCACTCACCAGGTCGGCAGGGGTGGTCTTGTTCATGGCGCGCGACATGGCATGAATTCAGGGTTAATACCAATCATAATTTGTTCGAACATATATACACTGCATTTGTTCGAACATATTTGAATGTCCGACATTATCAACATACTTTGGGCCTCCCACCATGTCCTTCGTCCCTGTCTCCAGCACCGTCATCGACTCCATTCTGTTTCGCGACGCATTTGGCACTCCCGCCATGCGTGAGGTGTTCTCCGACCGCCGACTGATCGCCCGCTACATCGAGGTGGAAGTGGCGCTGGCACGTGCCGAGGCGCGCTGCGGCGTGATTCCGTCTGAGGCGGCCGAGGCCATCGCCCGCGAGTCGCGCCTGGAGCGCATCGACTTCGATCACATGCGCCACGAAACCGACATTGTCGGCTACCCCATCCTGCCGCTGGTGCACCAGCTGGTGGCCATGTGCGGCGAGGCCGGGCGTTACGTGCACTGGGGCGCGACCACCCAGGACATCATGGACACGGCCAATGTGCTGCAGGTGCGCGATGCGCTGGATCTGGTGGAGGCCGATATCCGCACGCTGCGCGGCATCCTGGCCGACCTGGCGAAGAAGCACCGCAACACCCCCATGGCCGGCCGCACCCACCTGCAGCAGGCGCTGCCCGTGACTTTCGGCTACAAGGTCGCCATCTGGCTGGCGATGTTCGATCGCCATCAAGAGCGCCTGGCCCAGCTGCGCGAGCGCGTGTTGTGCGTGGAGCTTGCGGGCGCCGCGGGCACCCTGGCCTCGCTGGGCGACAAGGGCCTGCAGGTGCAGCAGGCGCTGGCCGAGGAACTCGGCCTGGCCGTGCCGGCCACCACCTGGCATGTAGCGCGCGACGGCTTTGCCGAGGCAGTCAACCTGCTGGCCCTGGTGACCGGCTCACTGGGCAAGATTGCGCTGGACATCATGATCATGGCCTCGACCGAGTTCGCCGAGGTCTACGAACCCTTCGTCAAGGGCCGGGGCGCCAGCAGCACCATGCCGCAAAAGCGCAACCCCATCTCCAGCGAGCTGATGCTGGCCGCCGCCAAGGGCGTGCGCCAGCATGCGGGCCTGATGGTGGACGCGATGATCCAGGACTTCGAGCGTGCCACAGGCCCGTGGCATGCCGAGTGGATCGCCATCCCCGAGAGTTTCATCCTTACCGCCGGCGCGCTGCACCAGGCCAAGTTTGCCCTGGGCGGGCTGATCGTGGACACCGATCAGATGCGCCGCAACCTGGGCCTGAGCCGCGGCCTGATCGTGGCCGAGGCGGTGATGATGGGCCTGGCCCCGGCCATGGGCCGCCAACAGGCGCATGACGTGGTCTATGACGCCTGCCGCAGCGTCAACGAAACGGGCGGCACCCTGGCCGAGGCCCTGGCCGCCCTGCCCGCCGTCACCGCGCATTTCGACCGCCAGGCCATCGACCGCCTGACCGATCCCGCCAACTACCTGGGCCTGGCCCCGGCAATGGTGGATCGTGCCATCGCCGCGTCGGCAAAGACCCATTGATTCCACACACCCTTCAGGAGACAAACATGAAATTTCTCAAGACCGCCGGCGCCGTTGCCCTGCTCGTCGCATCCCAGTTCACCCATGCCCAGGACTGGCCCACCAAGAGCCTGACCTGGATCGTTCCCTTCGCCGCCGGGGGGCCGACGGACGCCATGGCGCGCGACATTGCGGACAAGGTCAGCCGGCAGATCGGCCAGCCCATCATCATCGAAAACACGCCCGGCGCGGGCGGCACCATTGGCGCGGCCAAGGCCGCCAAGGCGCGTGCGGACGGCTACACCTTTCTGGTGGGCCACTTGGGCTACATGGGCGCGGGCCCGGCGCTGTACAAGAAGCTGAACTACGACCCGGTCAAGGACTTCGAGGCCGTGTTCCGCTTCCCCGACACGCCCCTGGTGATGCTGGTGGGAAAGAGCTCGCCCTACAAGAGCGCCGGCGATCTGATCGCCGCAGCCAAGGCGCAGCCGGGCAAGATCAACTTCAGCAATGCCGGCGTGGGCTCCACCTCGCACCTGATCGCCGCGCTGTTTGCCGCCAAGGCCGGAATCGACGTCACACAGGTGGCCTACAAGGGTGCCGCGCCGGCCATCAACGACCTGATCGGCGGCCAGGTGGATGCCATGTTCGACCAGACCAATACCGCCCTGCCCCAGGTGCAGGGTGGGCGCCTCAATGCCATTGCATTGACCTCGCTCACGGCCATGCCCCAGCAGTTTCCCAGCGTTGCCCCGTTGGCCGAAAAGGCCTTGCCCGGTTTCGAGGCGGCCACCTGGTACGGCCTGTACGCCCCCAAAAGCACGTCCAAGGATGTGGTGCAGAAAATGCATCAGGCCTATCTGAAAGCATTGACCGACAAGGCATGGACTACGCGCATGGTGGGGCAAGGCATACAACTGCTGCCCGAAGCGCAATACGCGCCAGATGTCTTTGCCAAGTACACCGCCGCCGAAGTGGAGCGCTGGCGCAAGGTGGTGAACGACGCCAAGATCCAGCTCGATTGATGTGAGACACCTCCCTGAGTCGCTTCGCGCCTTCCCCTTGCTCTCGCATTGCTGCGCAATGCGGGCAGGGGGACGCCACCAGCGCGGCTGGGCGGCCCTTGCGCGGTGGCCCGCGCCTGGGATGCGCCAGTTTCATGCGGCACGGGTCATGTGCAGCATTGAGGAGAACTGATATGACCCGCATCGCGCAGGAAGACCTGGTGGACAGCCTGGCACAGGCCTTCCAGTTCATCAGCCACCACCACCCGCCCGACTTCGTGCGCGCGCTGCGCCGGGCACTGGCCACCGAGACCCATGCGCCGGCGCGTGCCGCCATCGAGCAACTGCTGGTCAACAGCCGCCTCGCCGCCCTGGGGCGGCGGCCCGTATGCCAGGACACCGGCGTGGGCCAGGTGTTCCTGCGCGTGGGCTGTGGCGTGCAGTTTTTTCGGCGCGATGGTGCGCAGCCCTGGGGCCTGCAGGCGGTGGCCGACGAAGGCGTGCGCCGTGCCTACCGCGATCCGGTCAATCCGCTGCGCGCCACCATGGTGGACGATCCGCTGGGCCGGCGGCGCAACACGCGTGACAACACTCCCGCCGCCGTGCACTGCGAAATCGTCGAGGGTGAGGCGCTGGAGGTACTGGTCGTGGCCAAGGGCGGTGGTGGTGATGTGAAGGCGCGCTTTGCCACGCTGGAGCCCAGCGACAGCGTGGCCGACTGGGTCATCGCGCAGTTGCCGGGCATGGGCGCCGGCTGGTGCCCGCCCGGCACCCTGGGCATAGGCATAGGCGGCACGCCGGAGCAGGCCATGCTGCTGGCCAAGCTGTCGCTGTTCGATCCCATCGACATGGATCTGCTGCGCTCGCGCGGCGCCCAGGGCGTCGAGGAGGCCCTGCGGCTTGAGGTGTACCAGCGCGCCAACGCTCTGGGCATAGGTGCGCAGGGCCTGGGCGGAACGTCCACCGTGCTCGACGTGAAGCTGCGCACGGCGCCCTGCCATGCGGCCACGATTCCCGTGGCACTGATTCCCAATTGCGCCGCCACCCGCTATGTACGCTTCATGCTCGACGGCAACGGGCCGGCACGTATCGACGAGCCTCCACCCAGCCTTTGGGACGGCATCCCCGACCGGTTCGACTTGCCCGATGCCGAGCGTGTGAATCTGGATCATCTGAGCGCTGACACCGTACGCCAGTGGCGCATTGGCCAGACTCTGCTGCTGTCGGGGCGCGTGCTCACCGCCCGCGACGCGGCACACAAGCGCCTCGTGGATCTACTCGCTCGCGGCGCGGCACTGCCGGTGGACCTGCGCGGCAGGGTGGTCTATTACGTGGGCCCGGTGGACGCGGTGGGTGACGAAGCAGTGGGCCCCGCAGGGCCGACCACCGCCACGCGCATGGATCGCTTTGTCGAGCCCCTGATGGCGCAGGCCGGTTTGCTGGCCATGATCGGCAAGGCCGAGCGCGGATCTGCCGCCATCGCCGCCATTGCCCGCCACGGCGGTGCCTATCTCAGCGCCACGGGCGGCGCCGCCTATCTGTTGTCCAGGGCTATTCAATCCGCTCGCTTGCTGGCCTTCGAGGACTTGGGCATGGAAGCCATCTATGAGTTTGAGTTGGTGGACTTCCCAGTCACCGTGGCGGTGGACAGCCGGGGGCGAACCATTCATTCGTTTATACAAACGAGAGCAGCGTCACAACGCCAGGCCCCCCCATGAATCACGCCGTCGGGTAGGTGCCCGGCACCAGGATGGAGCGGTCCACGTTCTGCAGATTGGTATGGCCACAGAAGGCCATGCTCACGTCCAGCTCCTTGTGGATGATTTGCAGGGCCTTGGTCACGCCGGCCTCGCCAAAGGCGCCCAGGCCGTAGACCATGGCGCGGCCGATCATGGTGCCCTTCGCTCCAAGCGCCCAGGCGCGCAGCACGTCCTGGCCGCTACGGATGCCGCCGTCCATCCACACCTCCAGCTTGTCGCCCACGGCTTCCACAATCGCCGGCAGCGCGGCGATGGACGAGGGCGCGCCGTCGAGCTGGCGACCGCCGTGGTTGCTGACGACGATGGCGTCGGCGCCGTTATTGGCGGCCAGCAGCGCGTCTTCCACCTCCATGATGCCTTTCAGGATCAGCTTGCCGCCCCACTGCTGCTTGACCCAGCGCACGTCCTCCCAGGACAGGCGCGGGTCGAACTGCTCATTCGTCCAGGCGGCCAGCGAGTTCATGTCCGACACGCCCTTCACATGCCCCACCAGGTTGCGGAAGGTGTGGCGGCGCGTGCCGGCCATGCCAAGGCACCAGCGCGGCTTGGTCATCAGGTTGATGATGTTCTTGAGGGTGGGGCGCGGCGGCGCGCTCAATCCGTTCTTGATGTCCTTGTGACGCTGGCCTATCACCTGCAGGTCGAGCGTGAGCACCAGGGCGCTGCACTTGGCGTCTTTGGCGCGCTGGATCATGCGCGCCATGGCGTCGCGGTCGCGCATCATGTAGAGCTGGAACCAGAACGGCGCGCTGGTGTGCTCGGCAATGTCCTCGATCGAGCAGATGCTCATGGTTGACAGGGTGAACGGTATGCCGAACTTCTCGGCCGCGCGCGCGGCGTGGATCTCGCCGTCGGCGTGCTGCATGCCGGTCAGGCCCACGGGGGCGATGCACACCGGCATGCTGGTCTGCTGGCCGACCATGGTGGTGGCGGTGCTGCGCCCTTCCATGTTGACGGCCACGCGCTGGCGGAACTGGATGGCGTGGAAGTCGCTTTCGTTGGCGCGGTAAGTGCCCTCGGTCCACGAGCCGGAGTCGGCGTAGTCGTAGAACATGCGCGGCACGCGGCATTCTGCGACCTGGCGCAGGTCTTCGATGCAGGTCATTTTGGAAAGATCGGCCATGGCAGGAGGGGGTAACAACAACAAGCGCGCATCGTAGCCCTGGCGGCCCCGGCCATGGTTGAAGGCTTTTGCCCCGGCTGTGAAAATTTTGCAGCCGCACTACCATGGCCCCCATGATCACCCTCTACACCGCCGCCACGCCCAACGGGCACAAGGTCTCGATCGCGCTGGAAGAACTGGGCCTGCCCTACCGCCTGCAGGTGCTGGATTTATCCGCCGGCGAGCAAAAGCGCCCAGAGTTTCTGGCCATCAACCCCAACGGCCGCATCCCGGCCATCGTCGACCACGATGCCGGCGACTTTGCCGTGTTCGAGTCCGGCGCCATCCTGGTCTACCTGGCCGAGAAGACCGGCCGCCTCATGCCTCAGGACGCGCCGGGCCGCTCGCGCGTGCTGCAGTGGCTGATGTTCCAGATGGGCGGCGTCGGCCCCATGATGGGTCAGGCGAATGTGTTCTACCGCTACTTCCCCGAGAAGATACAGCCGGCCATAGACCGCTACCAGGCCGAGGGCCGGCGCCTGTTCGAGGTGCTCGACGGCTACCTGGCGCAGCACGAATGGCTGGCCGGCGACTACTCGATTGCCGACATCGCCAACTGGGCCTGGGTGCGCACGCACCGCTGGTCGGGCATCTCCATCGACAGACTTGATCATCTGCGCCGCTGGCGCGATGCCATCCGCGCACGCCCTGCCGTGCAGCGCGGCCTGCTGCAGCCGCCGGCCAAGATGGACCTGGAGCGCGACGGCGAGGCCGGCGCCCAGGCCTTTGCCGAGCAGGCGCGCGGCATGGTCATCACCGGACAACAGGACAAGCCATGAAGCTCTACACCGCCCACCGCGCGCCCAATCCGCGTCGCGTGCTGATGTTCATCCACGAGAAGGCCATCACCGGCATCGAGCTGGTGCCCGTCGACCTGAACGCCGGCGAGCACAAGGGCGCCGCCTACCGTGCGCTCAACCCAGTGGCCACCGTGCCGACGCTGGAGCTGCCCGACGGCCGGTGCTTAAGCGAAACGCGCGCCATCTGCAGCTACCTGGAGGGCCTGCAGCCCGAACCCAACCTGATGGGCCGCGACTTTGCCGAGCGCGCCTTCATCGAAATGCACGACCGGCGCGTGGAGTGGTACTGGCTGCTACCGATTGCCAACTGCGTGCGCCACACCCACCCCGGCCTGGCAACGCTGGAGCGCCCGCAGTTCGCCGACTTTGGCCGGTCGCAGGGCGAGAAGGTGCGCGAGCGCGCGCGCTGGCTCGACGAGCAGCTGGCAGAGCATCCCTGGATGGCCGGCGAGCGCTTCACAATTGCCGACATCACCGCCTTTTGCGCGCTGGAATTTGCCCGCGGGTTGATGAAGTTCGACGCCGGCGCCGAGGGCTTTGCCCGGCTGCAGGCCTGGCGCGAGCGCATGGCCGAACGCGAGAGCGCCAGGGTGTTTTAGTGTCCTGAGTTGAAGGTTCGTTGAATAACAAATCGACCGATATCGGCACCAGGCAAGGCGCAAACCGCAGCCATAGCCGTAGCTATGGCGAGGATTTGCAACGCCGCATGGCGTCGATAGTCGGGTGATTTGTTCATCGAATTTCCAATTCAGGACACTCATTCACGCCTGGGGCCAGGGCGTGTCGCCATACAGTTGGGCGGCGCTGATACCGGTGTCCAGCCGCGACAGCGGCAGGGGAGGCGGCACCAACGGCAGGCGCAAGCAGCGGTACCAGCCCTCGTTGGACAGCCCGTAGGGCGTGGCGTCCTGGTTGTCGAAAGCGTAGAACACCTGCCCGCAGCCGGCCATCAGCAGCGCCGCCAGACACATCGGGCAGGGGTGGCCGCTGGCGTACAGGGTGCAGCCCGCCAGGCTGGGGCTGGCCTGGCGCCGGGTGCCGGCGCGCAGTGCCTGCATCTCGGCATGGGCACTGGGATCATGGGTGTGCACGATGTCATTGATGCCGGTGGCGATCACCTCGCCATCGCGCGCCAGCACGGCGCCAAACGGCCGCCCACCACGCTGGCGGTTGGCATGGGCCAGATCGACCGCCAGGCGTAGCAACTCGGTATGGGATGGCATGGAATACCTCCGATGGATTGGGTGGCGCAGGGCAAATTGTGCCGCGCTCACGGCATGGCGCCGCCCGCCCCGCCCGGCCGCCCTGGGCCGGGCTTGACACCCGCGCCGCGCACCTCGATCTGCACGCTGTCCTGCATCTGGCCTTGCGCGTCCAGCAGCTCCACGCGGTGGCGGCCCGGCCAGGGCAGCCAGGCCAGTGCAGCGCCCTGCCCCACCGGCCTGCCGTCTATGCGCCAGCGCAGCGCAGTGCCGCCCTGGGCCTGCAGTTGCAGGCGCTGGTGCGCGGGCGGTATGTCGGGGTCCAGCGCGATGATGCTGCCCGGCGCCGGGGCGATGATGCGCGCCGGCGTACCAAAATTCATATGTTTTTTGCCGCTAGCGCTTGCTATATAAGCGTCAGAAGCTTCTATATCAATAGCAAATACCGCCTGCTGCGTGCCACGCACAAACCACTCCTCGCGCGGGCTCTCCAGCCGGTCCGCGCCGCCGTCAAAGCGCACCGGCTGGCGCAGCACGCCCGCCGGTGGCCGCGGCGCGTGGCTGGGCGCGGCGCGATGCAGCCAGGCCATGACATCGGCCCAGATGGGTGCGGCGCCGCTGCTGCCGCTGACATCGTGCATGGGGCTGCCTCCGGCATTGCCCACCCACACGCCGACGGTGTAGCGCTGCGACCAGCCCATGGCCCAGTTGTCGCGCATGTCCTTGCTGGTGCCGGTCTTCACCGCACTCCAGAAGCGCGTGTTCAGCACGCTGTCGCTGCCGAAGGTGGGCACGCGGGCGTTGGCGTCGGCCAGGATGTCGCCCACGATGAAGGCCGCACCGGCATCCAGCGCTTGGGTGAAGGCCGCCCGCGCGCCGGGCGCATAGGCCACCGGGCTGACGCGCCCGCCGTTGGCCAGCGCCCGGTAGGCGTTGGTCAGCTCCAGCAGCCGCACCTCGCCGCTGCCCAGCGCCAGGCTGTAGCCGTAGTAGCCGCCGGACTCGCGCAGCGCCAGGCCCAGGCGGCGCAGCTGCGCAAAGAAGGCATCGGGCGACACCATGACCAGGGTGCGCACCGCCGGCACGTTGAGCGAAGACCCCAGCGCCTGGCGCACCGACACCCAGCCCTTGAACTGCCGGTCGTAGTTCTGCGGGATGTACAGGCCGCCGGCGGTGGCGATCTGCGCGGGCGAGTCGTGCAGCAGCGAGGCTGCGGTCAGGCGCTTCTCGGCAATCGCCTGCGCGTACAAAAAGGGTTTCAGCGTGGAGCCCGGCTGGCGCAGGGCGAGCACGCCATCGACCTCGGCCGCCTGGCTCAAGGGGCCAGAGGAGCCGACCCAGGCCAGCACCTCGCCGCTGGCGTTGTCCAGCACCACCAGGGCGGCGTCCTGCACGTTGCGCCCGGCGAGCTCGCGCAGGTGGCGCTGCAGCGTCTGCTGCGCCATGCGCTGCAGCGGCGCGCTCAGGCTGCTGCGCTGGCCAGCGCCATGGCCGCCGCGCAGCCACTGGCGCGCAAAGTGCGGGGCGATGCCGGCGCTGGCGTCATAGGCACGGCGCTGCAAGGCGGCGGTGGTAAACAGGTCTACCGCCTCGCAATCGGCCTGGCCTTGCTGCATGTCGCGCAGCACGCCGCAGGCGCGCCGCGCCACCAGGGCCGGCCTGGCGTTGGGCGCACGCACCAGGGCTGCGGCGACGGCTGATTCGCGCTCGTCCAGGCCATGGGCGGCCTTGCCGAACAGGGTGCGCGCCAGCGCATCGATGCCGACCAGCTCACCGCGAAACGGCACCAGGTTCAGGTAGGCCTCCAGGATCTGGTCCTTGCGCCAGCGCCGCTCCAACAGCTGCGCGGCCACGGCCTGGCCCATCTTCTGCGTGACCGTGCGCCCGCCCGGGCCCTGGCGCCAGTCACCGTCCAGCAGGCCGGCCAGCTGCATGGTGAGGGTGCTGGCGCCGCGCGTGCGCTCATGCCACAGGTTGGCCCAGGCGGCGGCCGACACCGCCGCCCAGTCCACCCCGCTGTGCTCGTAAAAGCGCCTGTCCTCACTCAGCACCAGGGCGCGCTGCAGCGCGGGCGAGACATCGGTCAGCCCCAGCCACTGGCCACGGCGCACCGTGACGTCGGTGCGCAGGCGCTGGATCACCTCGCCCTCGCGCGAGAGCACCAAGGTTTCGGATGAGCGGAAGTCCGCGCGCACCTCGTCAAAGCTGGGCAGGGCCAGCGCCGGCCCGGCCGCCAGCGCCAACCCCGCCGCCCAGGCGCCAGGGCGCATGCAGCGCAGGACGCATCGAACTACGGACGGAACAAACAGGGACAGGGACGCTGGCATGGGCGCCGCAGCTTATCACCCAAGCCTGCGGCCGGGCGGCCCTTCAGCCGGCGTGCGCCACGCCGTACTGCGCCGACAGATAGCGGCGGATCTGGTCTGGGGCATCAATGAAGCGAACCCCGTTGTGCGTGCGCGTCTCCACGCCGGCATCGGAGACCACCCGCCCGTGGCCCAGCACCAGCACGGGGGCGGACTGGTTGTCCGCGCCAATCAGCGCGACGATGGCCGCGCGCGGACACGGCGCGCCGATGTAGTGCACATCGACCTCATTGCGCAGCTGCGGGAAAAAGCTCAGCAGCCCCTCCACGGCCACCGAGTCGCCACAGTAGAACGGGCCTTCGGACTCCTTGAAGAAGCCGGGCTGGAGGAGAAAGAGCTGGTCTTTTGGCATGGGGTTCCTTGCATCAATGGTTCAGTGGGGTGGACGGTGCAGGCACTTGAGCTACATCGTGGTTGCCATGGTAGGAATCACGCGCCGCACAGACGAGTGGCATGAATGGCAACTTACGTCACAATCGTGCCAATATGGATACGCCCCACACCGCCCCGGGATTGGTCGCCGTCGTCGTCTACAACGGCCTGAGCCTGTTCGAGTACGGCTGCGCGGTCGAGGTCTTTGGCCTGCCGCGGCCCGAGCTGGGCGATCGCTGGTACCGCTTTGCCGCCTGCGCGGCAGAGCCCGGCGTGCTGCGCGGCGCGGGCGGCATACAGATCCAGCCCGACCAGGGCCTGGAACTGCTGGCGCAAGCGCGCACCATCATCGTCCCCGGCTGGCGCGGCATCGATGCGCCCGTGCCCGAGCCCCTGTCCCAGGCGCTGCGCCAGGCCCACGCCCGCGGCGCACGCGTCCTGTCCATCTGCACCGGCGCCTTCGTGCTGGCGGCGGCGGGCCTGCTCGACGGCAGGCGCGCCACCACGCATTGGCGCCATGCGCAAACGCTGGCCGCCCGCTACCCGGGGGTGCAGGTACAGGCCGACGTGCTGTACGTGGACGCGGGCGACATCCTCACCTCGGCCGGCAGTGCCGCCGGCATAGATCTGTGCCTGCACCTGATCCGCCGCGACCTGGGAGCGCGCATGGCCAACCAGGTGGCAAGGCGCCTGGTGATGCCACCGCACCGCGAGGGCGGCCAGGCGCAGTACATCGAGGAGCCCGTGCCCCGGCGCAGCAACGCATCACTGGCCCCGCTGCTCGACGCGATGCGCGCCAGCCTGGGCCAGGACTGGCCCATCGCCAAGATGGCGGCCCACAGCGCCACCAGCGCGCGCAGCTTCCAGCGCCACTTTGTCGGCGCCATGGGCATGCCGCCGGGCGAATGGCTGCTGGCGCAGCGCCTGGCCGCCGCCAGAACCATGCTGGAGGAAACCGATGCCAGCGTGGACGAGATTGCGCTGCAGGTCGGCTTTGGCGACGCGGCCACGCTGCGCGGCCATTTCCGCAACCGGCTCGGCACCAGTCCCGGCGGCTACCGCAAGCGCTTCAGGGCATAGGCGCCCGCAGCCCCCCATCGGCGTGACATTGCAGAGGGAGCCTGGCCCAATGCACAGGCCCATGGACTGCAATGCCACGGTACGTTAGGCGCCGGCCCTGCGTCGTCACCCAGAGCCGGCTACCTGCACACCACTGTAGGCCGCCGCCGTGACAGCTTTATGACGGCCTGGCCGCGGCCTGCGCCTTGCCCGGCGCGCCAAAACCCTCGGTGGCCAGTTGCACGCCATCGTCGAACACCAGGGTGCGTTCGGGCCAGCGCAGCGCCGCCAGCTTGAAGCGGCGCGCCGGGTCTTCGCCGTTGCGACGCGCGGCCCAGCGCGCGCCCACCGAGTAGTCCACGCAGAACACATTGCCACGGGCGCCCAGCCAGGCCAGCGGCCCGGTATGGCCAAACAGGTTCTCCGCCTGCGGCCCATGGGCCGCCGCATCGCCCGCCAGCGGGCGGCGCCAGTAATGGCCGACGACGACGGCCGGGGCCTCGGTGTATTCGCTCCACCAGGCGACGCGCTGCACGAAGCGCCATTTGCCGCCGGCATAGAAGGGCGTGCGGCACTCGCGCTCCACCCCCGTGGTCAGCACCTTAAGCGGGTTGACCATGGCCTTGCCCAGCTCGCGCTCGCTGTGCGCCGGCAGAAAGGGCGGGCGCTGCGCGCCATCCTCCAGGCTGTGCGGCCAGCGCTGGCGCTCGGTCTGCATGCGCTGCAGCACCTGGCTGCTGCGCGCCTGCTCGGCCGCCTGGTCCTCATAGCGGTCGTAGGCATGGCGTACATCGCCCACCGGCAGCGAGCGCGCCATGGCGATCTGCGGGGATAACCAAGCGGCGTGCACCACGCGCAGGTCCTCGCGCTCCAGCGCGATGGGCATTTGGTTGAGTTGCTGCAGCAGGGTCGCCGCATCGGCCTTGGACAGACGCGCAAACGGCGCGTACTTGGGCTCGTCGGACGCCAGCCGGCTGTCAAAGAACCAGCCCGAGCCATCCTTGGCGTCCTCGCGCAGCAGGTTGATCTCGTGGTTGCCCAGCACCGCCAGCGCCGTTCCCGCCGCGATCATGGACAACACCAGGCGCAGCACCGCCGGGCTATCGGGGCCGCGGTCGCAAAAATCGCCCACGAACACCAGACGCCGGCCCTGGGGGTGGTGGCCCTGTTCGTCGTAGCCCAGGTGGGTGAGCAATTGCCTCAAGGCGGCGATCTCGCCGTGGATGTCACCGACGATGTCGAGAGAACCGGAGGGGAGGCTTTGTACAAGGCTCATGTGAGGCACAGGGAATGGAACAAACCGAAGCGATGCGCAGCCGATGAAAATCGCTGTTGTACCTGCTTCTTGTCACGGCCACCGATTGTCGGGGTTATAGGCGGGCTCTCATCATCATAAACCCCGAATTGGGCATAATAAACCCCAATATGGGTTTAGTTATCGATATCCCCCCCAGCCTCGCCGACGCCCTGTTCCCCAAGGTACGCCAACGGGTACTCGCCATCCTGTTCGGCACGCCAGATCGCAGCTTCTATGCCAACGAGGTAATTGCGTTGGCACAGTCGGGCACGGGGGCGGTGCAACGCGAATTGGCGGATTTGTCGGGCGCCGGCCTGCTCACCGTGCGCAAGCAAGGCAACCAGAAGCACTACCAGGCAAATGCCGATTCGCCCGTGTTTGCCGAGTTGCGTGCCCTGGTGCTCAAGACCATGGGCCTGGCCGATGTGCTGCGCGCCGCGCTGGCGCCGTTGGCTGGGCAGGTGAAGGCCGCATTCATTTACGGATCGGTGGCGCGCCAGCAGGACACGGCCCGCAGTGATGTGGACTTGCTCGTCATCAGCGATACCCTGGGGTATGGCGAGTTGTTTGGCGCGTTGGAAGATGCTGCACGAACGCTGGGGCGGCCCGTCAATCCAACGCTGTACACGCTTGCAGACTGGGCCAGGCGCGTGCGCGGCGACAATGCATTCATCACCCGCGTAGGGCAGCAGCCCAAGATATGGCTGGTCGGAAGCGAGGAGCAACTGAATGCACCCGGCACTTGAAAACCTGAGCGGGCCCGGCAAGCCCCTGAAGGCCGAAGCGCCAGACGCGCAGGAAACGGCGGGCCTGCTGCGCGTGGGCCTGGCCAGGCTGCGCGATGCGCAGATTCCCGCATTGGCGCTGGAAAGCCGGTTTGACCTGGCCTACAACGCCGCACATGCTCTGTGCCTGGCGGCACTGCGGCGCATGGGCTACCGGCCGGCGAACCGCTACATCGTGTTCCAGGTACTGCCGCACACCCTGGGTTTGGGGCCCGAGGTGTGGCGCGTTCTCGACAAATGCCACAACACGCGCAACCTGGGCGAATACGAAGGTGCCCTGGACGTGGACGAACGGCTGGTGGCCGACCTGATCACCGCCGCGCAAGCCGTCTCCAAGGCCATCCAGAAAGCGTGAATCCCTCTCACCGCCCCAGCACCTTGACCCGCCCATTCGGCGCCTCGCCAAACATCTCGGGCGCGTACAGCGCCTCGACGCGGCTCGCCGGCAGGGCAAAGTCGCCCACGTTGTTCAGGCGCAGGGTGTATTGCATGGTGACCGTGCCCTTGGGCAGGTATTCGTAGTAGGCGCGCAAGGACTCGAAGCTGCGCTCCTCGAACGCCGGCCAGCCGGGGCCCTGGCGCTTTTCGTCCTGGGTGGCGATCTCGGAGTCGCGCCCCAGGCCGCTGCCGAGGATGGTGGCGCCGGCGGGGATCGGGTCGGTGATGGCGACCCAGCTCATGTCGGCGCTTGCCGTGACCTCCAGCGTCACGCGCAGCACATCGCCGCGCGAATAGATTCCCGCAGGCCGAGTCTTGTCGGCCTGCTCCACGGGCGTGACGGTTCTCTTGATGGCAAAACCCGCGCTGAAGGGCGCCTTGCGCTCCACCGCCGCCACGGACTGCAGGGTGAGCCAGGGCTTGCCCGTGCCCTGGTGCGTGACGGTCAGGCTTTCTGCGCCCTTGCCCCAGGGCAGGAACATGGCGTTGTTCTTCAGCCCGCCGGGCGCGGCGGGTGCGCCAAACCAGGTGGTCTGATGGGCGGCGCCACCGCTGTCGGCCGCCGTGATGCGTGCCACCTTGCCCCAATCCACGCTGGCGGTATTGCCGCCCAGGCTGGCGCGGGTGCTGCCAGCCACGGGCGTGGCCTCCAGGCTGGCGCTGAATTTCTCCAGCGCCAGGCCGCCCCACAGGTTGGCCGTGGTGGTATGCCAGGCGCCGCCCTGCTGGCGCGCGATGAAGCCGCTGGCAAGACGGCCCAGATCATCCTTCCACGCTGGATCGTCCAGCACGGTGAGCAGCAGGCGCGCGCCGTTCACGTCGCCGCCCTGCATCAGCCACCACCAGGTGTCACCCTGTTCGGTGCTGAAGCTGAGCCTGCTGCCCTGGTAGGACAGGCGCGCGCGCAGGATCTGCATGGCGTCCCGCAGGCGCTCCGCGCGTTGGGGTACGCCGTCCATGCGCTTGAGGATGTTGATCCAGTCGATGAGCGCGTGCGTGGGCCACTGGTTGGGCGCGATGGTGATGCTGGTCAGCATGCGCGGCTGGGCCTTGGCGTAGCGCGACAGGGCCTCGATGGCGGCGAGCTTGCGCATGTCCAGGTCTTTGCGCGGGCTCCAGAAGTCGCGCTCTATGCGGCCCTCGACGAAGGCGATCAGGCCGCGTTCCATGGCTTCGCGCAGCTCGGGCGGCAGGGCGAATTCGGGGCGCAGGCCGGCGGCCTCGTGGCTGCTGGCCAGCAGGTAGGCGGTGAGCGTGTCGCTGCCGCGGTCGGCAGCGCCATCACGCGGCGGAAAGTAATACGCCAGGCCGTCGCCATCCAGATAGCTGGGCAGCTGCGCCAGCACGGTCTTCCACAAGCCGGCGTCGGCCAGGCCCATGGCCTTGCTGGCCTTTTGCTCCAGGCAGCTGAACGGGTAGTTGGCCCACCAGTCGCGCATGCCTGGCAGGCCATCGGCCAGCTTCGGTGTCAACGACAGCTTCAGGCCGCCGCGCCCGGCGATGGCGTCCGCGGGCGGGGTCACTTCCACCTGGTAGCCGCCATCCACCTGCACCAGCCGGGCCTGCTGCACGGCCAGCGGCACGGCGGCTATCAGCCGCTGGCTGGCCTTGAGGGCATCGCGCGCGCCGCCCAGCGTGTCGCGCGCCTCTATCTCCCACAGGATTGCCTGGGCGCGCATTTGCCCCAGTTGCTCGGGCGCGGTGACGTTCCAGGCCAGTTCGCGCGCTTCACCCGGGGGGATGGCCACGGTCTGCCTGTCCAGGCTAAGCAGCGTGGCGCGTGGCGCCACCTCCACCCGCATGGCGCGGGCTGTGGTGTTGCGCAGCGTGATCTGGGCGCGAAATGCGTCGCCGCCCCGCACCAGCGGCGGCAGGCCGCTGATGATCTGCAGATCCTGTGCGCTGCGGATGCTGGCGCTGCCGGTGCCGAACAGCCCCGTGCCGGCATCGGCCACAGCCACGATCTTGAACGTGGTCAGCGCGTCATTCAGCGGCACCGTTACCTTTGCCTGGCCCCGGGCATCGAGCTTGATGGCCGGTTGCCACAAGAGCAGCGTATCGAGCAGTTCGCGCGTGGGCGCGCGCCCACCGCCGCCGCCCGCGGGAACGGCCTTCTTGCCATAGTGGCGCCGGCCGATGATCTCCATCTGCGCCGTGGACGTGGCCACGCCCCAAGCGCGGCGCTGCAGCATGGCCTCCAGCAGGTTCCAGCTGGTGTTGGGCATGAGCTCCAGCAGCGCCTGGTCCACGGCGGCCAGCGCCACCTCTGCACCCGCAGCCGGCTTGCCATTGGGCAGCGTGCCTTGAATAGTCACCTGGGCCTTGCCGCGCACCGGGTAACTGTCCTTGTCGGCCTTGACCTTGACGTCGATACGGTGCGCCTCGTGGCCCACGCGCAGCTCGGCCACACCCAGGCGATAGGCGGGCCTGGACAGATCCACCATGGCCGTGGGCGCGGCGTACTCGCGGCCCTCGTACCAGAAGGCGCTCCACCAAGCGCGCGGCGCCTTGTAGCCCCAGGTGAACAGGCTGTACCAGGGCACCTCGTGCAGACGCCCGCGCAGCGCCAGCACGCTCACATAGACGTTGGGCGCCCAGCCCTCCTCTATCTTCAGCTGCAGCGTCGGGTCCTGGCCCGACAGCTGCACCACGCGGGTCTCGATCACGCCCTCGCGCTCCACGCTGACCAGGGCCGTGGCCTGGCGAAACGGCATGCGCAGCTGCAATCGCGCGGTCTCGCCCGGCTGGTAGCTTTTCTTCTCGGGCAGCAGGTCGATGCGGTCGTGGTCCTCGCCGCCGAACCACAGCTCGCCGCGGCGCGTGACCCAGACGGAGGACGCGGCCTGCGCCTCGTTGCCGTCCTTGTCGCGCGCGGTGACGACCAGTTCCACCTCGCCGGCCTCTTCCAGCCGGGCGTCGCACAGCAGCAGGCCGCGCGCGTCGCTCTTGCCGGTGCACAGCGTGCCCAGGTCCTTGGTCTCGACACGGTTGTCGTAGCTGTAGAAGCCCCCCACCATGCGCTTTCTGCTGCTGGTGGTGCTGCGCGCAATGGCCTGCACGGCCAGTGGCACGCCCGCTTGCGCCTTGCCATCGAGCGACAGGGCCAGCGCCTGCAGGCGCACTTTGGAGCCGCTGGACACCCAGCCCTCGGTCTTGACGCCGGCCACCACGGCGGCGGGCCACAGCGTGCTGGTGCTGCGCAGGGTCTGCAGCTCGCCATTGGGGTCGGCGTAGCTGGCCTCCAGCACCAGATCCTGGGCCTGCGCCTGGCGCGCAATGTCGTCAATGTCGAGACGGCCGGTGCCGTTTGCGTCCAGCATCAAAGGCCGCTTGTCGGCCACCACGCGCTGGTTCTGGCTGGCGGCGGGCTCTTCCTCATCGCTGTTGTTCACCGCATCACGCTTGCGCGGCGGGGCAAAGCTGAAGGCTTCGAAATCGGCAAACTGCAGCGGCTTGGGCGCCACCATGGCCGACACGCGCACCGGCAGGCGTGCCGCCGGCCCGCCGGAGACATAGCTCACCTGCACGTCCACCGGCACGCTGCGCGCGCGCACCAGGGGCTTGCCGGCCACGGGCGTCACGCGCCCCTCGAACACCGGCAGGCGGAATTCCTCCACGCGAAAGCTGCCCGACTGCTGGCCGCCGCCCTCTTCGCTGGCGCGCAGCTCCACCTGGTACTGGCCCAGCCGGGCGGCCGCTGGCACGGCAAATTCACTCTCGGCCGACAGCCCGCCGGTGGCCGTGTTGCGCCACTTGAGCGGCTGCTGGTACTGCTGGCCGCTGCCCACATGGGTGATGACCAGGGTGCCAGGCCGCTGCCTGGGCAGGGCAAAGCCGGCGCCGGTCTGCGTGCGCAGCACATGCTTCATCGACAGGGTTTCGCCCGCGCGCAGCAAGGTGCGGTCGAAGATGGTGTGCGCCACCTCGTCGGGGCGCGGCGCGCTGCTGGTGGGCAGGTTGAAGCGCCAGGGCTCTATGCCGCGCTGCCAGTCGCTCCAGGTAAAGGCCATGTCGTCCCCGGCGCGCGCCGAGACAAAGTAAGCGTTGCGCCATTCGCCCTCGCCACCGCAGGCCGGCGGCTCGCTCGCCAGGCCGGCGATCCGCGCCACGCCATCGGCGCCGGTGCTGGCGCTGGCCAGCTCACGCCCGTCGCAGCTCGATACGCGCACGCGCGCGCCGGCCACGGGCTGGCCCTTGTCCAGCGTGGTCACCCAGGCCACGGCGTTCTCGCGCCCGAGCTTGAAATGCACGCCCAGGTTGGTCACCAGTGCGCTGGTGCGCACCACCATGCTGCGCGGGCTGCCATGGCGCCCATCCAGCAGCGACTGGCCCAGCAGCGGCGAGGCGATCTCCACCACCGAAAACCCCGGCGGCAGCGGTATGCCCACCACCTCGAAGGGGCGCGGGTCGCCCTTGGTCGGCTGGGGAATGTCCAGCGTCCGCACGCCCGCCTGGCCGGCCAGCAGGGACAGCATGCGCGCCTGCACCTGGTCGCCATCCTGCTCGTCCAGCACCTTGGGCAGCGGGCCCTTCACGTCACGCTGCGCCTGCTTGCGATCCACGTAATGGTCGTCGTAGCGCTGCAGCTTGCGCAGCCAGGCAATGATGTCGGCGTCGCTATCCGCGCGCAGCGTGCTTACCTTGCCCCCCTGCCCCGCGCCGGGCTGCAGGGTCTTGGCGTCCAGTTGCGCCTCTATGTTGCGCAGCGTGACCGGCAGCAGCGCCGGGCCGTCCGGGCCCTCGGCGTAGCGCTCGACCACGCCAAAGGGCGCGGCGGCAAACTTGGCCAGCGGCGGCATGGGGCCGGTCGCCACCTTGAGCGGAAAACTGGCGACATTGCCCAGGCGGCGGCCCGATGCGTCCTGAAAGTCTCCGGGCAGCTCCAGCGTGAATCGGGTCTGCGCGGTCAGCGGCGCGGCAAAGGCCACGGCATCGACCAGCGCATCGCCCTCCTGCGCGCCGTCCATGGTGGGCATCAGGGTCTGGCCGCCGCCCTTCAGGCGTATGCCCTGGGCCTGCTTGCGCGTCACGGGCGCGTTGAATGCCAGGCGCAGCGGGCGTATCGGCAGACAGTCGGACTGGGCGTTCTCGCGCTCGCAGGCGAATTCGGCCGTGAAGGGCTGGCGCACCTGGTAGGCAAAGCGCTTTTCCACCGCATTGGCCACGCCGCTGGGCGTGGCCACGCCGCGCCCGTAGACCAGCTGCATCTTGCTGCCGGCCGTGAGCCGGCGCCCGCAGGTCAGCGTCGCGTAGCGGAGCGGCTCCTTGGCTGCCGCCTTGTCCAGATGCAGCGCGCGCAGCAGCTCGGTGCGCTGCGCGCCCTCGACCAGGCGCACCGGCACACGCTCGCCCACGCCATCGGCCAAGCACCACATATGCTCTTGCAGGCTAGCGACGCTGGCCGGGCCATTGAGCTGCAGCACAAAGAACTGCTCCTCGTCAATCGCCTCATGGGTGCCGGGCCGTATGCTTTGCACAAACGGGCCACCACTATTAAATTGATAGCTTTTAGCGCTTGACAGTAGGGCGCCAGAGGCCGATTTGAACCCTGGTTTTGCACTGACCGTGCAGCGCACGCCGGGCGGCAAGTCCTGCGCAAACTCATAGACCCACTCGCGCTCGCCGCTCCAGCGGCCCTGGCCCCGAGCAGCATCGGGGTCGCTGCAGGCCAGCGTGAACGGCGCCGGCGCCCGCGGGTCGCCCAGGCGCACGGCCGGCGCGTCGAACTTGGCGACCACCTGGCGCACCTGCGCGACCTCGCCCTGGGGCGAGAGGCTGGTCACGGTGAGGGCCTGGGCCGCAGCCGTGGCCAGAAGAAGCAGAGCCGCCATCGCCCCGCGCACGCCGCCATTCATGCCGGGATCCTTTGCCAACTCACTGCGGCCTGAAGCCGCTGTCCAAGATGATGCGCCGCCACACCGCCGTGTAGGCGCGTTCGCGCGTCGTCAGCTGCTCGGGCGTCATGGCGCCCACGGTGAGGCCCATGGCCGTGAGCTGATCGCGCACCTCGGGGATGGCGACCACCTGGGCCAGGGCGTCGGAAAAACGCTGGATGAAGGCCTGCGGCGTGCCCGCGGGCGCATAGAAGCCGTAGTACGGTGTGTCCTCAAAACCCTTGAGGCCCAGCTCGGCGAAGGTGGGCACGTCGGGCAGGGCCGCCTGGCGCCTGGCGCCCAGCACGGCCAGCACGCGCAGCTTGCCGGCGCGGTGGTTCTCGATGAAGTCCTGCACCGAGCCGATGCCGGCCGGTATCTGGTTGCCCAGCATGTCGGCAATCATGGGCGCGCTGCCGCGGTAGGGCACGGCCGTCAGGTCGATCTGGTAGCGCTGGCCCAGCAGCCGGACCAAAAACTCGGGCGTGGAGGCCGGCGCCGGTATGCCCACGGCGCTCTTGCCAGCCCTGTCCCGCTGCACCCACTGCACGAATTCGCCAAAGCTGGCCGCCGGCGTTGCGGCTGGCACGGCCAGGCAGTTGACGAAGGTGGCAAAGCCGCCCACGGCGACAAAGTCCCGCGCGGGCTCGAAGCCCGGGTTCTTCACCACCTGCGGCAGGATGGAGATGGTGTGATCGTGCGTGAGGAACACCGTGCCGCCGTCGGCCGGCGCAGCCTTGAGTACCTGGGCCGCGATCTGCCCGCCCGCGCCGGGGCGGTTGTCCACCACCACGGGCTGGCCCAGTACGTCCTTGAGCTTGTCGGCCAGCAGGCGGGCAATGGCGTCCGAGCCACCGCCGGGCGGAAAGCCCACCAGCACGCGCAGGGGCTTATGGGCGTCGGCCCAGGCGGGCAACGTAGCGCAGGCGGCGGCGCAGGCCAGCAGGTGGCGGCGGGTCAGGGTCATGGGGCGGCCCTGCCTCAGATCTTCAGACGCGCGCGGTGGCGCGCCAGCTGCGCGCGCACCTGTGCGGGTGCGGTGCCGCCAAGGGTATTGCGCGCGTTCAGCGAGCCCTCCAGGCTCAAAGCGTCGAACACGTCCTTTTCGATGGCCGGGTGAAAGCCCTGCAGCACGGCCAGCGGCAGCTCCGACAGATCCACGCCGTGCGACTGGGCGGCCTTGACGGCATGGGCCACGGTCTCGTGCGCATCGCGGAACGGCAGGCCCTTCTTGACCAGGTAATCGGCCAGGTCGGTGGCCGTGGCGTAGCCCTTTTGCGCGGCGGCTCGCATGGCATCGGCATTGACCGTGATGCCGCCCTCCTTGGCGCCGGTGGCGGGGTTCACCTGGCCGCCGATCATCTCGGCAAAGATGCGCAGCGTGTCTTTCAACGTATCGACGGTGTCGAACAGCGGCTCCTTGTCCTCCTGGTTGTCCTTGTTGTAGGCCAGGGGCTGGCCCTTCATCAGCGTGATCAGGCCCATCAGGTGACCGACCACGCGGCCGGTCTTGCCGCGCGCCAATTCCGGCACGTCGGGGTTCTTCTTCTGCGGCATGATCGACGAGCCCGTCGTGAAGCGGTCGGCGATACGGATGAAGCCGAAGTTCTGGCTCATCCAGATGATCAGTTCTTCGGACAGGCGCGAGATGTGCACCATGCACAGGCTGGCGGCGGCCGTGAATTCGATGGCGAAGTCCCGGTCGCTCACGCCGTCCAGGCTGTTCTGGCACACGCCGTCCATGCCCAGGGTCTTGGCGACGCGCTCGCGGTCCAGCGGGTAGGTGGTGCCGGCCAGGGCGGCACTGCCCAGGGGCAGCAGGTTGACGCGCTTGCGGGCATCGAGCATGCGCTCGGCATCGCGCTTGAACATCTCCACATAGGCCAGCAGGTGGTGCGCAAAGCTGACCGGCTGGGCCACCTGCAGGTGGGTGAAGCCGGGCAGGATGACCTCGACGTTCTTCTCGGCCACCTCGACCAGGGCCAGCTGCAGCTCGCTCAAGAGGCTGGCGATCAGGTCGATCTCGCCGCGCAGCCACAGGCGCACGTCGGTCGCCACCTGGTCGTTGCGGCTGCGGCCGGTGTGCAGGCGCTTGCCGGCGTCGCCCACCAGCTGGGTCAGGCGTGCCTCGATGTTCAGGTGCACGTCCTCCAGGTCCAGCTTCCACTCGAAGGCGCCGGATTCGATCTCCTGCGTGATTCTCTCCATGCCTTTTTGGATGTCAGCCAGGTCCTGCGCGCCGATGATGGCCTGGGCCGCCAGCATCTCGGCATGGGCCAGGCTGCCCGCAATGTCGGCCTGCCACAGGCGCTTGTCGAAGAACACGCTGGACGTGTAGCGCTTGACCAGATCGCTCATGGGCTCGGAAAACAGCGCCGACCAGGCCTGGGACTTGGTGGCGAGCTGGTCGTGGGAGGGCTGCGATGCGGGTGTGTGGGGCATGGGGGCAATAATCCGAGGGTTACGACAGCCGGAACGCCCGGGTGCCGCGAGATGCAAGAAACGCGAATTTTATCGACCCACCCCGCCCCCCTGCACGAGCCAGCGCCGCGCGTGGCCGCCATGGGCCGCGCCCTGGTGTTCGACGCCTGCCAGGTGGGGGTGGTGCTGCGCGCCGTGCTCTTCGTCGAGGTGGTGCTGGGCGTGTGCGCGCTGTTCGGCACCACCGGCCCCGGCGACTGGCTGGCGCGCCTGGCCCTGCTCACCGGCGCGGCCCTGCCGGCCACGCTGCTCTGGCTGGTCACGGCCTGCAGCCTCAAGAATGCCCTGCAGCGCCTGCCGCCGCCGCTGCAATACGCGGCCGGCGTGCTGCTGGGCATGCTGGCGGGGCTGTATGCCTGCGCCATGCTGCTGCTGGCCGGCGCGGCGGGCGAGGCTCCGCCCTGGCTGGCCTGCGCGGCCAGCGGCGCCCTGCTGTCGGCCCTGCTGGTCACGGCGCTGCAGCTGCGCGCCCGCGCGCGCACGCCGGCGGCCACGGCGGCGCGCCTGACCGAGCTGCAGTCGCGCATACGCCCGCATTTCTTGTTCAATACCTTGAACAGCGCCATTGCCCTGGTACGCGACGAGCCCGCCAAGGCCGAGGCCCTGCTGGAAGACCTGAGCGACCTGTTTCGCCACGCCCTTGTCGAGCAGGGCGAATCGGCCACGCTGGAAGAAGAAATCACCCTGGCGCGGCGCTACCTGGACATAGAGCAGGTGCGTTTTGGCGAGCGCATGCGCGTGCAGTGGCAGATAGACCCACGCGCCCACGCCGCGCGCCTGCCGCCGCTGCTCTTGCAGCCGCTGGTGGAAAACGCCGTCAAGCATGGCGTGGAACCCAGCGCCCATGGCGGAAAACTGCGCATCACCGCCGAGCAGCGTGGCAGCCGCGTGGTGCTGACCATCACCAACACCCGGCCAAGTGAAGGTGCAGGGAGCGACGAGCGCCCGCGCGGCCACGGCATCGCCCAGGCCAATGTGCGCGAGCGCCTGCGCCTGCTGCACGATGTGGACTGCGACTTCAGCGCCGGCATGCACAACGGCCTGTACCAGGTGCGCATTTCTCTCCCTTGTTGACCGGATTGAAAGGCCCCATGCACATCCTCATCGTGGACGACGAACTTCTGGCCCGCAGCCGCCTGCGCACCCTGCTGGGCGATTGCGACGCGCGCCACCAGGTCAGCGAAGCGGCGCACGCCGCCGACGCGCTGGCGCAGCTCAACATCAGCGGCGGGCGCGCCGTCGATCTGGTGCTGCTGGACATCCACATGCCGGGCCAGGACGGGCTTGCGCTGGCGCAGCAAATCAGGCGCCTGCCGCACCCGCCGACCATCGTCTTCGTCACCGCCCATGCGGACCATGCGCTGTCGGCCTTCGAGCTCGACGCCGTGGACTACCTGACCAAGCCCGTGCGCCTGCAGCGCCAGCGGTCAGGCAACATCCACGCCACTGGCCGCACCGGACAATGGCGAGACGCTATTGATACAGGAGCGCGGCCGCACCGAGCGCGTGCCGCTGGCCGAGGTACTGTTCCTGCGCGCCGAGCAGAAGTACGTCACCGTGCGCACCGCCACACGCAGCTTCATCGTGGACGACGCGCTGTCGGAGCTGGAGGCGCGCCATGCGGCGCATTTCTTGCGCGTGCACCGCAGCACCCTGGTGGCGCGCCGCGCCATGCGCGCACTGGAGCGGCATTACGACGCGGCCGAGGGCGAGGGCTGGGCCGTGCGCCTGCAGGGCCTGACCGAGCTGCTGCCCGTCTCACGCCGCCAGGTGGCGGCAGTGCGCGAGGCGCTGGCGGGCTAACGCTCAATGCCCATGGTGCGCCAGCGCACCAATCACGGTCACGGCGATGATGCCGGCCGCCAGCCAGGCGATCTGCGCCAACGTCTGCGCGGCGCTCAATCGTTTTTGCAGCTGCGGAATCAAGTCCGCCAGGGCCACATAAATAAAGCTGCTGGCAGCTATTGTGAGGAAGTACGGCAGCGCCCCGTCCCACAGGCCCACCAGGTAGTAGCCCACCATGCCGCCCAGCGCCGTCACCGCGCCGGCCAGCGAGACCTTGAGCAGGGCCGCATTGCGGTGGTGGCTGCTGTGGCGCAGCACCACCAGGTCGCCGATATGGTGCGGCACCTCGTGCGCCAGCACCGACAGCGCCGCCACCACCCCCAGGCGCATGTCGGCCACGAAGGCCGAGGCGATCAGGATGCCGTCGCCAAAGCAGTGCACGCTGTCGCCGGTCAGCAGCGACCAGCCGCCATGGCCGTGGTGATGGTGGTGATCGTGGTCGTGGTGATCGTGGTGATCGTGCTGATGGCCATGCTCGGCATGCGCATGGCTAGTGCCATGGCCGTGGAGCTGCCGCTCGGCCGGGCTGTGCTCGTGGCCGTGGTGCCATAGCTCGGCCTTGTCCAGCAGAAAGAAGAACACCAGCCCCAGCAGCAGGGTGGTGAACAGGTTCTGCGCATCGACCGGCCCCTCGAAGGCCTCAGGCAGTATGAGCGTGAAGGCCGTGGCCAGCAGCGCGCCCGCGGCCAGGCTCAGCAGATGCTGCGGCCCCACGCGCGAGCGCCCGCCCAGCCCCAGGCGCAGCAGCGCCGCCGCCAGCCACACGCTACCAATGCCCGCGGCCAGGGTGGCCAGAATGATTGCTCCTAATGTCATAGCTGTTTGCGCCCTACCCTATTGGGTTAGAGGCTTTTTTCATAAAACCATCAAAAAAAGCCCCGAGGGGCTTTTGCTGTCCTTTGCCGTTGCTGCGGCGTACCGCGTCACACCACGCCATTGTGCTTGAACCAGCCCAGCATTCGGCGCCAGCCGTCCTGCGCGGCATCCTGCCGGTAGCTGGGCCGGTAGTCGGCATGGAAGGCGTGGGGCGCATCGGGGTAGATCACGAACTCGCTGGCCTTGGCTGCGGCCGATCCCTCCTTCAACGCCGCTTTCATCCTATCAACCGTGTCAAGGGGTATGCCGCCATCTTTCTCGCCATACAGGCCCAGCACCGGCGCCTTCAGGATGGCGGCAATGTCCACCGGGTGCTTAGGATTCAGCGCACTGGCCTGCCCCACCAGCCGGCCATACCAGGCCACGCCCGCCTTCACCGGGCCATGGGCCGCGTACAGCCAGGTGATGCGTCCGCCCCAGCAAAAGCCGGTGATCGCAACCTTGTTCAGATCGCCGCCATGGGCGCCCGCCCATTGCACGGCGCCGTCCAGGTCGGCCATCACCTGGGCGTCGGGCACCTTGGCAATCAGCTCGCTCATCAGCTTGGCGACCTCGCCATAGGCCATGGGGTCGCCCTGGCGCGCAAACAGATCCGGGGCAATCGCCAGATAGCCCGCCTGCGCCAGGCGCCGGCAGACATCGGCGATGTGCTCGTGCACGCCAAAAATCTCCGACACCACCAGCACCACCGGCAAGCCGGTGCGCCCCTGGGGCGCGGCGCGGTAGGCGTAGACCTGGGCGCCGTTGACGGCAAAGCTCACCTCGCCCGCCACCAGCCCGTCGACGGGCGTGGCAATCGCCTGCTGCGCCAGCACCGGCGCGGCGGCCGCGGCATAGCCCGCGCCCAGAACCAGGCCCAAGGCGTGGCGGCGGCTGGCCACACCGCGTCCGGGCAGCAGGGCGTGCAGGTCGTGGTGCAAGTCTTGATCCATGGCGGTTTCCTCCAAAAGACTGGGCAAGGCCGCGATTGTAGGAAGGCCGGTGCCGCCGCGCACGGCACGGCACGCCGCGGGCAGATTGGCTACAGTGGCCGCATGCGCCATGGGCACAGCCACAGGAGACCCCGCCTTGACCAGCACCGCCACCCCCTCCCCTCCCCAGGCCAGCCGCTTTGGCAGCGGCCAGGCCGTGCCGCGCCTGGAAGACGCACAGCTGCTGCGCGGCGAGGGCCGCTACGTGGACGACTTTGCGCCGGACGGGCTGGCGCACCTGGTGTTCGTGCGCTCGCCCCACGCCCACGCCCGCCTGCGCGGCGTGGATGCGGACGCGGCGCGCGCCCTGCCCGGAGTGCTGGCCGTCTACACCGGCGCCGACCTGGTGGCCGCGGGCATCAAGCCCCTGCCCGGCCCCGGCTTCAAGCGCGCGGATGGCGGCCCCGGCGCCAGCCCCGCGCGCCGGCCGCTGGCGCATGAGCGCGTGGCCGACGCCCTGGCCCCGGGCGCACCGCAGCTCACGCCCCAGGCGCCCGACAACATCGCCGCCGCGATGCGCCATGGCGACGCCGGCGCCTGCGCCCAGGCCTTCGCGCGCGCCGCGCAGGTGGTGCGCCTGGCCGTCAGCAACCAGCGCGTGGCCGCGGTGACGCTGGAGCCGCGCTCGCTACTGGCCTGGGTGGATGCCGCCGATGGGCGCCTGCTGCTGCGCATGAGCACGCAAATGCCCAGCGGCGTGCGCAAGCTGGTCTGCGACTGCCTGGGGCTACCAAGCCAGCAGGTGCGCGTGCTGGTGGGCGACGTGGGCGGCGGTTTTGGCATGAAGACCTCGGCCTACCCCGAGGATGTGGCCACCGCCTGGGCCGCCTGGCAGCTGCGGCGCCCGGTGAAATGGGTGGCGCAGCGCGGCGAAGATTTTTTGTCGTCGGCCCACGGGCGCGACGTGGTCAGCCAGGCCGAGATGGCGCTGGATGCGCAAGGCCGCATCCTGGCGCTGCGCCTGCACTCGCAGGCCAACGTGGGCGCCTACGCCACACCCACGGGCGTGGCCATCCAGCTGATGATCGGCCCCTGGGTGCAGACCAGCGTCTACGACATCCCGGTGATCGACTTTCACTTCCAGGCCGTGCTGACGAACACTGCGTCCACCGGCGCCTACCGCGGCGCGGGCCGGCCCGAGGCCATCTACCTGATGGAGCGGCTCATCGACGAGGCTGCGCGCCAGACCGGCATAGACCGCCTCAGCTTGCGCCGGCGCAACTTCATCCGTCCCGAGCAAATGCCCTACACCAACGCCATGGGCCAGCAGTACGACAGCGGGCGCTTCGAGCGGGTGATGGACCAGGCCCTGCCGCTGGCCGACTGGCAGGGTTTTGCCGCGCGCGCCGCCGCCTCGCAGGCACGCGGCCTGTGGCGCGGGCTCGGCATCGCCACCTTTCTGGAATGGACCGGCGGCAACGCCTTCGAGGAGCGCGTCACCGTCACCATCCAGGCCGACGGCGTGGTCGAGGTGTTCTCGGCCGTCAACGCCATGGGCCAGGGCATTGCCACGTCGCTGGCGCAGCTGGTGGTGGACGCCTTCGGCATCCCGATAGAGCAGGTGCGCGTGGTGCTGGGCGACACCGATCGCGGCGACGGCTTCGGCAGCGCCGGCTCGCGCTCGCTGTTCACCGGTGGCTCGGCCATGCGCACAGGCGCCGAGCGCGCCATAGAGCATGGGCGCGAACTGGCCGCGCAGGCGCTGGAGGCCTCGGTGCACGACGTGCAGTACCAGGCGGGGCGCTACCAGGTGGCCGGCACCGACCTGGGGCTGAACCTGGCGGAACTGGCCGCGCGCCAGCCAGAGCGGCAGATCTTCGTGGACAGCACCAGCGCCGTCGCAGGCCCGTCCTGGCCCAACGGCTGCCATATTTGCGAGGTTGAACTCGACCCGCAGACCGGCGCCGTGCAGGTCGTGCGCTACGCCAGCGTGAACGACGTGGGCCGGGTGGTGAATCCGCTGATCGTGCGCGGCCAGCTTGAAGGCGGCGCCGTGCAGGGCCTGGGCCAGGCGCTGAGCGAAGCAGTCGCCTACGACGCGGCCAGCGGCCAGCTGCTCTCCGGCAGCCTGATGGACTACGCGCTGTTGCGGGCGCTGGACACGCCCCCGTTCCAGATGACCATGGACGAGTCCACCCCCTGCCTGAACAACCCGCTGGGCGTGAAGGGCGTGGGCGAGCTGGGCACGATTGGCGCCACGCCCTGCGTGGTCAACGCCGTGGCCGACGCCCTGGCACGCGCCGGCCGCGCGGATCTGGCGCCACGCCTGACCATGCCGCTGACGCCGGGGCGGCTGTGGCAGTTGCTGCAACCGCAGCCGCGGGGCTGACGCCAATACTGTTCAGGTTGCGACCGATGCCATCTGTTCGTAGGAGCGGCTTCAGCCGCGAACGGCGCCATTCGCGGCTGAAGCCGCTCCTACAGCCTCGATAAATGAACAGTATTGGGGCTGACGCTCACCAGCGCGGCTTGCGCTTCTCGACGAAGGCAGCAATGCCCTCGCGCGCCGAGTCGGTCATGGCCACGTTGCAAAAGCTGTCGGCCGCGGCCGCCACCGCCTGGCGGTAGCCGTTGTCATTGGCCAGCATGAAGGCATTGCGCCCAAAGCGCACCACCTCGGGCGACTTGCCGCACAGCGTCTGCGCCAGCGCGCGCGCGCCCTCCAGTGCCTGGCCTGGCTCGGTCAGGCGCGAGACCAGGCCCAGCGACTGCGCCTCCTGCGCGTCGAAGGCACGGCCCGTGAACAGCAGCTCGAACGCGCGGTGCTTGCCGACGATGCGCGGCAAATGCGTGAAGTGGATCGAGGGCAGCACGCCGGCGTCGATCTCGGGGTAGCCGAACGTCGCGTCCGACGAGGCAACGATCATGTCGCAGGAGATGGCAATCGTCATGCCGCCCCCGCGCGCCGTGCCGCCCACGGCCGCGATCGTGGGCTTGCCCATCTGGAACTGCACCTCGGTCATGCGCACGTAGAGCCGGTCGAGCAGCGCACGCACCTTCTGGTGTGCGCCCTCGTGCACGGCCGTCAGATCCAGTCCGGCACAAAAGCGGCCCGGCACCTGGCTGCCGATGATCACGGCGCGCACCTCGGGATCGCGCGCGGCACGTTCCAGCGCATCCAGGAAATCCCTCAGCATGGCCTCGGTCAGGGCGTTGACCGGCGGGTTGTTGAACAGGATTTCCGCCACCCGGTTGTGGACTTCGTAGCTGAACAAAGACATTTCTTTTCCTTTACTTCTTCCAATCAATGGGACGCAGCCGCGACCACGCCCTGTTGCTCCAGGTCGGCAATCTGCTGCGCGCCGTAGCCCAGCTGCCGCAGGATTTCCTGCGTGTGCTCGCCCAGCAACGGCGCGGGGCGCGAGGCCGCCCGGGGCTGGTGCGCGAACTGCACCGGGTGGCCGATGTTTTGCACCGGCCCGAGCACCGGATGCTCGGTCTGCGCGATGATGGCGCGCGCCTGCACCTGCGGGTGCGCCAGGGCCTGGCCCAGCGTATGGATGGGCGAGCAGGGAACATTGGCCTGCTCCAGGGCGGTCAGCCAATGCGCCGCCGTCCTGCTCTTCATCACGGGCTGGAGCAGCGCCACCACCTTCGCGTGGTTGGCCACGCGCAGGGCGTTGGTGGCGAAGTCCGGGTGCGCCACCCAGTCCTGCAGCCCCGCCACGGCGCAAAAGCGCTGCCACTGCGCGTCGTTGCCCGCCCCCAGCATGATGGCGCCGTCCTGGGCCTCGAACGCCTGGTAGGGCACCATCGACGGATGGGCCGTGCCCATGGGCCGGGGGTTGACGCCACTTTGCCAATAGCTTTGCGCCATATAGGTCATGAAGCCCAGGGCGGTGTCGAGCAGCGACACCTCCAGGTACAGGCCCTTGCCGGTGCGCCCGCGCTCGATCACCGCCGCCAGCACCCCGCTGAGCGTGTTCATCGCCGTGCCGATATCGACCGGCGAAAAGCTGGCGCGCGCATAGTCTCCCTCGGGCTGGCCCATGGTGCTGAGCATGCCGCTGAAGGCCTGCAGCATCACGTCGTAGCCGGGGGCGTTGCCCAGGGGGCCGTTGCGCCCGAAACCCGAGATTTCGCAGTAAATCAGCCTGTCATTCAGTGCGCACAAAGTCTCGTAGTCCACCCCCAGCTTTTTCGCCGTGCCGCCGCCAAAGCCCTGCAGCACGATGTCGGCATCCTTGACCAGGCGGTGGACGATGTCCCTGCCCTGCTGCGTCTTCAGGTCGACCGCGATGCTGCGCTTGTTGTGGTTGACGGCGACAAAAATCGCCGATTCCCCCTGGACCTGCGGCAGCCAGCGGCGCGTGTCGTCGCCCCCCACCGTCTCCACCTTGATCACATCGGCGCCGTACTCGCCCAGGTACTGGCCGCACAGCGGTCCGGCCAGCACTTTGGTCAGATCGACGACCTTCAGGCCTTTCAATGGCTGCATGGCTCGCTCCTTCACTGCACGCACGGCTTATTCGGGCTTGATGCCTATGGACAGCGCGGTGTCACGCCACTTTTTCGTCTCGCTGACGAAGAAGGCATCGAGCCGCTCGGGCGCCACGTACAGGTTTTCGACACCGCGCGCCGCCACGTTGTGCTTGTACTCGGGATCCTGCACCGCCTTGGAGACGGCCTGGCGCAGCGCGGCCACCATCTCGGGCGGTGTCTTGGCCGGCACCTGCAGCGTCAGCCAGAAGTTCACGTCGGCCGCGCCATAGCCCAGTTCCTTGAGCGTGGGCACGTCGGGCAGCAGCGGCGAACGCTGGGGCGAGGTGATGGCCAGCGCCACCAACTTCTCGGCCTTCACGTTGGCTATCGCCGTCGTCATGCTGTCAAACATGTAGTCGATCCGCCCGGCCAGCATGTCCTTGGCCGCGTCCCCGCTGCCCTTGTAGGCAATGGGCTCGGCGGCAACCTGGGTGGCTTTCTGAAACAGAGTGCCGTAAAAATGCGGCGAGCTGCCCGGCCCAAAGGTCGCAAAATTCAGCTGTGCATTCTTTGCCTTGCCCTTGGCGACCAGCTCGGCAAGGGTCTTGATGCCCGACGATGGGTGAACCACCAGCACATTCGGCAGGGCGCCGGTGATGCCCACGGGTACCAGGTCGCGCGCGGGGTTGAAGTCCTGGTCCGGGTACATCAGCGGGTTGATGGCCTGCATGGCGATGGTCGTGTGCACCAGGGTCAGGCCGTCCGGCTTGGTGGTCATGACCTGCTTGGTGCCGATATTGCCGCTGGCGCCCGGGCGGTTCTCGATGATGACCTGCGTCCCCAACTCGCGCCCCAGCGGCTGGGCCAGCAGGCGGGCCATGAAGTCCGTCGGCCCGCCCGCGGCAAAGGGCACGACCAGCGTCGTTATTTTTCCTGCGCCCGATTGCGCCATCGCCTGCAAAGGCAGGGCTGCGGCCAGAGCCGCCGCCAACAACACCCTGCGCGTCACCTGATGCATAGCCATCTCCTTGAAAAGCATCTCACGAATCACGAAGGCGGCAGTCTGCGTGGCCGGCAGCTATTTGACAAAGACAGGCTTCGTATCTCACCCATAATAAAAAAATATGGATAAGTTCTTGCACATCGGCCATGCGCCTTGACCTTCGCGCCTTGCGCAGCTTCGTCGCGGTCGCCTCGGCCGGCTCGATTTCATCGGCGGCACAGAGCCTGCACATCGCCCAGCCCGCACTGAGCGTGCAGATCAAGCAGCTGGAGGAGCAGTTGGGCGCGGCGTTGTTCGACCGGCACCCGCGCGGCGTGGTGCCGACGGCCGTCGGCGAGCGCCTGCTGGGCCATGCGGTGGAAATACTGCGGCGCGTGGACGTGGCCTACGACGACGTGCGCCAAGCGGTGGACCAGCCCAGCGGCCGGGTGGCGATTGCGCTGCCGCAATCGGTGGCCAATTTCGTCACCGTGCCGCTGGTGCAGGCGGTAGTGCGCCAGTGGCCCCTGATCCAGCTGCAGATGGTGGAGCTGAGCTCGGGCTATATCCCGCAGCAGCTGCTGCACGGCCTGGTCGACATCGGCATCACCTTTGGCGTCGAGGACGACGCGCGCATGCGCTTCACGCATGTGCTGCAGGAGGATCTGGTGTTCATCACCACGGCCCAGCAGCTGGCGCAGTACCAGGGCGCCTCGGCCGGTGGCACCGCCCACGTGGCCTTACCCGACGTGGCGCGCTTTCCCCTGGTACTGCCGACGACGACGCAAAGCCTGCGCCGCGTGCTCGACGCCTATATGGTCAAGGCCGGCGTTGCGCCGCGCATCGTGGTCGAGGTCAACACCATCCACGAGATCCTGGCCCTGGTGGCCGCCGGCATGGGATCGACGATTCTGTCGTTTGCCGCCGTCAGCGACCTGCTGGCCGCCGGGCAGTTGCTGGCCCTGCCCATAGCCCGCCCGGCGATGTCCCGCTCCATCTACACCTGCCGCTCGGCCACCCTGCCAATGTCGATCGCGGCAACCAAGGTGCACGAGCAATTGCTCGCCACCATCACCGCGCTGGCGTCCAGCCGCCGCTGGCCGCAGGCCACGGTGATGCTGGACCGCCCACCAGGCGATGGCAGCGCCGGGCCACCGGGCTGAAAACCCGGTCTCCGGTCACAGCATCCTGCCCGCCCGGCGGTCAGCGCCTGCCCCAGGGCCGTCAACGGGCGTCGTGCGAATGGATCTGCAGCGCCTCCAGGAAGCGCGAAACCATGTTGTAGGCCGCCACCGTGGCCGTCAGCTCCACCAGGCGCCGCGGCTCGAAATGCGCGGCGACAAAGGCGAAGACCTCGTCGCTCACCTGCACCTGCCGCGTCATCGCGTCGGTGTAGGCCAGCACGGCGCGCTCGCGCGCATCGAACAGCGGGCAGTCCTGCCAGTGGGGCAGCGCGTCCAGCTTGGCCTGCGAAACGCCTTCACGCAGCGCGATGGGCGCGTGCTGGTCGGCCTCGTAGGGTGCGTGGTTGAGCTGCGCCACGCGCATGATGACCAGTTCGCGCAGGTCGCCCGGCAGGCTGGACTTCTGGCGTATGGCCGTGAGGTAGCCGAGCCAGCCCTCGGCCACCGGCGCGCTATGCAGCAGCATCTGGTAGAGGTGCAGGACACTGCCGCGCTCGGCGGCGATACGGTCGGCCAGCGGGCGCGCGGCGGCGCTGGTGCAGTCGGCGTAGGGGATACGGGCCATGGGGTGCTCTCCACAAATCGGGGGGAAAGTGTGCACTGCGGATCGGGATGGGATGCCATCAGTGGGCGTGGCGGCGATCGACCCTGAGCAGCCAACCAATTACAAGCCGCAAAACTGTCACCTCATGAGCACCGCACCCCATTGCCCAGATTTTTTCCCCAGTACTCAGGTTATTGTTAGTATTTGTAACGCATTCGCTCACGAATCTGCCCCGGCAACCGTGTGGCGCGAAACGCAGGAGGGCGGCGGGTTTCATGGCTGAATTTAGTACTGTGTTTTTGTACAACATAGCGACTGACAAGCCAGGCTGCAAGCCCCTCGCAACCGTTTCTGCGCACCAACTTAGACTGCCGCATCAAGATATAGTCTGCGGGTTGGTGTGGTCTACATTACTACAAGGGCTTCCCCACCTTTGCAAGCAATACCTCTCCCTGGGTTGATCGCACAGCGATCAACCCAGGCATGGTTTTCGTCAATTTCAGATCAGCTCCCAGCCTTGTGCATGCAGCGCGTCGATGCTTCTTGGCAAACGGTGCGGACGGCGTGACTACAAACGGTCATTACGCTGCCTTCTGGTTGGCAGCAAACCCTGATGAAAGACGCGCGCCGGGGGCTCCATTCGTTAGTCGGGCTTTGGGATGGCTCCCATGAGTCCCCTTGAGTTAAGGAAATCCTGCAAAACCTCCCCATTTGTCTGGTAGCTGTCAGCCACCGCTGGCATCCTCAGCATCTATGAAGCAAATTGGCCTCGCCCTGAACCTGAGCACGCGCCAGACCCGCAAGCAAGTCTTTCTCGAACAGATGGAGCAAGTCGTGCCCTGGCAAGACTTGGTGCAGCTGATCGCCCCGTACTACCCCCAGGGCAGGAACGGGCGCCCGCCCTTTGAGCTGCAGACCATGCTGCGCCTGCACTTCTTGCAGCAGTGGTTCAAGCTGTCGGACCTGGGGATGGAGGAAGCCTTGTTTGACACGCCCCTGTACCGGGACTTTGCCCAGCTCGATGCCCACGGGCGGCTGCCTGACGAGAGCACCATCTTGCGCTTTCGCCACCGACTGGAGCGCCACAAGCTGGCCGAGCAGATGCTGGCCACCGTCAACGACCTGCTGTGCGCCAAAGGCCTGCAGCTCAAGGAAGGCACCATCGTGGATGCCACCTTGATTGCCGCGCCGAGCTCAACCAAGAACAAAGACAACGCGCGAGACCCCGAGATGCATTCGAGCAAGAAGGGCAACCAGTGGTACTTCGGCATGAAGGCCCATATCGGCGTGGATGCCGACAGCGGCCTGGTGCACACCGTGCGCTGCACCTCGGGCAACGTCGGCGACGTGGTCGAAGGCAACAGCCTGCTGCACGGACAGGAGGTGCAGGTCTTTGGCGACGCTGGCTACCAGGGAGCGGACAAACGCGCCGATGCGCCTAACGACGTGCCGTGGCACGTTGCCATGGGGCCGGCCAAACGCAAGGCATTGGACAAAGAACACAGTGCTGTAGATGCTCTGGTCGATCAGCTCGAGCGCGTGAAGGCGCAAATCCGCGCCAAGGTGGAACACCCGTTTCGCGTCATCAAGCGCCAGTTTGGCTACACCAAGGTGCGTTATCGAGGCCTGAAGAAAAACACCCTGCAGATCGTGACGTTGTTTGCGCTCTCGAACCTGTGGATGGCGCGCCATCAGTTGATGCAGCAGCAAGGAGCACGGGGATGAGTGCGCCCGAAAACAGGGCGCGGGCCGCCAAAAGCGGCAAAAAGCCCTGTTTCAAGGGCAAAAGGCAGGGGAAACTGCCGAAATCAACTCAAGTTTGCACCATCTGAAAAATAGCCCAGGCGTAGCACGCCTGGGGATGGGTTGTTCAGGGCATCCTTAACCGAGCATTCCCCGGCGCAGGTCCTTGCCTTTTGCACATCAACGACTGCCTTCACGCGGCGGATTTCTGATCTGTCAGCTTGTTCTGGTGTCTGTTGCGTAGCCGGCCCAGCTCACGCGGGCATCTTGAAGGCCTCCCCGCGCTGCAGCACGGCCCAGCACATGCGGGCGTTCTTGGCGGCAATGGCCACCACGGCGCGCCAGTAGCCCCGGCGCTCGGCCAGGCTGCGGGCCCAGCGGCTGATGGGGTCTTGCTTGGGCGTGCGGGTATTCATGGCAGCGGCAAGCACCGCTCTGGCTCCCATCACCAGCAGGCTGCGCAGGTAGGCGTCTCCGGCTTTGGTGATGCGTCCCAATCTCTGCTTGCCGCCCGAGCTGTATTGCCCGGGCACCAGGCCCAGCCAGGCGCTGAAGCTGCGCCCGCAGGCGAAGTCGTGGCCATTGCCCACGGTGCTGATGAGTGCCATGGCGGTGGTCGGGCCAATACCGCCGAGTTGCATCAACTGCTGCGCCTGGGTGCTGTGGCGGGCCATGAGGGCGATGTGGCGGTCGTACTCGGCGATGCGTTCATCAAGCCGGGTGACTTCACTCAAGAGATCGCCGATGACAGTGTTGGCCCAGCCGGGCAGCTCTTCGAGGCGTGCCAGCGCTTCACGGCGCACGGTGGCGGCTTTGAGGGGCAGCACCAGCCCCAACTCCGAGAGCAGACCCCGAATGCGGTTGAGCGTGGCGGTGCGTTGTTCCACGGATCCCTGGCGGGTGCGGTGCACCATGACTGGCCTTGCTGCTCGATGCTCTTGTGGGGCACGAAACGCATCTGGGGGCGGGTGACGGCTTCGCAGATCGCTGCGGCATCGGCCGCGTCGTTCTTGCCGCGTTTGCCCGAGAGGCGGTAGGGGGCGACGAACTTGGGGGCCATCAGCCGCACGGTGTGGCCGAGCTTCTCGAATTCCCGGGCCCAGTGGTGGGCGCCGGAGCATGCCTCCATGCCGATCAGGCACGGGGGCAAGGTGGCGATGAGTTCCAGCAGGTTGCTGCGCGCTACGCTCGGGCGCACGAGGGCTGGCTTGCCTGCCGCATCCACGCCGTGTACGGCAAAGACGTTCTTTGCCAGGTCGATTCCTACGGTTACGATGGTCATGGACTTCCCCTTCCAATGAAACAAGCGTGTTGATGAGAGATTGCACTTCCCATCGTGGCACTTTGATGCCGTTCTGCGCAAATACGCGCTGCGCTTGGGACGGGGAAGTCCCTTTCATTCGTTGGACTGCTTGTTGCGTAGTGCGCAACATGATACAGTCTCACAATGATCAAGTCGTTCCGGCATAAAGGGCTGCGTCGGTTCTTTGAGAGCGGCAATACCTCTGGCGTTCAGGCGGTGCACGCCAAACGGCTGCGGCTGCAAATGGCCGCTTTGGACACGGCCAGAGTCATTGAGGACATGGATATTCCCGGGTTCCGCCTTCACCCTTTGAAGGGCGAGATGAAAGGCCGCTGGTCAATCACTGTCAATGGCAACTGGCGTGTGACATTCGAGTTCCAAGACGGAAACGCTTACGTGCTGGACTATGAGGATTATCACTAATGAGCATGCACAATCCTCCTCACCCTGGTGAGTTCATATCTGGCGTCTATCTTGAGCCCAACAATATTAGTGGGCGAGAGCTTGCCGAGAAGCTCGGCGTTTCTGCTTCCACGCTCAGCCGGGTTCTCAACGGTTCCAGTCGCGTGACGCCGGAAATGGCGCTACGCCTTTCCAAGGCCATTGGCCGTTCTGCTGAAAGTTGGCTTGCCATGCAGGACATGTATGACCTTTGGGTCGCTCGCCAACACGTGGATTTGCAAGGTGTCAGCAAACTGCGCCTAGCCGCACTCTAGTGTAGTGTTCCATTCTGTTTGGAGCTTAATCGGCTATTGGCCCGAATGACCTTCTGCAGGATGTCGCGGGCGCTCTTGGTCCAGATGAACGGTTTGGGGTTGGTATTGTGATGTGCCACGTATTCATCAATGGCGGCCACCAGCTGCGGCACGCTGGTGAATACGCCGCGGCGCAGCCGTTCTGTGGTCAGGTCACGAAAGAAACGCTCGACCATGTTCAGCCACGACGCCGAGGTCGGCGTGAAGTGCATGTGAAAGCGCGGGTGCTTGGCCAGCCAGTCCTGCACCACCGGGTGCTTGTGCGTGGCGTAGTTGTCGGCGATCAGGTGCAGCGTTTTGTCCTTGGGTGTCTCGCGGTCGATCTGCTTGAGGAACTTCAACCACTGCACATGGGTGTGGCGCTGCTGGCATTGGCTGATGACTTGGCCATCGAGCACGTTGAGCGCCGCAAACAATGTGGTCGTGCCGTGGCGCTTGTAGTCGTGCGTCATCGTCTGCGCACGCCCCTTCTTCAGGGGCAGTCCCGGCTGCGTGCGATCGAGCGCCTGCACCTGGCTCTTCTCGTCGCAGCACAGCACCAGGGCATGCTCAGGCGGGGACATGTACAAGCCCACGATGTCTTCGAGCTTCTGGGCAAACTGGGGGTCACGCGAGACCTTGAAGCTGTGCACCAGATGCGGCTTGAGCCCGTGCGCATGCCAATGGCGCATCACGGTGCTGGCGCTGACGCCCAGCAGCGTGCCCATCTTGCGTGTGCTCCAGTGCGTGATCGCTTCGGGGCTGCTCTGGGTTGTCAACTGCACCAGCTGGGCCACGTCCACCTTTACCGGCGGCGCGCCGCGTGGCAAGTCGCGCTCGATAGCCTTGATGCCGCCTTGCAGGTAGCGCTCGCGCCAGCGCGCCGGCTGCATGCGACCGATGCCCAGTTGCGCGGCAATATCCTTGTTGTTCAGGCCCTGGTCTGCCAGCAAGATGATGCGTGCGCGCTGCGCCAGACGTACGCTCGTCAGGCCCGAGCGCCAAAGCTTCGTCAACGCCGCACGCTCTTCATCCGTCAATTCGATCTTTGGCGCAACTCGCATGGATTGGCTCCCTTTCAAGCTCCAGTTGAGCATGGGATACCAGCCGACTTTTTAAGTTCAATCAAGAATCGAACACTACACTAGGGCAGGCGTTGAGCGGCCGCCTTGCTGCTTGAGCGAAGACCGCGCCTGGCCGAATGCAGCCCCCTCACACCCACCGCACCACCCCTGCCGCCCCCGCCCCCAGGAGCACGACGAGCAGGAACGGCGCGCGCAGCCACAGCGCCAGCGCGGCCACGGCCAGGGCTGCCAGGCGGGCGTCCAGCACCAGCGCCGCCCCGCTGGCAAACGTGTTCATCACCGTCAGCGATGCCAGCAGCGCCACGGTAAGGGCCCCGGCCACGCGCAGCATGCGCGGGCTGTGCAACCAGCGGGCGGGAATGGCGTAACCGGCGAGCTTGGTGGCGAACGCGCAGGCGCAGGCCAGCAGGATGGCGCTCCACAGGCTCATGGCGCGCGGTCCTCCCCGGCCGCAGGCGGCGCGGGCCGCAGCCAGCCCCAGGCCGCGCCGACGGCGGCGGCCAGCAGGATGGGCAGGCCCGGCGGCACCTGCGGAATGGCCAGCGCCGTCACCAGGCCGCAGGCCAGCGCCAGCGCGATGGGCTCGCGCCCCTGCAGGCGCGGCCACAACAGGCCCAGAAAGGCCGCCACGGCCGCGCCGTCCAGCCCGAAGCGGCGCGGGTCACCCAGCGCGTCGCCCAGCAGCGCGCCCAGCAGCGTGAAGGCGTTCCACAGCACGAAGACGCCGACGCCGGCAGTCCAGAAGCCGCGCCGCTGCTCGTCGGGCTGGGCCTGGCCCAGGGCCGTGGCGGCCGACTCGTCAATGGTGATCTGCGCCATCACCACACGGCGCCAGCCGCGCGGGGTAAACAGCTGCTGCATCTGCATGCCATAGACGCCATTGCGCACCCCCAGCAGGGTCGCCGCGCTCAGAGCTGCAGCGCCGCCGCCGCCCCCGGCAATCACGCCGATGAAGGCGAACTGCGAGCCGCCGGTAAACATTAGCAGGCTGAGCGCCATGGCCTGGGCCACGGTCAGGCCCGCGGCCACGGCCAGGGCGCCAAACGAGATGCCGTACAGCCCCGTGGCCAGGGCGATGGACAGGCCCATGCGCACGGCGGGGGTGAGCCGCGGCGCCGCTTCGCTATGCCTCAATGCGCCTGCTCCCAATTCGGCCCCACGCCCACCTCGGCCAGCAGCGGCACTTTCAGCTGCGCCACGCCGGCCATCAGGCGCGGCACCTCCAGGCGCAGCCAGTCCACCTCGGCTTCGGGCAGCTCGAACACCAGTTCGTCGTGCACCTGCATGATCATCAGCACCCCGGGCTTTTGCGCGTCCAGCACCTGCTGCACGGCCACCATGGCCTTCTTGATCAGGTCGGCGGCCGTGCCCTGCATGGGGGCGTTGATGGCGGCGCGCTCGGCCGCGGCGCGACGCGGGCCGTTAGGGGAGTTGATCTCGGGCAGCACCAGGCGCCGGCCGAACACGGTCTCGACATAGCCGCGCGCCTTGGCCTGGGCCTTGGTTTCCTGCATGTATTGCCACACGCCGGGGTAGCGCTGGAAGTAGCGGTCTATGTAGTTCTTGGCGGCCTGGTTGTCTATGCCAAGGCTCTTGGCCAGGCCGTAGCTGCTCATGCCGTAGATCAGGCCGAAGTTGATGGTCTTGGCGTAGCGGCGCTGCTCGCTTGACACTTGATCGACGGCCACGCCGAACACTTCCGATGCGGTGGCGCGGTGCACGTCCAGGCCGTCGTGGAAGGCGCGCAGCAGGGCTTCGTCGCCGCTGATGTGGGCCATGATGCGCAGCTCGATCTGGCTGTAGTCGCAGCTGGCGATGACGCGGCCCGGCGGGGCGATGAAGGCCTCGCGAATGCGCCGGCCCTCGGCCGTGCGCACGGGGATGTTCTGCAGGTTCGGGTCGTTGCTGGACAGGCGCCCGGTGACGGCCACGGCCTGGGCGTAGTGGGTGTGCACGCGGCCGGTGCGCGGGTCGGCAAGTTGACTGAGCTTGTCGGTGTAGGTGCTCTTGAGCTTGGCGAGGGAGCGGTGCTCCAGCAGCTTGGCCGGCAGGGGGTAGTCCTCGGCCAGCTTTTCCAGCACCTCCTCGTCGGTGCTGCGCGCGCCGGTGGCGGTCTTCTTGACGACGGGCATGCCCAGCTTGTCGAAGAAGATTTCGCCCAGTTGCTTCGGGCTGCCTAGGTTGAACGGCTGGCCGGCGATGTCGTAGGCCTCTTTTTCGAGCTGCAGGATGCGCTGGCCCAGGGCGTGGCTCTGGCTGGCGAGCTGCTGCGCGTCTATCAGCACGCCGTTCCTCTCGATGCGGAACAGCGTTTCGCTGCAGGCGATCTCCAGTTCGTAGATGGCGCGCAGTTTTTCATCGTTCTCAAGCTGTGGCCAGAGCACGCGGTGCACGTCCAGGGTCTGGTCCGAGTCCTCGCAGGAATAGGCCGCCGCCTTGTCCACCGGCACCTGCGCGAACGGTATCTGCTTGGCGCCCTTGCCGCACAGGTCTTCGTAGCTGATGCCGCTGCGTCCCGTGTGGCGCTCGGCCAGGCTGGTCAGGCCGTGGGGCTTGTGCACCTCCAGCACATAGCTTTGCAGCATGGTGTCGTGGGCGTAGCCGCGTACCTCAACGCCGTGGTTGGCAAACACATGGCGGTCGTACTTGATGTGCTGGCCCAGCTTCAAGCGCGCCGGGTCTTCCAGCCAGGGTTTGAGGCGCGCCAGCACCTCGGCCAGCGGCAGCTGCGCGGGCGCGTCCGGGCCTTCGTGTGCCAGCGGGATGTAGGCGGCGGCCCCCGGCTCCACGCTGAAGGAGATGCCGACGATGGCGGCGCGCAGCTCGTCCAGCGAGGTGGTTTCGGTGTCTATGGCCACCAGCGGTGCGGCCTGGATGCGGGCCAGCCAGGCATCGAGCTGCGCCCAGGTCAGGATGATGTCGTAGGCCACGTCGCGCCGCTGGGCCTGGACGGCAACGGTGCTGGCGTCGGGCTGGGCAAACAGGTCGCCGCTGGCCGGCTGCGCCTGGGGCTCCAGCGCGCGCGCCAGGCTCTTGAAGCCGTATTTTTGATAAAAATCGGCCAGTTCGCCCGTCTGTTCTGCGCCAACAGCTATCGAATCAAGAGCAGGCAAACCCGCCACATGATCGGCCAGCTCGCAGTCGGTCTTGATGGTGACCAGGCTGCGCGCCGTGGGCAGCCAGTCAAGCGCGCCGCGCAGGTTCTCGCCTGCCACGCCCTTGATGGCGCCGGCGCTGGCCACCAGCGCGTCCAGCGAGCCGTATTCCATGAGCCACTTGGCAGCGGTCTTGGGGCCGACCTTGGGCACGCCCGGCACGTTGTCCACGGCGTCGCCCACCAGGGTCTGGAAGTCCACCATCAGCGCGGGCGGCACGCCAAACTCGGCCGTCACCCCGGCCACGTCGCGGCGCTTGCCGTTCATGGTGTCGATGATGGTGATGCGCTCGTCCACCAGCTGGCTCAGGTCCTTGTCGCCGCTCGATATCACCACGCGCAAGCCCTGGGCCGCGGCCGTCTTGGCCAGCGTGCCGATGACGTCGTCGGCCTCCACCCCGGCAATCGCCAGCACCGGCCAGCCCAAGAGGCGCACCACCTCGTGGATGGGCGCGATCTGCGCGCGCAGGTCGTCGGGCATGGGGGAGCGGTTGGCCTTGTAGTCGGCGTAGATGTCGTCGCGGAAGGTGGGGCCGCTCGCGTCGAACACGCAGACCGCGTAGTCGGCCGGCACCTCTTTCTTGAGCGCCTGCAGCATGTTGATCATGCCGCGTATGGCCCCCGTGGGGCTGCTGGCCGGGTCGCCCGGCACGGCGCGCAGGTCGGGCATGGCGTGGAAGGCGCGGTACAGGTAGCTGGAACCATCGACCAGCACCAGGGTTTTGGATTCACTCATGGGGAGATTGTGCACATAAGCCCGCGGCAAAACCTGCACAATCATGGGCCTCGACGGCGGCGCCATGGGGCGCCGCGCCGAGCCATTCACGCATTCTCCCGCCATGAAATACATCGTTGCACTGCTGGCCTGCGCCGCCTCCACCCTGGCCCTGGCCGATAGCGAATTCAAGAACGTGCCGCCGCTGCTGCACAAGTCCATCCAGCACGGCGGCGTGACGGCGGCGCAGTTCGACGGCGGCGTGCTGCGCGCGCAGCTGAACAAGGCCGAGGTCACCGAGCTGGTCTACCAGACCTTCGTCTTCCACAACATCTGCGCCCGCGAGTGGTATGAGCCGCAGCAGTTCGCCAGCCTGGGCCTGGCCCGCGTGGAGCTGCTCAACGCCAAGGGCGACCAGGGCTTTGCCTTCGACACGCGCGGCAACGTCTGCACCGAGATGGGCCGGCTGGGCAAGAACTTCCGCACCTTCATAAGCCAGTACACCGTGGCCTGCACGGCCAGCGGCTGCCCGCCGCAGCGCTGACCCGCGCCCTGCCACGACCTACAATCGGCGCCATGCGCGCCGTCTACCCCTTTCTGCTGCTGGCCATCGCCAGCGCCCCCGCCCTGGCACAAAATACAAGCCAAAACCCGTCTCAGACCAATACCACTGAGCGCGGACAGCTATCAACACAAGAGCAAAAAGCCGATGACCGGCGCGAACCGCGCGTGGAGCGCATCGTGGTCGAAGACGCCGGCAGCCGCGTCGATGAGCTGCGCGTGGGCGGCCAGACGCAGCACATCACGGTGCAACCCAAGACCGGCACGCCCCTGCCCGCCTACGAGGTGCGCGCCAATGATGGCGCGCGCGCGCGGCCCGGCAACTTCAACCAGTCCGACTCGGTGACCGCGCCACGCGTGTGGAACCTGCGCCAGTTCTGACCTCCCGCGCCCATGCCGCCACCACCGGCGGCTGCGCCGCCCTCCCGCCGCCGCACGTTTCTTTCTGCTGACCCATGGCCGTTTACACCGAAGTCTCGAACAAAGAGGCGCGCGAGCTGCTGCGCCGCCTGCAGCTGGGCAAGCTGCTCACGCTGCGCGGCATAGAGGGCGGCATTGAGAACACCAACTACTTCGTGACCAGCGAAGCGGGCGAATATGTGCTGACGCTGTTCGAGCGCCTGAGCGCCGAGCAGCTGCCGTTCTACCTGCACCTGATGCACCATCTGGCGCACCACGGCATCCCCGTGCCCGACCCACAGGCGGACAAGTACGGCGAGATCCTGCACCAGGTGGCCCTCAAGCCAGCCGCCCTGGCCACCAAGCTGCGCGGCAAGAGCCAGCTGGCGCCACAGGCCGTGCACTGCACCGCGGTGGGCAACATGCTGGCGCGCATGCACCTGGCCGCGCGCGACTACGAGCGCCAGCAACCCAATCTGCGGGCCTTGCCCTGGTGGAACGAGACCGTGCCCGTGGTGCTGCCGCACATTGGCCCGGAACAGGCCGAGCTGCTCACATCCGAGCTGGCCTACCAGAACCATGTGGCTGCCGGCAGCGCCTACGCCGCGCTGCCGCGCGGGCCGATACATGCCGACCTGTTCCGCGACAACGTGATGTTCGAGGGCGAGGAGCTCACCGGCTGCTTCGACTTCTACTTCGCCGGTGTCGATACCTGGCTCTTTGACCTGGCCGTGTGCCTGAACGACTGGTGCATCGATCTGCCCACCGGCCGGCACGACGAGCAGCGCGCCGCCGCCCTGCTGGCCGCCTACCAGGCCGTGCGCCCGCTCACGGCGGCCGAGCGCGAGCTGCTGCCGGCCATGCTGCGCGCCGGCGCACTGCGCTTCTGGCTGTCGCGCCTGTGGGACTTTTACCTGCCGCGCGAGGCCAGCATGCTCAAGCCCCACGACCCCACGCATTTCGAACGCGTGCTGCGCGAGCGTGTGCGGCACCCGATGCACCTGTTGTGATGGCCCAGGGCTGCAACCTCATAGTCCCCTCGGGTACAGTCGCCGCACCATGAAACTGAACATCGTCCCCGCGCGCACGGGCCTGCAATGGGTACGCCAGGGCATCACCGTGTTCTGGCGCCAGCCCATGGCCCTGTCCGCGCTGTTTTTCATGACCATGGCCGCCATGTCGCTGGCCACGCTGCTGCCGCTGGTGGGCCCCGCCGTGGCACTGGCGCTGCTGCCGTCGGCCACGCTGGCGATGATGGTCGCCGCGGCCGAGGCCAGCCAGAACCGCACGCCCACACCGGCCTTGATGCTGGTGGCCTTTCGCACCGGCAAGCAGCGCCTGAACGCCATGATGAGCCTGGGCGCCATGTATGCCGTGGGCTTTCTGGGCGTGATGGGGCTGTCGGCCCTGATCGATGGCGGCGAATTCGCGCGCGTCTACCTGGGCGGCGCGCCACTCACGCGGGAGGTGGCCGAGTCCGGCGACTTCCAGGCCGCCATGTGGCTGGCCATGCTGCTGTACGTGCCGCTGTCGCTGCTGTTCTGGCATGCGCCGGGCCTGGTGCACTGGCACAACGTGCCGCCCGTGAAGGCGCTGTTCTTCAGCATCGTCGCCTGCTGGCGCAACTTTGGTGCCTTCACGGTGTATGGCCTGTCCTGGCTGGGCGTGTTCCTGGCGGCGGGCCTGGCCATGAGCCTGCTGGTCACGCTGCTGGCCGCCGTGGGCATTGGCGCGAGCATGGCCGGCGGCATCATGGTGGCTACGGCGATGATGCTGGCGGCGATGTTCTTCACCTCGGTGGTGTTCACCTTCCGCGACAGCTTTGCGCCGCCCGACGCGCAGACGGACGGCGACGAGCCGGCCCCGGGCGCAGATCCATCGCACTGAACCATTGCCCTATCGTCCGGGCAGCAAAGGACTGACCGCCGTCCCGGCAAAGGCCGCGATCCCGGGATGCCATTGGCCAGCGTGAACGCTGGATACCAGCCTTCGCCGCGATGACGGGCGCCAACCACCGCTGCTTGCCGCGTCAACGCAACACCACCGCATGCACGCGGTCACGCCCGGCATGCTTGGCGGCGTACAGCTGCTCGTCGGCCTGGGCCAGCAGCTGCGCCGCATCCGCCTTGCCGCCAAGCAGCGTGGCGACGCCTATGCTCAGCGTGAGGTGCGGGGGACTGGCCAGCTCGTTGGGCAGGGCCATGCTGCTCACGCCCTGGCGGATGCGCTCGGCCAGCATCTGGGCGTCGGTGGCCGAGGTTTCGGGCAGCAGGCAGACAAACTCCTCGCCGCCGTAGCGCGCCGCCAGGTCGGTGGCACGGTTCACCGAGGTCTTGAGCACCCGCGCCACGGCGCGCAGGTAGTCGTCGCCAATGGCGTGGCCATAGCGGTCGTTGACATGCTTGAAATGGTCCAGATCCACCATCAGCAGGCTCAGCGGCGCAGCCGTGCGCTGCTGGCGTGCATGTTCGCGCAGCAGCGCATGGTCAAACTGCCGGCGGTTGGCCAGGCCCGTCAGCCCGTCGGTCTGGCTCTGCCTTTCCAGCTCCTGGTTGACCGCCTGCAGAGCCTGCTGCTGCTGCAGGATGTGCTCGTTGCTGGCCGCCAGCAGGCGCGCCAGGCGGCGGTAGCGGTAGAGCAGTGCCGCAAGCACCACGACCAGCACCAGAGCCCCCGCGCCCGCGGTCAACACCACCAGGTGCCAGCTGCGCTGGATCACATAGCGCTGGATGAACTGACGCTCGCCGTCCTCGTGCTCGGCCACCGCGGCGGATATGTCCAGCACCGCCAGGTAGCGGTCAAAGGCCTGCACGATCTGCTGGTTGCGTGGCGAGGGCTGGAAGTAAAAGCCGTAGACCCGCGGCGCATCGTGCAGGGTATGGACCACGGTCAGGTCAAAGTACTCGTGCTGGTAGCGCTTTTCTTCAAACACCGCCTTGCTGAACAAGGCCAGGTCGATGCGGCCATCGCGCAGGGCCTGAAACAGTGCCTCGCTGGTCACGTCGTCAATGACCACCAGCCGATCGGACGCCATCACCGTCTTGAGGAGGCTCTCGGACGCCACGCCCTTGAGCACGCCCACGCGGTAGGGCGCCAGGTCGGCCAGGCCGCGGATCTCCGGGCGCCAGTCCTTGCGCGCGATGACGGCGTAATGGCTTTCGTAGAACGGCCGGGTGAAGATGCCGCGCGCGGCGCGTTCGCTGTTCGCGCTCAAGGGCAGCAGGACATCGGCCTGGCCTTCCTGCACCAGGCGGATTTTTTCAGCGATGGACAGGTCCCGCCGCTGAATGATTTCATAGCGCAGCCCCAGGCGCTCGGTGATGAAGCACCACACATCCACGCCGATGCCGGAGTAGCCATCTTGCGGGTCGTGGCGCGCCATCGGGGGCGCGTCCAGGGGCAGCACGCGCAGCGGCGCCATGGCGCGAAACCCGGCCAGCTCCTGGGCGCTGAACTCCACCGGCTGCGTCAGTCGCACCTGACCACCGCAGGCCGCCAGGGCCGGGAGAGAGGCCATTGCCACCCAGGCAACGCACAGCGCGAGCCAGACACCAAGCCCACGCCGCCCGGGGCGGTGCGGCAGCCGCACGGGAGTCCAATGTCGCCTCTGACCCATGAAAAAAATTCGCCAGGAGTTCCGGAAACCGCACCCAAAGATGAAGCAGATGGCCAGCCGTTCAACGGGCCGCCACCACGCCGCTGGGATTGTGCCACCGCACCTTGCGCGCGCCATGGGGGCAAACGCAAGCCAAAAGCGCCAACAGAGCTGCCACGCATGGGCGTGGCAGCTCCCTGGTCGGTACCGCCGACCGCATGGCTCGCTGGGCCATGCTGCTCACGCGGGTCAAACGCCGATCGCACCCCCATCGGCCTTCTGGATGACCACGGTGGCTGCCCGCGGGCGCACCGTGCCCGTGGGCGCCAGCGTGGCGTCACTGCTGCCATAGGCGGGCCAGTTGCCAGGGTGCTGCACGTTCAGGAAGATGGTCTTGAAGTCCGGCGTGCAGGCAAAGCCGGTGATCTCGGCCGCGTTCGGGCCGACGAAGAAGCGGCGCAGATCACCCTGGTTGGCGGCGTTGATGGCCGGCCCCGGGCCCTTGTGCTCGGCCAGCGCGCCGGGGATCACCGCCAGCATCTGGTCGTTGGTGGCCCGGGCGACAGCGTTGTTGCGCCCGCCGTCGATGCCGTTGTCGGTCTGTATCCACAGGATGCCGCGCGCGTCGAAGGCAATGCCGTCGGGGCTGGCCAGCTGGTTCAGCGCGCTCAGGCCGGAGCGGTTGGTCTCGGCCGCGGCGCCAGCATCGGAGCCGAACACGAAGATCTCCCAGCGGAAGCTGTTCGCGCCCGCGTCGTCGTGCCAGCGGATGATGTGGCCGTTGACGTTGTTCAGGCGCGGGTTCGCCGCGTTCGTGCCCGTGCCGGCATTGCGGCTGCTGTTGTTGGTCAGCGTCAGGTACACGTCGCCATTCGTCGGGTGCACGGCTGTCCATTCGGGACGATCCATGGGGGTTGCGCCCATGAAATCGGCCGCGCCGCGGGTGTTGATCAGGATTTCATCGAGCGTGGCGTACCTGCTGCCCAGCCGCGTACCGTCCTTGCCCACGCTGTCGGGCGTGAGCGGCAGCCAGCTGCCCGTGCCATCGTCGTTGAAGCGGGCGACATAAAGCGTGCCCTTGTCCAGGTACTTGGCGCCCACGGCGAGGCGATCCGTGCGCCTGGCATCGGCAGCATCCCAGGCGGCATCGGACACATAGCGGTAGATGTATTCGAAGCGCGAGTCGTCGCCGGTATAGAAGGCCAGCGGCTTGCCTGCCTGGGGCAGGCCGTAAGCCGCCCCCTCATGGGCAAAGCGGCCCATGGCCGTGCGCTTGGTGGCAATGCTGCCGGGGTCGTAGGGGTCGATCTCCACCAGATAGCCAAAGCCGTTGACCTCGTTGCGCCAGTCGCTCAAGGCGTCCGCGCCCGATGGCGTGACGTTGAAGCGCGCGAACTCGCCCTGCGCTTCGCTGCCGTCCCCGGAGGCGGTTTCCCATTGGTAGCGGCCCTTGCTGGTGGAAACGCCCACGCGCTTCTGGTGCGCGGGCTGGTTGGCCTTGTCGGTGTTGACGAAGCAGGCGGCCCAGTTCTCCTCGGCCGTGAGGTAGGTGCCCCAGGGGGTCGTGCCGTTGCCGCAATTGTTGTTGGTGCCGCGAACCTGCCTGCCGGTGGGCGAGAACGGCGTCTTGACCCAGTCGGTGCCACTCACAGGGCCGGCCAGGGCCATGGGCGTGGCGGAGGTGAAGCGTCGGTTGTACCTCGAGTTCTTGACGATGGCCCAGCTGCCGCCGCTCTTGCGGATATGCATCACGGCGACGCCATGGGCGTTGATCTCCTTGCGCACCTCCTCGGCCGGGCGCTTGCCGCCGACCATGGTGGGGCCGGCGGGGTGCAGGGCCTGCTCGTCGATGTATTCGTGGTTGACGACCAGGATGCCCTCGGTGGAGCTGCCCTCCAGCGCAAAGTAGTGCATGCCATCGTGGTGCATGCCCGTGGAATGGAGCAGGTCTGTCGAGCTGTTGTTGCCGTCCTTGTCCCATTCGGCGGCGTTGTCGTTGAGCGGCGTGCCCCAGGGGCCCAGCACATGGGCCACGTAGCCAGCGGGCACCACGCAGGCATCGGTCATGGAGGCGGGCAGGGACTCAAAGCCGAGCTTGAGACCGGGCGCTGGCACGGGAGCCGGCGCGTTGCCCTGGCCGTCACCGCCGCCACATGCGGCCAGCCCGGTGCCGGTCAGCAGGGCCAGGGCGGCGCTCAGGCCGCCGCGGGCGACCGTGCGGCGCGACAGCCTGGCCTGCAGGATGGCGCTGAACGGAACATTGTCGGCATGGTTGCGAACCACCTTGTCGGAAACAGACTTGCTCATGAGAGCCACACTCCTCGCGTTGTGAAACATGGATTGGAGTGCTCAGTCTAGAAATCGCTTGTGACGCCGGCGTGACAGCAGCAAGGGCACGCAGGCAGCGCCCCGATGCCATGCGCACAGGCGGGCACGGCCCGGCGCGGGCTGGGTTATTCCACGATGGTCAGCTTGGCCACCGCCAGCGCCAGCCACTTGGTGCCATGGCGCGGAAAGTTGACCTGGGCACGGGCGTCGTCGCCAGCTCCCTCCAGGGCCAGCACCTTGCCCTCGCCGAACTTGGTGTGGAACACCGCCAGGCCCACGCGCAGGCCATGCGCCGGAGCCTCCTTGCGCGGCGGCACGGGCGGGCTGGTGAAGGCCTCTGATTTGAAGCCAGATTGGCCTCTAGCGCCCGACTGATAAGCGCCAACAGCTCTCATATCAGGAGCATAACTGGCAAACCCCTGCTGCCTGGGCGTGAGCCACTTCAGGCATTCCTCGGGCAGTTCGTCGAAGAAGCGACTCCTGAGGTTGTAGCGCGTCTGGCCGTGCAGCAACCGGGTCTGCGCGTGGCTCAGATACAGGCGCGCTCTTGCCCGCGTGATGGCCACGTACATCAGGCGGCGTTCTTCCTCCAGGCCGCCCTGGTCGCTCATGGCGTTCTGGTGCGGGAAGAGTTCCTCCTCCAGGCCACCGATGAACACGCAGTCAAACTCCAGGCCCTTGCTGGCGTGCACGGTCATCAGCTGCACGGCGTCCTGCCCGGCCTGGGCCTGGTTGTCGCCGGCCTCCAGCGCGGCGTGGGTCAGGAAGGCGGCCAACGGCGACAGGGTCTCACCGGTGTCGGCATCGACCAGGGGCTGGTTCAGCAGCGGCGCGTTCGGGTCCAGCCCCTGGCTGGCCGGGCTTTGCGTGAGCGGCGCGCCGGTTTCATCGATCGGCAGGGCCACGGCGTCCTTGCCAAAGCCCTCCTGCGTGACAAAGCTCTCGGCCGCACTGATGAGTTCATCCAGGTTCTCCAGCCGGTCGGCGCCTTCCTTTTCGTTGCGATAGTGCTCGATCAGGCCGCTGGCCTGCAGCATCTGCCCGATGATGGCGCGCAGGTTCTGCCCCTGGGTCTGCTCGCGCAGCACGTCGATCATGGCCACAAAGGCGCCCAGGTTGGCGCCGGCCTTGCCGCTGATGCTGCTAACGGCGTCGTGCAGCGAGCAGCCGATCTGGCGCGCGACATCCTGCAGCGATTCCAGCGAGCGCGCCCCTATGCCGCGCGCCGGAAAGTTGACCACGCGCATGAAGCTGGTGTCGTCGTGCGGGTTCTCCAGCAGGCGCAGATAGGCCAGCGCGTGCTTGATCTCGGCGCGCTCGAAGAAGCGCAGGCCGCCATACACGCGGTACGGCACGGCGACGTTGAACAGCGCCGATTCGATGACCCGGCTTTGCGCGTTGCTGCGGTAGAGCACGGCGATCTCGCTGCGCGTGGCCGTGCCACCCTGCACCAGTTGCCTGATCTCGTCCACCATCCACTGCGCCTCGGCCAGGTCGCTATTCGCCTCGTACACGCGCACCGGCTCGCCCGGGCCTTGGCTTGTGCGCAGGTTCTTGCCCAGGCGCTTGCTGTTGTGCGCGATGAGCGCGTTGGCCGAATCCAGGATGTTGCTGTAGCTGCGGTAGTTCTGCTCCAGCTTGATCTGCCGCTCTACGCCAAACTCGCGCACGAAGTCCTGCATATTGCCCACGCGCGCGCCGCGGAAGGCGTAGATGCTCTGGTCGTCGTCGCCCACGGCGATCACGCTGCCCCGGGTTTGCAGGCGGCCATCGACCATGTCGCCCGCCAGCAGCTTGAGCCAGGCGTACTGCAGCTTGTTGGTGTCCTGAAACTCGTCCACCAGCATGTGGGCAAAGCGCCGCTGGTAGTGCACGCGCACCGGGTCGTTGTCGCGCAACAGCTCGTAGCTGCGCAGCATCAGCTCGCCAAAATCCACCACGCCCTCACGCTGGCATTGCTCCTCGTAGAGCTGGTACAGCTCGACCTTATTGCGCGTGTCCTCGTCACGCACCGGCACGTCACGCGGGCGCAGGCCCTCTTCCTTGCAGCCGGCAAAAAAGTAGGCCAGCTCCTTGGGCTTGAAGCGCTCCTCGTCCACGTTGAACTGCTTGCACAAACGCTTGACGGCCGAGAGCTGGTCCTGCGTGTCCAGAATCTGAAAAGTCTGCGGCAGGCCGGCGAGCTTGTGGTGCGCGCGCAGCAGGCGGTTGCACAGGCCGTGGAAGGTGCCTATCCACATGCCGCGCACGTTGATGGGCAGCATGGCGGAGAGGCGCGTGAGCATCTCCTTGGCCGCCTTGTTGGTGAACGTGACGGCCAGGATGCCGCCGGGCGCGGCCTGGCCGGTCGAGAGCAGCCAGGCGATGCGCGTGGTCAGCACGCGCGTCTTGCCCGAACCGGCGCCGGCCAATATCAGCGCATGGCCGGCGGGCAGGGTGACGGCGGCGAGTTGTTCGGGGTTGAGACCGTGCAGCAGCGGCGCGGCCTGGCCCGATGGCGGCACACCGGCGCCGGAAAGCGAATCTTGTGGGAGCATGGTGGAATTGTAGGAAGCCCACCGGAACCCACCGATGAAAACCCCTGCCCTGATCGCTGCCGGCCTGTGCGCGCTGCCGCTGGCCGGCGCCCTCGCCCAGCCCTGCAGCAGCGACCACACGCCGCGGCCGGCTGCGTTGTTCGAGCGCTTCGTCAGCGCCGATTGCGCGACCTGCTGGAGCGAGCCGCACACGCCCGCGCCGGGGCCGTCGGCCCTGGTGGTGGACTGGATCGTGCCCACGCCCTCGGGCGACGATGCGCCGCTGTCGTCCGCTGCCACTGCCGATGCGCTGGCGCGCCTGCAGGCCCTGGCGCGCGCCGCGCCGGCCGGCACGGATGTCCATACCGACTCGCTCATCACCGCGCCCGGCAGCCTGCGCGTGGCCATGGGGCCGGCCGTCAACGACTACGTGGGCACCATCATCCGCTTCAGCCCGCCACCCAAGGCGCGCCCGCCGCTGCGCTTCTGGCTGGTGCTGGTGGAGCAACTGCCGGCCGGCGCCGAAGCCAGTCCCGTCGCGCGCCATGTGGTGCGCAATGCCTGGCACGGCGAATGGCCCGGCGGTGCGCTGTCGGATCTGCGCCCCATGCGCATTCCCGACGGCGCCGATGTCGAGCGCCTGGGGCTGCTGGGCTGGGTGCAGGACGCTGCCGGGCGCACCGTGGCCGCAGCGCAGGCGCTGTGCGCCGGCCAGCCGGTCCCCCTGCCGCGCCCCGAATAGACCCCGCGACCTTCTGCACATCCTGCGCACCCGTACAATCAATCACCGGGCCCAAGTTTCTTGACGCCCGGTTTTTTTTCGCCTGTGCAAACAGGGTTCGGCGCCGCCAGCTGCGGCAGTGCCCGCAAAGCCGGAGCCCAAGCCAAGCGCCCCACGCCAGTGCAATCCTGCCCTGGTGACCTTTTCTAAGGAGCTTGGAACCTCATGGAAATCTTCGACTACGACAACATCCTGCTGCTGCCACGCAAGTGCCGCGTGCAAAGCCGATCCGAATGCGACGCCAGCGTGGAACTGGGCGGGCGCCGTTTCAAACTGCCGGTGGTGCCGGCCAACATGAAAACCGTGGTGGACGAAAAAATCTGCGCCTGGCTGGCCCAGAACGGCTACTTCTACGTCATGCACCGCTTTGATCTGGACAACGTGCGGTTCGTGCGCGACATGCGCGCCCAGGGCTGCTTTGCCTCGATCTCGCTGGGCATCAAGCAGGCCGACTACGACACCGTCGATCGCCTCAAGGCCGAAGGGCTGACGCCCGAGTACATCACCATCGACATCGCCCACGGCCACTCCGACAGCGTGCGCGACATGATCGGCTACCTCAAAAAACACCTGCCGCAGTCCTTCGTCATCGCCGGCAACGTGGCTACACCCGAGGCAGTGATCGACCTGGAGAACTGGGGCGCCGACGCCACCAAGGTGGGCGTGGGCCCGGGCAAGGTCTGCATCACCAAGCTGAAAACCGGCTTTGGCACGGGCGGCTGGCAGCTGTCGGCCATGAAGTGGTGCGCGCGCGTGGCCACCAAGCCCATCATTGCCGACGGCGGCATCAGAAGCCACGGCGACATCGCCAAGAGCATCCGCTTTGGCGCCACCATGGTCATGATTGGCTCGCTGTTCGCGGGCCACGAAGAGTCCCCCGGCCATACCGTGGAGGTGGACGGGGAGCTGTACAAGGAGTACTACGGCTCGGCCAGCGACTTCAACAAGGGCGAGTACCGGCATGTGGAGGGCAAACGCATCCTCGAACCGATCAAGGGCAAGCTGGCCGACACGCTGACCGAGATGGAGCAGGACATCCAAAGCTCCATCAGCTACTCGGGCGGCAAAAAACTCATGGACATCCGCAAGGTGAACTACGTGATCCTGGGCGGCGACAACGCGGGCGAGCACCTGCTGATGTGAATTTTTTGCCATCTTTTCTGGAGGCACCCAAACTTGGTGCATAATTCGCGGCTGTGCTGCATTGCAGCGCCTCTGAAAAGAGAGGGCTCTTAGCTCAGTTGGTAGAGCAGCGGACTCTTAATCCGTTGGTCGAAGGTTCGAATCCTTCAGGGCCCACCAATACAGCAAAGGAAAGCGCGCTATCAAACCGGTAGCGCGCTTTTTTCTTGGTGACAGTCTGGTGACAGTTTTGGGCTCGATGAACATCTTGACTGCTTGATGGCGCTCCCCTGATTTTCATTTTTCGCGGACGTGAAAATTCGATGAACCGGCCCGTTACCCCGTCGCCACCTGCCCGCGTCTTGACTCCCCCCTCCCGGCCTCAGCCGCGCCGCACAGCCCCCAGCTTGGCATTCAGCCGCCCCAGCATTTGCGCAACCCCTGCCAATGTCTGCTGCATGTAGGCGTCGTGCTGGGCCTGCAATCGATAGAACGTGCGCCAGTGCATGCCCTTGGGCTTGGGCCCATTGCCGTTGAGAAACCCCGGCTCCCAGTCCAATCGATCCCGCAGTTTGTTGACCTGCCGCGTCGCCCGGTCGCTGGTGGTTTCGCGCTCGCTGCGATAGGCCAGGCGGTAGCAGTGCCTGCATGCTGGTGTCTTGCCGATGTAGAGGATGGCGCAGCGCTTGCCGCAGGTGGGGCACAGCCACCATGCACGGGTGCCGCCGTAGGTGCATGGGGTGCGCTCCAGATAGGCCGGGCAATGCACGTCCTGCCAGTCCCCGCCCGCTGGCCGGTGCCGGTAGGTGAACCGCACCAAATCCGCTTGCACCGACATACCAATGCTGGAAATGACCTCCCCGTTGCGTGTCCACTGCCGGTTGTACGCCATGCCCGGTTTCAGGTGGCCCTCGCGGTGCAGGCGTCGCACGTCAACCTGTCGCATATCCCCGGTGCAGTCCTTGCCGCCGTGCCTGCCACTGCCAAAACCGCCCATGCTGGTTTCCTTTCGCGCTCAAAGTTTTTCCCAAACCATCAAGGAAGTTTGGTTGCTGTTTCATCGTCGGAATTGGCACGAACCCGCGCCGGTGCTGGCTTCGCAGTGGTTTCCGGTGTCGGCAACTTGCGCACCAGTTCCGCCGCGATGGCGTCCTGAATGTCGGCTTCGCGCGCCTCGCTGCCAGCCAGTAGCGGGAATTTTTCTTGATGGATCAGTGGGCGTGCCAGGCGTTCGGCCAATGGGTCTTTGCTGCTCCATTGGTTGACCTGCACCGTCAACGCCGTGGGTGCACTGGCCGATGCCTTGCCTACCAGGTACTGAGCCAGCCAGGCGCGCGCCTGGGCATCGCCGCCTTTGGCCAGTTGCAGCGCCCCGGCGACTACATCGCGCCAGTCGTCCAGGGTCACGATATCCAGTAGCGCCGCCATGTAGTCGCCCTCGGTGCGCCGGTGGGTGCCCATGCCCCGAATCAGCCCTTGCTTTGCTTTCGCCATCGTCGATTTCCTTTCCGATCAGGTCTTGTGTCAGATAGCAGTTGTCAGATAGAGGACTCAGCCAGGTAGGCCGCCCACAGTGCAGCCCCCGCTGGGCAGCGCTCGCCGTAGCCCCGGCCCGCACACTGGCAGGCGTTGCACTGGGCATGGTGGGCCAGGTAGGCCCGATCCAGCTCCCGCCATGGCGCAGTAGGCGAACGGTCGGGGCTGCTGGCCTGGGGCTGCACTGGATCAGGTGCTGTTGGTGGGTCTACTGATGCGGCCACGAATGGCGGCGCAGTGGCCGGTAGGGCAGCCGCCGCAAAGCCTGGGCAGCGCTGCGCCTGCATGGCCATGGCGCGCGCCAGGCCCGCATCGCCAGCACGAACAGCTACACCAGCCGATTGCCAATTGCCGCAGCGCCAGTGCCCATTGGTTTGCAGGTGCCGACACTCCATGCATGCGTGCATGCCGTCACCCTCACGATCACACTGCACCAGGGTATCGGCCAGCCGCTCGGCTTCGCTGTCGCTTGCCCCACGTCGCACGAACAGCGCCGCGCGCCGGTTGAACAGCTCTATCTCGCTGGTGTTCCAGGCGCTGCTGTGCGGCCAGCAATCGCTGTCGGGGTCGGGGGCTGCATCGTTCGCGGCCTGCTGCGGTTTTTGCGGTTCTGCGGTTTTTGAACCAGCCGGGTAGGTGCTGGGGGGCTGCGGTTTTTGCGGTTCTGCGGTTTTCAACCCCTGCCCATCATCAAAAACCGCAGGAATCGCAGGAACCGCAGGGGGGCAAGGGCGCGCCAGCAGGGTTTGAGGGTTAAACCACATGGTGATGCACCTCCCATGCCTTGCGCGCCTTCACGCCGTCTATCTCCGTGCCTGCCGGGCATGCGGTGATGTAGCCCGCTTCGACAAGCTGCTCAATCGCCGCCATCAGCCGGGGTTTGTTGCGCAGGTGGGCCGGGCCGCTCTTGAGGATGCCAGTGGTGGCAAACCTACGTACGCCACGCGCCTGCAACCAATTCGACAGCGCCTCCGCATCCTGCACCGACTGCGGCACAGCCGCCGCGCCGCGAATGCGCAGCGTCTCGGACAGATACCACTGGATCAACACCAGGCCGCGCGCCAGGTGGTCGGCTGTAATCTCGCTGGTGCCCATGCCGCCCTCAATGGCAGCCAGCACGCCAGCGATGCGACAGGCGTTTTCCAGCGCCTTGGCGGTGCGGTCGCGTAGCTCGCTCAGGTCTTGACCGGCGGCCATCAACGCCTCGAACTGGTTGCCCGCTTGCAGCGCCATGGCGGTAGCCTCAGCCGACAGCGGTAGCTCCATGGGGTCGAGTTCTTGCGGTTCGTTTTCCGACGTGCGCAGTTCCGCTTCCAACAGGCCAGCCAGCACGGCAAACAGGCGTTTGAGCTCGCGCCGGTCGCCTGCCCACTCGAATGCATCGGTGTAGCGCGTGCCGATAGTGGACTCGGGCCATGCCACCAGACAGCGCGCCAGCAGCCCCTGCCCATTGGCCATGCGGTCAGACAAGAGTTTGACCATAACGTCGCCCTGCGCCAGTTGGTGCAAGGCCATGCGCCGCCCGTAGAGGATACCCACGCCATCGCCAGCGCGCACGCGGTCGAACGGTGCCCCGTCCCACATTTTTGACCAGCGGGTAATGGTCTTGAGGAAGTTGTCGCCGTTGAGGGCGTGCCCGCCGATCAATAGGCCGCCCTCGTCGCTGAATAGCGCCACGCTGGGCTGTGACATAGCCAGCAGCTTGTAAAGCCCCTCGGCTGTGGGGTCGGTCACAAACCGCAATGGCGCAACAGGGGCGACAGGCTTGTCTCCCACAGCGGCCACGGCGTCGCGTACCTGCACTGCTGTGGCCGCGCCTTTCTTGCCCTGTGTGGCCGCATTGCGCGCGGCCTCGGTCGCCTTGCCCCATGCGGCCATATCGGCTTCGTGGCGCTCCATATCTTCACGGTAGGCCGCCATGGCCGCTTTTTCATGGGCCTTGGCTGCTCCCAGCACAACATCGTCAACCGCGCTTTTGCGCTCGCCAGACTCGCCCACGGTCAGCAGGAAGAGCGATAGCGGCTTGCGCTGCCCCCATGGCAAGAGAACATCAAAATGCGCTTGAGCGGCTAGGCTGGCGGCGGCCAGCACCGACTGGCAGCACAGTGCCATCGGTGCCTTGACCACGTCGTGAAGAGCGCGCGCCGCGCCGCCCAGCACCTCGCCCAATGCGTCAACCGGGTACGCCTGGCCAGGTGGCAGCGGCGCGCGCAGCGGCTCGGGTGCAGTGGTGGCCGGGTCTATGTCGATACCGTGGCCCGCATCCTCCAACAGCGGAAACACGGGATCAGCCACCACGGGCGCAGCCGCATCAAAACACGCCTGCACAGCCGCCGATCCTGCCCGCTGGTGCAGGTCGTTGAAGTCGGTTTCCTTGTCGCCGCGCTGCTCGCCAAAGTCAGGTTTTGTCAGGCTCCCGCCCACGGCCTGGGCAGCTTCGCGCGCCTTGACCATGCCGGGGTTGCCATCGGTTTTCCAATCATCATCAGCCGCCAGGATCAGGCGCAGCGCCGGGTATTTGGCATGCAGCGCCTGAGCGACTTCCAACAGGTTGCCCGCGTTCATCGCGCATGCAACCGCGTGGCCGGTGGCCTCATGAATGGATGCGCCAGTGGCCACGCCCTCGGCTATCACCAGCACGCCCGCAGGCTTGCCGATGGCGAAATAGCAGCCCTTGATGCGCCCTCCAGGTTGAAAGCGCTTGTCGCCCTCGGGGCCGATGGCCTGCAAGCTGTGCAGCTTGCCCGTGGTGTCGCGCAGGGGGATCAGCAGCGCCTCGCCCTCGACCTTGATGCCGTGGGACTGCATGCCCTTGCGCACCAGGTAGGGATGATCCGCCGGGGCAGGTAGCGCCGCCGCCCAGCGCTTTGCCGCCGCCGTGGCTGCATCCTGCTGGCGCTGTGCGGTGTCGGCTTCGCGCTGCTGGGCAATGGCCTGCATGCGCCGCTGGAGGGCGCTGCGCTCGGCCTGGGTCATGGCCTTGCTGTCCTTGCTGCACCAGCTCGATTGCATGCCGCTGCGCCAGCAGCCAAAAGCGCCTGCCGGTATGTCGCCATCGTCGTGAAGGACGTACCAGCCCGATTGATCCGCGCGCTTGCCGCTGGTGCTGAATCGGTGCAATGCGCCGTCGCCGTGGATCACGTCGGGCACGGGCAGGCCAGCGCCTGCAATGGCCTGTTGGAATTGGTCGATTGCGCTCACAGCCGCCCTCCAATCTGTACCAGGAAGCGCCCCACGTCGTGAAGGGTGGGCAGATAGCGCACCAACCCCCAGCGCTCGGCCCAGTAGGTGCTGGTGCCGTTGGGGGAAGTAACTTGGCTCAGGCGGTGCCCCTGCTGTGCGAATGCGGCTTGCAGGGCGGTAAAATTGGCGCTGTTCGATTTAGGAATAGCGCTCGGTACTGCCTCGGTGGTGCCGGGCGTTTTCTTTGGGATCATCGTGCGCCCTCCCATTGCTGCGCCAGCGCCAGCAGTTTTTTCTGAGCCCGGTATTCGCGGCTCTTGGCGTTGCGCAGGTGCCGGTATTCATCGGCTGTCGCCGCCATCATGGCGGCCCACTCGACACTGCCGCGCTTGATGTATTCGTCGTAGTTCTCGGACTCGGTGCGCCAGGCCAGGTACCCGGCTTTCAACACGTCCTTGCAGTGGCCGGTATCGACAACGGCCTGGGCGTAGGCGATGGCGGCTTGCGCCAGGTGCAGCAGGTGTAGAGGGTTTTGAGCGGGCAGGGCTGCGCCTGCCCGGTGGGCGTTGATGCGGTTGGGCATGGTGGCCTCCGATCAAACAGCAGCGTGGACGCGCTCGTGAATCCAGGCGGCCACAGCCGCGCTATCCCATGCGACAGTGCGCTCGGTCAGCTTGATGGGGCTCGGGAATTCACCGCGCTTCATGAGGCTGTAGAGGCTGCTACGCCCCAGGCCGGTGGCCTCACGGACAGCTTGCAGGCGCAGCAAACGGCGCTCGGTGGTGACGGCCTGGGCGGCCTTGAGTTGGTTGACCAATTGGGTCATAGCGTGTCGCTTTCTCCCCTGCTGGGGACGATGGTTAAACACGCTCAAAAGCCGGGGCAGCAACATCCATCAAAGTCCCCCCGGTTCCAGCGAAGATATCGATGATGTACATTGCGGCCTTGAACGGCGTCCAAACTGTTCATGGCCGATGGCCCCTGAAAGCCCGCTGGGATCCTACCCCCGGTGGGCTTTCTTGTTTTTGAGCACCCACACCCTGTATGAATCCACATAAGTGCAGGCGGCGCCATCATAGCGCCCAGCGGCCTGCACCACCGCATATAGTGTCTTGTCGCTGGGCAGCTACTCCATATCTAGTGCTTGCCCGCCATGTCCCACTGCTCCGTAGTGAATCAGTTACACCCCTCCAAAAATAGTCGGTGTGCGCACGTCAAAAGCAGCCACAAAAGCCCAGTTCACCAATACTGCGTGCCGCTATAGCGCTATCTTTTTTCGCGCCTATTCTTCTTCGCGGTTTTGCATGTTGTCGATGCGGTGCTTGCTGGTGTCGCCTTGGTAGTCGTACACGTTTCCGACGGTGTTCTGGTCGAAGCACTCGCTATCCTCGTTGTCGAAGATGTCTAGAACTTCCATGAAACTGAGGAAGTTGATGCGCACAAAAAAACCCGCCATCTAGGCAGGCGTCGTTCTGGTTGGGGAAGAGGATCAGGCCAGCGATACCGTAGCCTGCACCTGCTCCCATGGCGCGGTCAGCTTGCCGCCATCGCGCACCAGCAGCCCGGCGGCCTCAAGAATCGCCACGTCGCCATGCACGTTCTTGTAGTCACGCCCCAGCGCCTGGGCGAGCTCGCGCACATTGCCCACGGCCTGCCGGTGAACATGGCGCAAGAGCTCCAGGCGCTTAGGTGTCAGGGTATCCAGCATGGTTTGCACGTCCAAGAACGTGACGTGGGTTTCGTTGACCTGCTCGCCAGCCGCAGCACGATTCCACGCGCCAGCAAAGCGCCCGCCCATATCAGCCGGGGTGCCGACGTGCAATTGCATCTTGCCCATGCTGGCCTCACACTGGCGCAACACTCAGGCGCAGCCCCACGGCGTGCAACACCTTGTTGACCGTCTCCAATGTGGGGTTGCCCTTGTCGCTCAGGGCTTTGAACAGCGTTTTGTCGCCCACGTCCGCGCGCCGCGCTACCTCAGCCATGCCGTGGGCCTTGGCGACGTGGCGCAGCGCCACCAGCAGGGCGGCTGGATCATCCAGCTCCATGGCTGCATCGATGTAGACGGCTGCCTCAGCCGGGTCGGTCAGTGTGGCCTCCAGGGATGCGGAAAAGCTCTTGTCGCGTGGTGCATTCATGGCCTGCCTCTTTCTTTCCAATCGCTCAGATAGTCAATGGCGCGCGCGATTTCGCGGCTTTGACTGCCCTTGTCGCTGCCGCACAGCAGCAGCACCAGCACGGCACCTTGCCTGCTCAGATACACGCGATAGCCCGGCCCATGGTCTATGCGCAGCTCTTGCACGCCATCGCGCAGGGGCTTGCAATCGCCCATGTTCCCGGCTTCTACCCGTGCCAGGCAGGCGCGGATTTTGGCCCTCGCCATTCGGTCGGGCAGCGCATCCAGCCAGCTCTCAAACGGTGCATGGCCTTGACTGTCGGTGTAGATGCGAACATCCATTATGGTATTCCAAAAGATACTGCATTGCGATGGCCTGGGATCATCGCCAGGGGTTTTGTAGGTTTTGTAGCGTACCCCTTGGGGCATTTTCAAAAATTCATGCCGTCTTGATATGCACCACATTGGCGCTTTGCTCTTGCAGCAGGCGCAGCAGCAGCGCCAGCGCATCGCGCTTTTCCTGCATGTAGTCGTGCCCGTCGTAGTGCCGCGCCTGCACCCCGGCGATGCCGTGGGACTGCAACCGGCCTCGAATGTCTGAGCTCACGCGGCCACTGGCCAGCAGGGTTTCCACGCCTGAGCGAATGCGTTTTGTCTGGAAACCGTCAATGCCTGCTGCGGCCTCTACAGCCCATGCGCTCAGGGTGGTGGCTGCCAGGTGGGTGTTGCCGCCGTCGGTGCTCAGTGCATAGATGCCCTCGGGCTGGCAGGCCAGCAGCGCCAGGGCAGCCTCGGGGATCAACGGGATGGTGTGCGGCCTGGGGGGCTTGCCCGGCCTGCCCTTGCCGTCGTAGAGGGTGAAAGCGCCAGCGTCAATATCAGCGGTGCGCAGGTTCACCAACTGCTCAATCCGCTGGCCACCAGTCAGCAGGTGCAGGCGCAGCACAGCGCCTTTGAACCCCGCCATGGTCTTGATGGCCAGCCAGTAGGCGCGCAGTTCCTCCAGGCTCAAGGGGTTCTTGTCGGCACGATTGGCCGATTCGTCAGGCTCGGTGTCCGCCGCCGGGTTATGGGTGATGCGGTAGCCCTTGAACCGTAGCGGGATGCTGGCCTTGGAGCGCGCGGCCTTGGCGGTCTGGTAGGCCGCCCTCATGTAGCTGCGCAGCTTGTTTGCCGTGCGGTCTTTGCCCAGCTCCACTACGCGCCGCATCATGTCCGCTATCTGCTCGCCAGTCACTTGATTGGCGGGCAGGCTGGCCACCTGGGGCCATGGCTCCAAGACGTGCAACTTGATGATGCTGCGCACGTCGGCATGGGATCGGCGGCCTTGGAATTCCAGGTGGTCGGCGTAGTCGCCCAGCAGGTTCTCCAGGGTGAACTGCTGTGCCTCGGCCTGGGCTTGCGCTGCTGCTGTTCTGGCCTGCTGCGCCTCGGCCTTGATGGCCAGGATGCCGCCATCGTCCCGGCGTGCATGGTGCTGCTCAGAAAGCGCCTCAGCCGCGCGCATCGCCGCTTGGATGCTGTAGCCCTTGGCGGTGGGCTTGACGCTCTTCGGTGGAGCGCCTGAGTCGTAGATGCCTACGGGCTCCCGGTGCGTCTTGCTCTTGATGGTGAAGCGCCAATAGAACGTGGTCACGCCATTGGCCAGCTTGCGCGCTTCCAATGACCCGACAGGGGCCACTTTGCCGACTTTCAGGAACTGCCCAGGCTCCAGGTCGTTGATGCTTTGGCCGGTGGTTTTGGAGCTCATTTTCCAGTCCGTAGTAGCGACTTTCACCAGCAGTCCGAAGCGAGTCCGTTTGTTTTTCTGGTGACAGTCTGGTGACAGTTTTGGCGTGAATGGGATTGTACGCCTATGGACTTAATTGGACTATGAATTCATATAAATCAACGTGTTGTAGCTCTGGTGACAGTCCACGAAAATCCAGGAAAATGCACGATTTCGGACTCTTAATCCGTTGGTCGAAGGTTCGAATCCTTCAGGGCCCACCAGCTATTCCAGAAAGCCGGAAGTTGTGATGCAACTTCCGGCTTTTTTATTTCCGAACCCGACAGGAATTGACAGGCCTGCGCGGTTTGCACAAACGCATGGTTCTGCGCGCTACCATCGCTGCGTCATGACAGGCGCCACACCCTTCATCCAGCAGGCGCTTGGGCTCGCAGCCCAGGCGCTTTGTCTTTCCAACCCGAATCCGCGCGTGGGCTGCGTGATCGCCGGCGGCGACGGCGCCGTGCTTGGCCAGGGTTTTACCCAGCAGGCCGGCGGCCCGCATGCCGAGGTAGTGGCGCTGCGCGATGCCGCCGCCCGCGGCCATGACGTGCGCGGCGCCACGGCCTATGTGACGCTGGAACCCTGCGCGCACCAGGGGCGCACGGGGCCGTGCTGCGATGCGCTGATACAGGCGGGCATAGGGCGCGTGGTGGCCAGCATTGCCGACCCCAACCCCCAGGTGGCGGGCCAGGGCTTTGCGCGGCTGCGCGCCGCGGGGGTGGAGGTCGAGGTGGGGCCGGGCGCCGCACAGGCGCGCGAGTTGAACATCGGCTTTTTCAGCCGCATGCAGCGCGGCACGCCCTGGGTACGCATGAAGGCCGCGGCCTCGCTGGACGGCGTGACGGCGCTGGCCAACGGCGCCAGTCAGTGGATCACGGCACCGGCCGCGCGCGCCGACGGCCATGCCTGGCGCGCACGCGCCTGCGCCGTGCTGACAGGCATTGGCACGGTGCTGGACGACGACCCGCTGCTCAACGTGCGCGAAGTGGCCACGCCGCGCCAGCCGCATCTGGTGGTGGTGGACAGCCGGCTGCAGACACCGCCCACGGCACGGCTGTTCGGCGTGCCCGACAGGCGCGTGTTCATCTACGCCGCCCACGAGGACGGCACGCGAACACAGGCGCTTGAGGCGCGCGGTGCCACGGTCATTCAGCTGCCCAATGCCCACGGCAAGGTGGATCTGCCGGCCCTGCTGCGCGACTTAGGGCCACGCGGCGTGAACGAGCTGCACCTGGAGGCCGGGCACAAACTCAACGGCTCCTTTGTGCGCGAGGGCCTGGTCGATGAAATGCTGCTCTACCTGGCGCCCCTGCTGCTGGGCAGCGGCGCGCATGGCCTGGCCAGCTGGGGGCCGCTGCAGGCGCTGGCGCAAGGGCTGCGCATGGAGTTCCACGACATACAGCAGATCGGCCCGGATCTGCGCCTGATTGCCCGCGTGGCGGGACGGGCGCAATTTTGAACAACACCGGCTACAGCCGCTTCCTGGAGGAGCAATGGCCGCAGCAACAACCGCTGGTGGCACGCTACATGCTGGCGGGGGAGCAGGTCTGGCTCAAGCGCGCCGGGCCGCGCCATGGTATGTGGCGCTACCGCCTGCTGGGCGCGGCCGCCGGCGTCCTGCGCCTGCCGGTGCTGCGCCCCGTGCCCAACCTGGGCGGGCGCCCGGCGATTGCCACCGAGCTCCGACGCCTGCGCACCCTGGGCGCGCTGGGCCTGCGCGTGCCGCAGGTGCTGGCCGCCTGCGATGACGCCTTTTTGATGCGCGACCTGGGCACACCGGGCCGGCCCACGCCGTCGCTGGGCGACGAGATCGAGGCCGCCGTGGCTGCCGGCCCCACCGCCGTGCTGGCGCTGTGGCGCCTGGGCCTGCAGACGCTGGACGCCGTGCATGGCCATCAGCAATGCCTGAGCCAGGCCTTTGCGCGCAACATGGTGCGCTGCCCGGACGGCGCGATTGCCTGCATAGACTTCGAGGACGACCCTTTAAGCGCCCTGCCCCTGGCCCTGTGCCAGCTGCGCGATGCGCTGGCCTATGCGCATTCCACGGCACTGGCGCTGCGGCAAGCCGGCGCCCAGCAGGAGGCGCGCGCCCTCTGGAACGACTGGTTGACCCAGCCGCTGCGTGGCGCGGACTTTCAGGCGGCGCTGCAGGGCACGCTGACGCGCCTGACCTGGCTGCGCCACCTGCCGCAGGATCGCCGCTGGGGGCGCGACGCGCAGCGCCTGCGCGCGGCGCATGATTTGCTGATCGGGTCTTATTGATCGGCCACCTGCCGCACCCAGGCCGTAATCACACGCTGATCGGTCATCACGCGCACCTCGTCAAAGGCCTGTTGCGCCTCGGGGTAGCGCCGGCGCAGCAGGTTCAACCATTGCTTGAGCCGGCCGGCGCGCTGGCGCGGCTCCAGGTCGGCGCAGACCAGATCCCAGAAGCGCCCGATCTGCGGCAGCAGGGCCTGCCAGGCCAGGGGCTGGTGGGCCTGCCCCTGGTCGTGCGCGCGTATGGCCAAGGCCAGACCGGGGTCGGCCACCATGCCGCGGCCCAGCATCAGCGCGTCGCAGCCCGACAGGCTGCGGCAGCGCAGCGCATCGGCCACGCTCCAGATCTCACCATTGGCCACCACGGGGATGGCGACCGCCGCACGAATGGCCGGGATCTGCTCCCAGTACGCGGGCGGGCGGTAGCCATCGGCCTTGGTGCGCGCATGCACCACCAGCTCTGTGGCGCCGCCCTGCTCCATGGCCTGGGCGCATTCGCGCGCCAGGCCGGCGTCGTCATAGCCCAGGCGCATCTTGGCGGACACGGGCAGCGGGGCTGGCACGGCGCGGCGCACGGCGGCCACCACGGCCGCTATTGATTCTGGCTCGCGCAGCAGGGCCGCGCCGCCGCCGTGGCGGTTCACGGTCTTGGCCGGACAGCCAAAGTTCAGGTCTATGCCCTCGGGGCCCAGGGCGGCCAGGCGGGCGGCGTTCTCGGCCATGCAGCCCGGGTCCGAACCCAGCAGCTGCGCGCGCACGGGCACGCCGGCCAGGGTGCGGCCGCCGTTCTTCAGCTCGGGGATGTAGCTCAGAAACACCCTGTCGGTCAGCAGATTGCCCGAGACGCGGATGAACTCGGACACGCAGCGATCGACGCCGCCGACGCGAGTCAGCACGTCGCGCAGCACGAAGTCCAGCAGCCCTTCCATGGGAGCCAGCAGCAGGGGCTTGCGCGGGAATGTTTGAGTCAAAACGACCTCTAACTCTTTACCAATAAACGCAAGCAGCTATTATTTATATAGCGATCATTGCGCAACGGCCAGGCGCCACAGCGACGTGACCTCGGCCGCGCGCGCGGCGTGCAGCATGTCGCCGGCGTCCTGGGCCTTGCTGTGGCGCGGGCGTGTCTCCTGGCGGCCGAGAACGCGCAGTCCGGCTGCGGCGATCCAGCCCAGCAGCTCATCGCGCGAGCGCAGGCCCAGGTGTTCGGCCAGGTCTGACAGGATCAGCCAGCCCTCGCCGCCGGGCGACAGGTGCGCGGCCAGGCCGGCCAGAAAGCCCTTGAGCATGCGGCTGCCCTCGTCGTACACCGCCTGCTCCACGGCCGAGCTGGGCCGCGCCGGCAGCCAGGGGGGATTGCAGACCACGAGGGGCGCGCGAGCGGGCGGGAACAGGTCCGCCTCCAGCAGCTCGACGCTGCCCTGCAGGCCCAGGCGCTGCAGGTTGTCCTGGGCGCAGGCCAGGGCGCGTGGCGCCAGCTCGGTGGCGACCACGCGGCGCACGCCCCGGCGCGCCAGCACGGCAGCCAGCACGCCGGTGCCGGTGCCGATGTCGAAGGCCAGCTCGGTGGACGGCAGCAGCGCCTGGGCCACCAGGTCGATGTATTCGCCGCGCAGCGGCGAGAACACGCCGTAGTGCGGGTGGATGCGGTTGCCCGGCGCGGCGCCCAGGGCGGGGATCTCCACGCCCTTCTTGCGCCATTCATGCGCGCCGACCATGCCCAGCAACTCACGCAGCGCGACCACACTGGGCGTGCCATCGGCCGGGCCCCAGGCCTCGGTGCAGGCCTCGCGCCAGTCGGGCGCGCGGCGCAGGGGGATGGAGTAGTCGCCAGCTACCGGTATCAGCAGCGCACCCAGGGTGCGCGCGCGCTGCGCCTGCGCCTGGCGGTGCAGGTGAAAGCGCTCGGACGGGGTGGCCCCGGCCAGCTTCTGCGCGGCCTTGGCGGCTGCCTTGGGGTTCTTGCGGTCGGCGCGGCGCATCAAGGCCTGCAGCAGCTGGCGCGCATTCTGGAAGTCGCCGCGCCACAGCAGGGCCGTGCCCTCGCAGGCCAGGCGGTAGGCGCTGTCGGCGCTCAGGGTGTCGTCGGCCGGCTGCACGCGGGCGGGCGCCGGGGCACCAGCCTCGGAGCGCCAGCGCGCGCGCTGCTGCTCGCCCTGCTCGCTCCATTCGATCATTGCCGGGCCTGCCAGGAATGGCTTCAGTTGACCGGGCGCTTGAGGCGCACTTCCTCGATCTTCACGCCGCCGACCAGGGCAGTCTTGGCGGTGGTCATCTCGCGCTTGAAGCCAGCCATCTCGTGAAAGCGCAGGGCGCGCTCGTTGCGCAGCGGCACCCAGGCGGTGACGGTGGTGCAGCCCTCTTCCTGCAGGCCATCGCGGGCGGCGTCCCACAGGGCCACGCCCACGCCCTTGTCCCAATGCGTGGGAGCGGCGTAGATGGCCCAGATTTCGCCCGTGGTGTTGCGCGTCTTTTCATCGCGCGAGCGGTCGAAGCCGACAAAGCCGACGATCTTGTCGCCGTCCACGGCCACCTGCACCTGGGGCTCGCAATACTCGATGGCCTCGCGCCAGTAGGCCTGGCGCTTCTCGACCGAAGACATGGATTTCAATTGATCGTCGGGCACCAGACCGCGGTAGGCTTCCAAGGCGGCGGTGGTGTGAACCTGGGCAATGGCCTTGGCATCGCGAAGTGTGGCGGGACGAACCTGGATACTGGACATGGGAAAACGAGAACCGGTGAATTTGGGAAAACCCGGTATTTTCCCTCAAATGGTTTTTTGTCTCCAAGCACGGCAAGTTTCCTTGTGCCCAGCCCCGTTTTTGTACGCAAACGCCTCCATCTGTGGCAGGCAGGCGTGCGGCAACCCGCCAACGCGCTACACCAGGCGCCGCAGCAGCGCCATCACCCGGTCAAAACGCGCACCATAGGGCGGGTACAGCAGGTGGCCCTGGGCCCAGCGCGACTGCGCCAGCACCGACTTCTGGTGGCTAAAGCGCAGAAAGCCGGCCTCACCGTGATACGCGCCCCAGCCGCTGTCGCCCACGCCACCAAAGGGCAGGTTGTCATGCGCCACATGCAGCAGCGTGTCGTTGACGCACACGCCGCCGCTGACCGTGCGGCGCAGCACGTCATCACGCGCGGCCTCGCCGCGGCCAAACCAGTACAGGGCCAGCGGGCGCGGCCCGGCGTTGATGTGGGCAATGGCGTCATCGAGCCGCTCGTAGCTCAGCGCGGGCAGCACCGGGCCGAAGATTTCCTCCTGCATCAGCTGCATGGCCGGCGTGGCGCCAAACACCAGCACCGGCGCCATCTGCCGGCCCACGCCGTCGCCTATGCCCTGGGGCGGAGGCGCGGGCGAGCCGGGCACGGGCTGCAGCACCTGCAGTTCGGCGCCCAGGGTCTGGGCCTGCTGCAACATGGTGCGCAGCCGCGCCAGGTGGCGCGGGCTGACGATGGCGGCGTAGTCCGGGTTGCCCTCGAAGTACGGAAACAGCCGCGCCACGGCGGCGCGGTAGGCCTCGGCAAAGGCGGCCTCGCTGCCGCGCGGCAGCATCACATAGTCGGGGGCGATGCAGGTCTGGCCGGCGTTGAGCAGCTTGCCGTGGACGATCTTCAGCGCCGCCTCCCGCAGGTCGCAATCGGTATCGATGATGGCCGGCGACTTGCCGCCCAGCTCCAGCGTGGTCGGCGTCAGGTTGGCGGCCGCGGCCTGCGCCACCTTGCGCCCCACGGCGGTGGAGCCGGTAAACACCAGGTGATCAAACGGCAGCGAGGCCACCAGCGCCGCGGTGGCCGCGTCGCCCTGGACCACGCAGAACTCGTCGGGCGCAAAGAACTGCGCCACCAGGCTTGCCAGCTGCGCCGCCGTGTGCGGGGTGAGTTCGCTGGGCTTGAGCATGACGCGGTTGCCCGCTGCCAGAGCGTCTATGACCGGCGCCAGGGCCAGCTGCACCGGGTAATTCCAGGGGGAGATCACACCCACCACGCCCAGCGGCTGGCGCTCGATCCAGCCGCGCGCGGGCAACAGAAACAACGGGGTACGCACCCGGGTGCGCCGGCACCAGCGCGCCAGGTGGCGCAGGGTGTGCGCAAGCTGGGCACGCAGCATGAACAGATCCGCCACCTCGGTCAGGCGCGGCGAGCGCATGCCGAAGTCGGCCTGGACTGCGGCTGCCAGGGCCGGGCCATGTTCGTCAATCAGCTTGGACAGGCGCAGCAGGCGCTCGCGGCGCAGCGTCAGGGGGGTATCGGGCTGGGCGCGGCTGGCCTGGCGCTGCAATTCAAAAACGTGGCGAATGTCGTCCGGCAAAGTGGCGCGCATGGTGGATGGCCGCGCAGGCCGGGCAGGCCACGCGTCAGGCAAATGTGAGGGGTTTTCAGCGGATTTCGCGCGGCACCACGTCGGTGACGTCGTGATCGTCCCGGCGCGGCGGCTCCGGGCGCTGGGCCGTCCAGCGCGCCGTGCTGCGGTACACGGTGCTCCAGCCGGTGCGCGGATCCATGCGCATGACCCACGGCGTGACGGGCCTGCCCGTCAGCCGCGCCCACAGCGCACGCAGGCCCCAGACCAGCGCCAGCACGGCCGCGGCGGCCAGCAGGCTCAGGAAGAAGAGCACGCCCATGGCCAACACCACCAGGCGCAAAACCCACCGGATCACACCGGTCACTACATCATTCAAACCATCCCCCTTTCAGACAGGAGTGCCGGCGCGGGCCAGGCCCGCACCGCGCGCTCCATGGTAGGCTTCAAGCCAGCTGGCGGGCCTGGCCAAAGTGAAATACCCCTGGCTCCTGCACCGGATCGACATCCACGGGTATCACGCTCTTGGGCGGATAGTGCCCCTGCAGCAGCAGCTTGGACAGCGGATTCTCGATGCGTTGCTGTATCGCACGCTTGAGTGGCCGCGCGCCAAACACCGGGTCGAACCCCACCTTGGCCAGCTCGCCCATCGCTGCGGGCGACACCTCCAACTGCAGATCCATCTTGGCCAGCCGCGCTTGCAGCAAATGCAGCTGTATGCGCGCAATGGCCTCGATGTGCCTGGCATCCAGCCCGTGGAACACCACCGTCTCGTCGATGCGGTTCAGGAATTCGGGGCGGAAATGGTTCTTTAGTTCCCCCCACACCGCTTCCTTGATGTCGTCCGCGTCCTGGCCCACCATGGCCTGGATCAGCGGCGAGCCGATATTGCTGGTCATGACGATGACCGTGTTCTTGAAATCCACGGTGCGGCCCTGGCCGTCGGTCAGGCGCCCGTCGTCCAGCACCTGCAGGAGCACGTTGAACACATCGGGGTGGGCCTTCTCCACCTCGTCGAGCAGCAGCACGCTGTAAGGCTTGCGCCGCACAGCCTCCGTCAGGTAGCCGCCCTCTTCATAGCCAACATAGCCGGGAGGCGCGCCAATCAAGCGCGCAACGCTATGCTTTTCCATGAACTCGCTCATGTCGATGCGCACCAGGTGTTCCTCGCTGTCGAACAGAAAGCCCGCCAGCGCCTTGCACAGCTCGGTCTTGCCCACGCCCGTGGGGCCCAGGAACAAGAAGCTGCCCAGCGGCCGGTTCGGGTCCGACAGCCCCGAGCGCGAGCGCCGGATGGCGTTGGCCACGGCTGATATGGCCTCGTCCTGGCCGACCACGCGCTCGTGCAGCTTGTCCTCCATGTGCAGGAGCTTGTCCTTCTCGCCCTGCATCATCTTGGCCACGGGAATGCCGGTGGCACGGCTGACCACCTCGGCGATCTCCTCGGCGCCCACATGGGTGCGCAGCAGGCGGTGCTTCGGGGTCTCGCCATCGGCCTCGCTGTCCTGCGCCTCCTTCAGGCGCTTTTCCAGTTCGGGCAGGCGGCCGTATTGCAGCTCGGCGACCTTGTTGAAGTCGCCCTTGCGCTTCAGGTCATCCATCTGCGTGCGGATGGCGTCTATGTCCTTCCTGATCTGCTCGCTGCCCTGGGCGCTGGCCTTTTCCATCTTCCAGATCTCTTCCAGGTCGGCGTATTCGCGCTCGACGTTGGCCAGTTCTTCCTCGATCAAGGCCAGGCGCTTTTGCGAGGCCTCGTCATGCTCCTTCTTCATGGCCTCGCGTTCGATCTTGAGCTGGATCATGCGCCGCTCCAGCCTGTCCAGAGCCTCGGGCTTGGAGTCGATCTCGATCTTGATCTTGGCCGCGGCCTCGTCGATCAGGTCAATCGCCTTGTCGGGCAGGAAGCGGTCGGTGATGTAGCGGTGCGAGAGCTCGGCCGCGGCGACGATGGCCGGGTCGGTGATGTCCACGCCGTGGTGCGCCTCGTAGCGCACCTGCAGGCCGCGCAGGATGGCGATGGTGTCCTCCACGCTGGGCTCCTGCACCAGCACCTTCTGAAAGCGCCGCTCCAGGGCCGCGTCCTTCTCGATGTACTTGCGGTACTCATCCAGCGTGGTCGCGCCTATGCAGTGCAGCTCGCCGCGCGCCAGGGCCGGTTTCAGCATGTTGCCGGCGTCTATCGCTCCTTCAGCCTTGCCGGCGCCGACCATGGTGTGGATCTCGTCGATGAAGAGGATGATGCGGCCTTCCTCGTGCGCCACCTCCTTCAGCACTGATTTCAGCCGCTCCTCGAACTCGCCGCGGTACTTGGCGCCGGCGAGCAGCCCCGCCATGTCCAGCACCAGCACGCGCTTGTTCTTCAGCGACTCGGGCACCTCGCCCTCGACGATGCGCTGGGCCAGGCCCTCGACGATGGCGGTCTTGCCCACGCCGGGCTCGCCGATCAGCACCGGGTTGTTCTTGCTGCGCCGCTGCAGCACCTGGATGGCGCGGCGGATCTCGTCGTCGCGGCCGATCACGGGGTCGAGCTTGCCCAGGCGGGCACGCTCGGTCAGATCCAGGCAGTATTTCTTCAGGGCCTCGCGCTGGCCCTCGGCCTCGGCGCTGTCCACCTTCTGGCCGCCGCGCACGGCCTCTATCGCCGCCTCCAGGCTCTTGCGGGACAGGCCGTTGTCCTTGGCGATCTGCGCGGCCTCGCCCTTGCTGTCGATCAGGGCCAGCAGGAACAGCTCGCTGGCGATGAACTGGTCGCCGCGCTGTATCGCCTCCTTCTCGGTGGCCTGCAGCACGCGGCCCAGTTCGGGGCTGCCCTGCACCTGATCCTGGCCTTGCACCTGGGGCAGGCGCTTCACGGCGGCCTCGGCCGCCTTCAGCAGCCCGGGCACGTTGGCGCCGGCGCGTTCAAGCAGCGCGCGCGGACCCTCATCCTGGCGCAGCATGGCGACCAGCATATGCACCGGTTCGATATAGGCGTTGTCATGGCCCAGCGCGATGGACTGGGCGTCGGACAGGGCTTCCTGGAACTTGGTCGTGAATTTGTCGAAACGCATGGTTTACCTCCAACTTGCTGCTAACTAGGGTTGGAACGCCCCGATTTCAAGCCACCGCGCCATCAAAGTCAGTCAAATTGCGCTGGCGCGGCAATGCCCCAGCGCGCCAGCGCCGCGTCGTCGGCCACGCGCGCGTCCACCCAGCGCGCGCCCTGGGGCGTTTCTTCCTTCTTCCAGAACGGTGCCTGGGTTTTCAGGTAGTCCATGAGGAATTCGCAGGCCTGGAAACTCTCGCCGCGGTGCGCGCTGGTGACGGCCACCAGCACGATCTGATCGAGCGGCGCCAACAGCCCCACGCGGTGGATCACGCGAACGCCGTACAGGTCAAAACGCGCCAGCGCCGCAGCTATCATGGCCTCGATGGACTTCTCGGTCATGCCGGGGTAATGCTCCAGCTCCATCGTCGCCACGGCATCACCATCGTTGCGGTCACGCACTGTGCCGACAAAGCAGCAGACGGCGCCCACGCGCGCATCCTGGGCGCGCAGCCGGGCCAGCTCGGCCGAGACATCGAAATCCTGGGTCTGGATGGAAACGCGGGTCATTGGATCAAGGCGCAAAATTGGCACTTTAACGCCCCGCTCCTGCTCCATGGCCCTGCAGACCATCAACACCGACGACTACACGCTCTACCCCTCGCCACGCAACCAGCACCGCGTGGTGTTCGAGTTCCAGACCTTCGTGCCCCACCCCTATGCGCTGATCGATCTGCCCAGCTTCGAGCTGGCGGGCCGCCACAGCCTGTTTGCCGCCCACCGGCGCGCCGACAACAAGATGGGGCAGCTGGTGACCTTTGAGCTGGCAAGCGATCAACAGCGCTTTGAACGCCTGTTCGTGCCCGACTGACGCCCGTCAGGCTTGAGCCATATCAAGGCTGACAAAGCCACCAACGACTGCGCGGTATTTCTTGACCTAAAGCAAACACGCGCCCTTCGTGTTGCGTTGCAATATAAGCACATACTCAACTACAAGGGAACCTGCCATGCAACTGCTCAAGCAACTCTTCACCACCGAGGTCGGCCTGTTCAGCGCCGTGGGCATAGGCTTCATGCTGTGCATGCTGGTGTTCTTTGTCTGGCTGTTCACGCGCAACGACGCGCCGCCAGCAGACCAGAAGCAGCCCTGATTGCGGCGGCCTCTCAGGGTCGGTGATCGTGCCTTTGTCGACAATACGGCCCATGCATGACGACAACCAGATCCTGATCCCGCCCTCCTTCATCGCCCTGCACAGCGACGCGCGTCAGCGCCTGTTGCTGCCCGTGGATGAACTGCGGGCACGCTACGAGTTGTGCGAAGACCTGGCCCAGCACCTGGTAGAGCAGGCGCAGCAGCTCTACCACGGCGGCGCGCGCTCCGAGGAAGGCGTGCTGCTGGGCATGCATGCCGGCCTGGTCAGCCCCGATGCCGGCGTGAGCGCCCCGGAGGCGCGCTGGATCACGCTGCGGCTGGCCGAGCTGTTGGGCTGGCGCAGCCCGGCCCTGCCAACGACAGGCGATTGACGGTCAACCGCCGGTGACGGGCGGAAAGAACGCCGCCTCAGCACCGTCGGCCAGCGGCGTGGCTTCCTGGGCCATGGTTTGATCCAGCGCCATGCGCACGGCTCGGCCGCGCGCCAGGCAATCGGCCCAGGGCTGGCCGCGCGCTATCAGCTCGTCGCGCAGCGCGCCCAGGGTGGGGGCAGCGGTGCGCAGGGTTTCCTGACCCTGGCCCACGGCCTCACGGATGGAGGCGAAGTAGCGCACGGTGATGGTGAGCGGCGCGGTCATGACAGCAGCTCGGCAAAGGGCAGAAAACGTACCTGGTCGCCGCGCGCTATTGCGTGGCTCGCGGGGTTGTCGACCAGGCCATCACCCCAGGCGACCGAAGTGAGCACGCCCGAGCCCTGGTTGGCAAACAGCTCCAGGCGGCCGTCCGCACCATGGCGGGCACGCAAGAATTCTCGGCGTTTATCGACTCTTGGCCAATCAAATCCAGCGCTGGCAGCTATTGTTGTTGGAGCAACATTCACCACCCCCTGCAGCCGCAGCAGGAAGGGCCGCACCAGCAGCGCAAAGGTGATGAAGCTCGATACCGGGTTGCCGGGCAGGCCGATGAAATGCGCGCCACCGATGCGGCCGTAAGCAAAGGGCTTGCCGGGCTTGATGGCGATCTGCCACAAGTCCAGGCTGCCCAGACTTTGCACGGCGGGCTTGACATGGTCTTCCTCGCCCACCGAGACACCGCCACTGGTCAGGATCAGATCGTGCCCCTGGGCGGCCTCGCGCAGCGCGGCCACGGTGGCGTCCAGCCGATCCGGCACCACCCCCATGTCAGTCACCGCGCAGCCCAGGCGCTGCAGCATGGCGCGCAGAAAGAAGCGGTTGCTGTTGTAGATGGCACCGGGGCGCATTTGCGCGGGCGCCACCTCGCCGGGCATGACGAGCTCGTCGCCGGTGGAGAACAAGGCCACGCGCGGGCGGAGCGCCACCTGCAGCTGCGCCAGCCCAATGCTGGCGGCCAGGCCCAGCTCGGCCGGGGTCAGGCGCGTGCCGGCGGCCAGCACCTGGGCACCCAGGGTGATGTCCTCGCCGGCGCGGCGTATGGCCTGGCCCGGGCTGGGCAGGTGGTTGATACGCACGCGCTGGCCGTCGTCGAGCGCCTCGCAGTCCTCCTGCATCACCACGGCGTCGGCCCCGGCTGGCACGGGCGCACCGGTGAAGATGCGCGCGGCCGTGCCGGGCAGCAGGGGCTGGCCGCTGTCGCCGGCCGCAATGCGCTGCGACACGCGCAACTCCACGCCCGCCGCAGCGACGTCGACGCAGCGCAGCGCATAGCCGTCCATGGCGCTGTTGTCCTGTTGCGGCACCTGCAGAGGCGAGATAGCCGCCTGCGCCAGCACACGGCCGTCGGCATCGAAGGTGCTGACGGTGTCGACGCCGGCCAGCGGCCTGGCCTGGGCCAGCAGCTCGGTCAGGGCGTCGTCAAGGGGTATGAGGGGTGTGCGCGCTGTCATTCGCAGGCCTCCACGGCTTGGGGCAGATAGTCAAAACGCGCGCCCTGCTCCAGCATCCACTGCGCCACCGCCTCGGGGTCGCGCAGGTTCAGCACGGGCAGCGCGGTGGGCCGGGGCAGCTGTGCCGCGTCGGTGGCGACGGCCACCACATGGTCATCGCCACCGTAGTGCACGGGGCGCTCCGGCTGGCCGGGCGCGGCGGGTCGCCAGACCTCGACCTTGGGCAGGTCGCTGTGCTTGAAGCCTTCCACCAGCACCCAATCGACGCGCGGGTCGAGTTCGGCCAGCAGCTCATGCGGATCGATCGCATGGGGCTGCTCGTACTCGCGCATCAGCGCCATGCGCCGGTCGGATGCCACGACCACCTCGTAGGCGCCGGCCTCGCGGTGGCGCCAGCTGTCCTTGCCCTGGTGGTCGATATCAAACCTGTGGTGCGCGTGCTTGACCACCGACACGCGCAGGCCGCGCAGGCGCAGCAGGGCAATCAGCTGCTCCAGCAGCGTGGTCTTGCCACTGCCCGAATAACCGGCAAAGCCCAGCACCTTCACACCGCCGCTCCTTATGCAAAAATGATAGCTATCAGCAGCCTACCAGCAAGCGCTACGCCCTCATTTGACTTCAATCACAGTGCGCGGCGATATAGGCCTTCACCCGCTCGACATCGGCCGGCAGCTGCTGCACGCGCTTGGGTAGCAGCTCTATGCCCTCGAACCTGGCCGGACGCTCGGGCGCGCGGCCCAGGGCCTCTTGGATGGTCTCGGCAAACTTGATGGGCAGGGCCGTCTCCAGCACGATCATCGGCACGGCCAGGTCGCCGCGCCGCTCGCGCGCCACCTTCACGCCATCGGCGGTGTGGGTGTCGATGATCTGGCCGAAGCGCTGATACGTGTCACGGATGGTGGCCAGGCGGTCGGCGTGCGTGCTCTTGCCGCTCACGAAACCATATTTGCCGGCCGTGTCCTGGAACACGGCGTCCTGGCTCAGGTCGAAGCGCCCCGCCCGGCCCACGCCGTCGGCAAACAGGGCCTGGGTACGCGCGCCGTCGCGGCCCACCAGGTCGAACACGAAGCGCTCGAAGTTGCTGGCCTTGCTGATGTCCATCGAGGGGCTGGACGTCTCGTAGGTGTGCTCGCTGGCGCGCACCTGGTAGACGCCGGTGCGGAAGAACTCGTCGAGCACGTCGTTCTCGTTCGTGGCCACCACCAGGCGGTCGATCGGCAGACCCATCTGGCGCGCCACATGGCCGGCGCAGATGTTGCCGAAGTTGCCGCTGGGCACGGTGAAGCTGACCTTCTGCTCGTTGCCTTGCGTGGCCTGTATGTAGCCGGCAAAGTAGTACACCACCTGGGCCAGCAGGCGCGCCCAGTTGATGGAGTTGACGGTGCCGATCTTGTAGCGGGCCTTGAAGGCATGGTCATTGCTCACGGCCTTGACGATGTCCTGGCAGTCGTCGAACACGCCCTCTATCGCCAGGTTGTGGATGTTCTCGTCTTGCAGGCTGAACATCTGCGCCTGCTGGAAGGGGCTCATGCGGCCGTGCGGGCTGGTCATAAAGACGCGCACGCCCTGCTTGCCGCGCATGGCGTATTCGGCCGCGCTGCCGGTGTCGCCACTGGTGGCGCCCAGGATGTTCAGCTCTTCGCCACGGCGCGCCAGCTCGTACTCGAACAGGTTGCCCAGCAGCTGCATGGCCATGTCCTTGAAGGCCAGCGTGGGGCCGTTGGACAGCGCTTCGATCCACAGGCCGTCTTCCAGCTGGCGCAGGGGCACGATCTCTTTCGTGCCGAAGACCTCTTGCGTATAGGTCTTGGCACACAAGGCCTTCAGGTCGGCGGCGGGAATGTCGTCGATGTACAGCGAGAGGATGCGAAACGCCAGCGCGGCGTAGCCTTCCTCGTTGTAGGCGCGGCGCAGCTGGGTCAGCGCAGCGTCGTCGATCTGCGGGTAGGTCTCGGGCAGGTACAGGCCGCCGTCGGGCGCCAGGCCTTCGAGCAGGATGTCGCAAAAACGCTTGCGTTCGGGGTGGCCGCGGGTGGAGAGGTATTGCATGGTGTTACTCAAGCCTGGGACACGTCGGCCCAGGGGTTGACGAGCCTGAGGCCCGTGTCTTCAAAGTGGCGCGTGTTGCGGGTGACGAGGGGCAGGCCGTGGTGCAGCGCCGTCGCGGCAATCACCATGTCCAGGGCATCCTGCATACGGCCCATGGCGCGCAACGAAGCCTTGAGGTCGCCAAACTGGCGCCACACGGCATCGTCGGAGGCAAGAATACGACCATCGAACTGCTGAGCCAGCTCCAGCGCCCATGCCTGTAGGCGATTGCGCTTGGCGCCATGTGGCAGGCAGGCGATGCCGTAATGGATTTCGGCAAAGGATGCCGCAGCGATGGCGCAATCATGGTGGTGCCGACGCAGCCAGTCGAGCACGCCAGCATGGGGTTGGGGATAAGTCGACTCCGATATCGTGCAGGTATCGAGCAGCCAGCGCATGGCGAGTCAATCCTCGCCAAACATGGGCGAGCGCCCCGGGTTTGTGTCGCGCGGCATCTCAGGTAGCCCGCCCTCGACCTTGGGCGCGCTGAGCAAAAACTCCAGGAACCCGTCATCGGCAGGCTCCTGCATGTCGCCCTCGGTCACCGCGACCACCCGCACCACGGGCTTGCCATGGCGCGTGACGGTCTGCGGCCCTTCGGTGAGGGCGCGCTCGATCACTTCGCTGAAGTGGTTCTTGGCTTCTTGCACTTGCCAGATTGCGGACATGGCGACCTCCTGATGGCGTCAATCTGGCCAGAATTTTACGCATTCTGGCCAGATTAATCCATCAGTTCAGTTCTTCCTTGCGGATGCGCGTGATCGGTGCCAGCACCGTGGGCAAGGCCTGGATCTGGGCCAGGGCGCCGTCCATGTCGCCCTCGCGCGTGTCGTGGGTGAGGATGATGACGTCGGTTTGCGTCGAGCCCTCGCCGCCCACCTCGTCGGCCTCGCGCTGCAGCACGGCGTCGATGCTGATGCCGGCGTCGGCCAGCAGACCGGTGATCCGGGCCAGCACGCCGGCCTGGTCGGCCACGCGGATGCGCAGGTAGTAGCTGGTGACCACCTCGGCCATGGGCAGCACGGGCAGGTCCTGCCCCGCCGCGCCCAGCGTGTGGCTCTGGAAGGCCAGCGGCGGCACACGGTGCGCGGGGTCGGCCTCGATCAGGCGGGTGATGTCCACCAGGTCGGCGATCACGGCGCTGGCTGTGGGCTCCGAGCCCGCGCCCTTGCCGTAGTACAGCGTGGTGCCCACGGCGTCGCCGTGCACCACCACGGCGTTCATCGCGCCCTCGACGTTGGCGATCAGGCGCTTGGCCGGCACCAGGCTGGGGTGCACGCGCAGCTCCACGCCCTTGTCGGTGCGCTTGGTGATGCCCAGCAGCTTGATGCGGTAACCGAGCTGCTCGGCGTAGCGGATGTCGGCGGCGCTCAGCTTGGTGATGCCCTCCACATAGGCCTTGTCGAACTGCACCGGAATGCCGAAGGCAATCGCCGACATGATGGTGGCCTTGTGCGCGGCGTCCACGCCCTCGATGTCAAACGTCGGGTCCGCCTCGGCGTAGCCCAGGCGCTGCGCCTCCTTCAAGACCACGTCGAAGTCCAGGCCCTTGTCGCGCATCTCGGACAGGATGAAGTTGGTCGTGCCATTGATGATGCCGGCCACCCACTGGATCTGGTTGGCCGACAGGCCCTCGCGCAGCGCCTTGATGATGGGGATGCCGCCGGCCACGGCCGCCTCGTAGGCGACGACTACGCCCTTGTCGGCGGCGGCCTTGAAGATCTCCGTGCCATGCACGGCCAGCAAGGCCTTGTTGGCCGTGACCACATGCTTGCCGGCGGCAATCGCCTCCAGCACCAGTTGTTTGGCTATGCCGTAGCCGCCGATCAGCTCGATGACGATGTCGATCTCGGGGTTGGCAATGACCTCGCGCGCATCGCCCACCACGCGCGTGCCCTCGCCGACGATGGAGCGGGCGCGCGCGGTGTCCAGATCGGCCACACAGGCGATCTCTATGCCGCGGCCGGCCCGGCGGCGAATCTCTTCCTGGTTGCGTTGCAAGACGTTGAACACGCCGCTGCCCACGGTGCCGATGCCCAGCAGGCCTACTTGTATGGGTTTCATTTCAGTTTTACCAGTCAAAAATGGCTCTAGCGCCCTACTATCAAGCGCCACTAGCTATAAAAAAATAGTCAAGCCGCCTTGGCGTTGCGCTGTCGATAGGTTGCCAGGAAGGCCGCCAGACGCGCGACCGCCTCACGCAGGTCGTCCTCGTGCGGCAGAAAGACGATGCGGAAATGCTGGTTGTCCGGGTAATTGAAGCCCGAGCCCTGCACCAGCATCACGCGCGTGGCGCGCAGCACCTCCATGAAGAACTGGCGGTCGTCGGCGATCGGGTACATGTCCGGATCCAGGCGCGGGAACATGTACAGCGCCGCCTGCGGCTTGACGCAGCTGACGCCCGGAATCTGCGTGATCAGCTCATAGGCCAGGTCGCGCTGGCGGCGCAGGCGCCCGCCCTCTTTCACCAGGTCGTTGATGCTCTGGTAGCCGCCCAGCGCCGTCTGTATCGCCCACTGGCCCGGCACGTTGGAGCCGAGCTTGATGTTGGCCAGCATGTTCAGGCCCTCGATGTAGTCGCGCGCCGCAGCCTTGTCGCCCGAGATCACCATCCAGCCGGCACGGTAGCCGCAAGAGCGGTAGGCCTTGGAGAGCGAATTGAAGGTCAGCGTGAGCACGTCGGAGGACAGGCTGGCCATGGCCGTGTGGCCCACGCCGTCGTACAGCACCTTGTCGTAGACCTCGTCGGCAAACAGCACCAGCTCATGCTCGCGCGCGATCGCGACGATGCCGCGCAGCAGTTCGTCCGAATACAGCGCGCCGGTGGGGTTGTTCGGGTTGATGACCACGATGCCGCGCGTGCGCGGCGTGATCTTGGCGCGGATGTCGGCCAGGCTCGGCATCCAGCCGTTGTCCTCGTCGCACAGGTAATGCACGGGCTTGCCGCCGGCAAGACTGGCCGAGGCAGTCCACAGCGGGTAGTCGGGCGCCGGCACGAGCAGCTCATCGCCGTCATCCAGCAGCGCCATGGTGGCCATCACGATCAGGTCGCTGGCGCCATTGCCCAGGTAGATATCGTCCAGCGTCACGCCGGCCACGCCCTGCTGCTGGCTGTAGTGCATCACCGCCTTGCGCGCCGCGAAGATGCCCTTGCTGTCCGAGTAGCCCGCCGAGTTGGGCAGGTTGCGGATCATGTCCTGCTGGATTTCCTCGGGCGCATCAAAGCCGAACGGCGCCAGGTTGCCGATGTTGAGCTTGATGATCTTCTGGCCCTCGTCCTCCATCTGCTTGGCCGCGTCCACGATCGGGCCGCGGACGTCGTAGAGAACATTGCTGAGCTTGGCGGATTTGTGGATGGGCTTCATGCGCGGGCAGGTGGTCAGGAGCTGGCACCGATGGAGCCAGCGAGACAGTCGGTGAAACCTATAATTTAAGCACAGTTCCCACCCGCGGCCCCGTCGCCAACGGCGGCCCCAGACCTCTCACGGCGCCCATGAAATTCCAGCCCGACCAATTCGACGTGCAGACCATCACCGCCTACGGGCCGGGCTGGATCAGCGTGGACGCCGACAAGATCACCAGCAGCGTCATCATCAGCTCGCGCGGCCAGCGTATCGCCTGGGACTGCAGCCGCTTTGAAGACCTGACCCCGGCCCACTTCGCGCAACTGGCCGAGCTGGACGCCGAGGTGGTGATCTTTGGCAGCGGCGCGCGCAACCGCTTCCCCCCGCCCGCCTGGCTGCAGCCGCTGATGGCCAGGCGCATGGGCCTGGAGACCATGGACACCCAGGCCGCCTGCCGCACCTACAACATCCTGGCCGGCGAAGGCCGCAACGTGGTCGCGGCCCTGCTGCTGGAGACCCCTTGATGCGCGTTTAGAATACGCGGCTTGCCTGGAGACTTGGGTGAGTGGTTTAAACCAGCAGTCTTGAAAACTGCCGACGGGCAACCGTCCGTGAGTTCGAATCTCACAGTCTCCGCCACCCCGCCCTGTCATCAACGCCCGCCACTGTGGCCGGTGGCGGCTTGCCACGCCGCACCATGACCCGCCTGATCACCGACGAACTGGATCTCCTCGCCGAGCTGGTGCCCGCCCCCGGGCCGCAGGTGATAGAGCTGGGCTGCGGCGCCGCGCGCATGGCGCAGCAGATGCTCAAGCGCTGGCCGGGCCTGCGCTACATGGGCCTGGAGGTGGATGCCATACAGCACGCACGCAACCTGCAAGACCCGCCAGAGGGCATGCGCTTCGTGGCCGCTGGGGCGCAGGACATTCCCTGTGGCGATGGCGAATTTGACCTGGCGCTGATGCTCAAGTCCCTGCACCATGTGCCGCTGACGGCCATGGACCAGGCGCTGGCCGAGGTGGCGCGGGTGCTGCGCCCTGGTGGCTACCTGTATGTCTCCGAGCCCGTGTATGCCGGGCCGCTCAACGAGATCGTGCGCCTGTACAACGACGAAGGCGTGGTGCGCGCCGCGGCACAGGCGGCCGTGGATCGTGCCCTGTCAGCCTTCGGCAGCCCCTGGCAACAGGTGGCCGAGCGGCGCTTTGACATGCCGGTGCAATTCAGCGACTTTGCCGAGTTCGACCAACGCATGATGCGCCCCACGTTTGCCGATCACCGCATCGATGCCGCGCTGCAGGAGCGTGTGGCCGCGGCCTTTGCGCCGCATTGCACGGCCGAGGGCGCACGTTTTGTGCGCCCCATGCATGTGCGGCTGCTGCAACGCCAGGCTTGAGCCTTCAGGCCCGATCCAGCCAGTCGGCCTGCCGCCTCCAGCCATCGTCAAACACCACCGATGCGAGCGGCGCCCGGCGTGCCCAGCGTTCGCGGGCAAGCATGGGCTCCTCGTAAAAACCATGCACCGGCCCCAGGCAGAGCAGCGCCACGGCGCGCGCGCCCGGCGGCAGTTGCAGCAGCCGGGCGACATCGGCCGGATCGAAGAAGGACACCCAGCCCATGCCCAGCCCCTCGGCGCGCGCCGCCAGCCACAGGTTCTGGATAGCGCAGGCGACCGAGGCCAGATCCATCTCGGGCAGGGTGCGACGGCCGAACACATGGGCCTCGCGCCCATCGGCCAGGGCCACGGCAAAGACCTCGGCGGCATCGAGCAGGCCTTCGACCTTGAGCTGCAAAAAGCCATCGCGGCGCTCGCCCAGGGCGTCGGCCGTGCGCTGGCGCTCCACCTCGACACAGGCATGGAGCTGCTCGCGCAGGGCGCGGCTGCGCACGCGGATGAAGCGCCAGGGCTGCATGAAGCCGACGCTGGGCGCGTGGTGCGCGGCGGTGAGCAGGCGCGTGAGCACCTCGGGCGCCACGCTGCCGCCGGCGAAGTGGCGCATGTCGCGCCGCTCGTCGATGGCGCGGTAGATGGCGGCGCGCTCTTGTGCGCCGTAGGCCTGGGCCGTGGGTGGGGTGTCAGATGCCATGTAAATCCTGTTGTTGCGCCCGGCCTTCCAGTGCCAGCAGGGCCTGCTTGCGCGCCAGGCCGCCGCCAAAGCCGGTCAGGCTGCCGTTGCTGCCGATCACGCGGTGGCAGGGCACGATGATGGACACCTTGTTGGCGCCGTTGGCCGCCGCCACGGCGCGCGTGGCCGTGGGTTGGCCTATGGAGCGGGCCTGCTGCGCATAACTGCGCGTCTGGCCGTGGGGAATGGCCAGCAGCGCCTGCCAGGCGGCCAGCTGAAAGGCGGTGCCCACAAGATCGAGCGCCACGCCAAAACCCTGGCGCCGCCCGGCAAAGTATTCGGCCACCTCGGCCCGGGTCTGGGCCAGGATGGGGCTGGCGCCCGCCTGCACGGCCGTGCCGCGCGCCGCCTGCACCTGGGCCAGTTCACGCTCCAGGCCCTTCTGGCCGACGAATTCAAGCAGGCACAGGCCGGCCGGCGACGCCACAGCCAGCATGTCGCCCAAGGGGGTGGTGAAGGTGCAGGAGTGCAGCGTCATGGTTCAGGCTTCCTGGGCCGCGATTGTCGCCCCAGCCCTCGCCACCCCCGATGGCCGCTGGCGCCGGCGCTTTGGCACCAGCACGCGCCAGGCCAGCACGCAGGATGTGACGCACAGCGCCACCCCAAGCAGCGACAGCCCCACGACCAGCGCTTCGCGCAGCAGCGGGCGTGCCAGCAGCGGCGCGAAGTCCAGGCTGTGCAGGCCGTGGTAGAGCCAGCGTTTGTAGGGCGTGCGGTTGTCGGCCTGCATGACGATGCGCGCGCTGGCAGGGTCGGCATAGACCGTGATGCCGTCCTGCGGCCAGTGCGCGCGCCACACGGGCAGCGGGCGCCGCGCCAGGGCGTCGATGTCCTGGGTGCGTGCGTAGTAGGCGTCGTCGTACTGCGCCAGCTGCGCGATCTGCGGCGGCGGCAGTTGCGGGCGCATGGCGGCCAGCGCCTGCAGCACGGCAGCGTCGGGCAGGGCCGCGCGCACGGCCGCACCATCGGTTGCACTACTGACTGCACTACTGGCGCCGTCGTCGGCGCGCACCAGGCGCTGGGCCAAGGCGCCATCGGCCAGGCGCCCCTGCACGCGCCACCAGGCTTGGCCGGCGACCTGCTGCATGTCCAGCTCCAGCGGCGTCAGGCCGGCGGCCTGCGCCAGCGCCGTGGCGGCGGCCGGGCCGCGTGTCAGCACCGGGGCAGCCCCGGCCCACAGCGCACGCGCCCGCAGCTCCAGCCGGGTGCCGTCAAAAACGCCGAACGGCCCCATGGACAGCAGACCGGACAACATCCAGGTGAAGGTAAACACCCCAGCCACCAGTCCGGTGATGTGGTGCCAGCGCCACCAGGGTTTGCGGTAGGGAATCCAGCGGCTCTTGTTCAAGAACAGCTGCCACACACCCAGCACCAGCCCGGTGGCGGCCAGCAGCACGGCGGGTATCGACAGCCACACCACCACCTGGTGCCACGCGGCCGGAAACATGCGCAACACGGTCGGGTAAATCCAGTGCGGCACGGCGCCCAGCCAGTTCCAGAAGCGCTCGGCGCGGCGTGTATCGCGCACCACCTCTGCGGCGCCGGGTGACACGTACAGCTCCAGGCCATCGTCGCCCGCAAGGCGCACCTTGAGCAGCGGGCGGTGCGCGTCCAGGCCTTGCGGCACGGTCCACTGGTCGCGCTCCAGCCATTCGCTGCCCAGGGCGCTGCGGCCGCTGAAGGCCTCGGCCAGCTGCACCGCCTGCGCGGTATCGAGTGGCGCCAGCAGCTTCCCGTGGACGGCGTCAATGACATGCCAGCGCGGCGCCCCGCCCTCGCCGGCCGCGCTCAGGCGCCACACCGGGCGCGTGCCCAGCATCCCCAGGCGCGCCTGCTCCAGCCGGGGCGCGGCCAGGCCGGCGCGTGCGGCCGCATCCGGTGCGGCAAGGCAGCACCCCCCAGGCAGCTGCAGCGGCGCCAGGCCGGCCAGGCGCTCGGTCTGCGTCAGGTTGGGAAAGGGCACGTAATACAGCACCACCCCGCTGGCAAACCACATCAGGAAGAACAGCGCCAGCACCACGCCCAGCCACTTGTGCAGCCAAATCAGCGTCTTTTTCATTTCAGTTATCCATGGCGCTGCGCGCCACCCACGGCCCATGAAACTGGCGCGGCCCCAGCGTGGGCCACCGCGCAAGGGCAGCCCCGCCGCGCAGCGGCACAGGGGGGTGATTCATTTCAGAACTGCGTTCGCAGCGTCAGCATCACGGTGCGCGGCGCGCCCAGCAGCCAGGTTCTGCCGGCCTGGCCCGAAACAGCGTAGTCGCGGTCGGCCAGGTTCTTCACCGACAGGCCCAGCTGCAGCTGGCGCGTGGGCTCGTAGCCCAGGCCCGCGTCCCACACCGTGTAGGCGGGCAGCTTGGTCGTATTGGCGGTGTTGCCCTGGCGCTCACCCACGTAGCGCAGGCCCAGGCCCAGGCGCCACTGCGGCGCAAAGCGCCAGGCGGTCCAGACGTTGAGGGTGCGCTCGGGCACGCCGGTGGGCGTGTTGCCGCTGCGCGAGACCAGTTGGCCCGACACCAGCTCCTGGTAGTCGTCGTAGCGCGCGCGCAGCAGGGCGGCGTTGGCGTCTATGGTCCAGCCGCGCACGGGCTCGGCGGCAAAGGCCAGCTCCAGGCCGGTGGAGGACTGCTGGCCGATCTGCTGGGTGATGGTGGGGTCGTTTGCGTCGCGCGAGAGCAGGTTGCGCTTCTCGATCTTGTACAGCGCCACCGTCCACTCACCGCGCAGCTCGGGCAGCGCGCCCTTGGCGCCCAGCTCCACCTGGCGGCCTTTGGTCAGGTCAAACTTATCCCCCCCGCCCGGCAGCGACAGCGCGCCCGAGAGCGGATCGGTGCCGGTGGCAAACTGGCCATACAGCGACAGCGTGCTGCTGGGCGACCACACCGCGCCCAGGCGACCGGTGAGGGGGTCGTACTTCTTGCCCTGCTGCAGACTCCGGCGCACGTCGGTGGTGTCAAGCTCCATGCGGTCGCTGCGCAGGCCGGCCACCAGCTTCCAGGTGGGCGACACATCCAGCACGCCTTCGGTAAACAGCGCCGTGGTGCGCAGGGTCGAATCGCGCCCCAGGGTGGTGGCCACGGGGCTGATGAACTGCCCGGCATCAAACACGAACGGGTCAACGCTGCTCGCGCCGCCATATGGCGAGTTGTTGGTGTGCAGCAGATGCGTGCGGTACCAGTCCAGACCGACGATCACGCGGCTCTTCATGCCGCCCAGGTGGCCATCGATGGTGGCGTCCAGGCGGTTGCCGGTCTGGGTCTGGTCGTGCAGGATCTCCAGGTAGTCGCTGCGCAGCACCTGCGTGCCGGCGGCGTTGAAGGCGTAGCTCTCGGCGTTGCGCCAATGGCGGTCGGTGCTCAGGTGGTAGGTCTCGTTGCGCAGGCGCAGGCCCGGCGCGGCCTGGTAGTCCACCTTCAGGCGCCACATGCGGTCGTCGTACTTGACCACCGAGTCGGCAACGTTGTAGTTGGTGCGGCGCACGCGCTTGTCGAGCTGGCCATTCTTGAGCGGCGTGCCAAAGTAACGCGCATCGTCGTTCACGCCACCGTCCAGCGACAGCGTGGCCGTCAGGTCGCGGCTGGCGCGCGCCGTCAGCGCCAGGGCGTAATTGCGGCGCTGCACGTCCATGAAGCGGCGGTAGCCGTCGCTGCGCTCTGCATCCAGATAGACCGAGTAAGCCAGCGTGTCGTTGATCGGGCCACGCAGGCCGATGCCGCCCTGCACGGCGCCGTAAGAGCCGGCGGCGACGAAGGCCTCGCGCTCGGTCTTGTCAAAGCGCGGCTGCTTGGTGATGTAGTTGACCACCGCACCGATGGCGCCGTCGCCATACAGCACCGATGCCGGGCCGCGCAGCACCTGCACCGACTCCATGGGCCAGGTGGAGAACGGGTAGGTGATGGTGCCCGAGGCGACGATGAGGCGTGTGCCATCGACCATTTGCGCCACCGAGTTGTGGCCGCTGAAGCCGCGCGCTGCCAATGACGTACCGCCATTGCCGGGCGCGGGCGATTCGGTGATGCCGGGCATGCGCACGGCCACGTCCTGGGCACGGGTCAGCGCACGCTCGGCGATGTCGGCGGCCCCCAGGCTGCTGACGCTGGCCGGGGTTTCTCGTGCCGTCAGCCCCAGGCGCGAGCCGGTGGCAGAGGGCTCGTCCAGCGCCAGGCTGCTGCCGGCCGGGGTGGGCTCGGCGCGCACCTGCACGGTGGGCAGGGTGGCGCCCTCCTGGGCCTGAACGGAAAACGCCAGGCCAGAGACGGCCAGCGCCAGGGAGTGCAACGGCAACTGCCGAGGCAAATGGAGAAGGTTGCGCATGAAGATCCTTTCTTGAAAAAAACAGCAAAACATCAAGCCGGCAAGCGGTAGTCCGCCCCCCAGGCTGCGGCCCAGGCCGGGCAGCGGCCGGCGGGGCGCAGCGGGTCGTCAAAGTCCACGATCACCTGCTGTGCGATCTGCGGCGCGGGCGGCGATGCCAGCGTGCGGCCGTCGGTCAGCAGCCACAGGCAGGCCCCGCCCACGCCCCGGCGCAGCGCCTGGGCGGCCAGGCGATCGGCCTGCGCCAGGGCGGCCGCCAGCGGCGTGCCGCCGCCGCCGGCAAGCGGCCGCACCCGCCCCGCCCCCGATGCGCGCGCCGGGCCGGGCGGCAGCAACAACTGCACGCCCTGGCCGCCAAAGGCCAGCAGCGCCACATGCTCGCCCGCGCGCGCGGCCTGCTCGATCAGGCGCGCGGTGTAGCCCTTGGCCAGCGCCAGGCGGGCGCCGCGCTGCATGGAGCCCGAAGTGTCGAGCACGATAAGGTGCAGCCGGCTTGGGCGCTGCGGCACCGCGCGCCGTCGCAAATGGCCGCTCTGCAGCGCCTGCGGCCCTTTGACTCGCAGGGTGTGCGGCCAGTCGATCTGCCTGCCCTGCCCGGCCGCCCGCGCCAAGCCGGGCCGGGGCAGCGCCGCACTGCGTGGGGGGCTGCGCCACCGCCAGGCGCCCTGCGCCTGTGCAGCGCCGGGCCTGGAGTGGCTCAGGCTTTTTTTGGCGCCAGCCCTCCGGTGTTGACCACGCGCACCATGGGCGCCGGCCGGGGCGGCAGCGCGCCCCAGTCGCCCGTGGGGCTCGCCTGCCCGCCCTGAGATGCTGCGGTCTGCGATGGCGGTTGCGATGGCGGCTGCTGTGCGGGTTGGGGTGACTGGGCCTGGGCCTGTGGCTGCGCGTCTGCGCGCCGGTGCGCCAGGGCCAGATCGGCCACGGCGTCCACGTCTTCAGGCAGCACCTGCGGGCGCGCCTGCAGCGCCGCCAGGGCGCGGGCGGCGCGCAGCATGACCAGGTCGGCGCGCAGGCCGTCCACGCCGGCTGCGAGGGCCAGCTCGGCGGCGCGGGCCAGCACGGCGTCGCTCCAGGCCAGCTGCGCCAGGCGTGCGCGCGCGGCTTCTATGCGCTGACCCAGCTGCGCCAGCGCATCGTGGTGCGCAGCCAGCAGGGCCTCTGGGTTGGCCTCGAAGGCCAGGCGCGCACGCACGATGGCGCTGCGCGTGGCCGCGTCCTGCGGGTTGGCCAAGGTCAGCGCCAGGCCAAAGCGGTCGAGCAGCTGCGGGCGCAGTTCGCCCTCCTCGGGGTTCATGGTGCCCACCAGCACGAAGCGCGCCGCGTGACGCTCAGAGATGCCGTCGCGCTCAACGGTGTTGACGCCGCTGGCGGCTGCGTCCAGCAGCGCATCGACCAGCGCGTCGGGTAGCAGGTTGACCTCATCGACATACAGCACGCCGCCATGCGCGCGCGCCAACAGGCCGGGCTGCAGGCTGACCTGGCCGTTCTGCAGCGCGTCCTGCAGGTTCAGCGTGCCCACCAGCTGCTCCAGGCTGGCCGCCAGCGGCAGGGTGACAAAGGGCGCGCCCGGCAGCAGCGCCGCCAGCGCGCGCGCCGCCGTGGACTTGGCCGTGCCACGCGGCCCGGCGATGAGCACGCCGCCTATGGCAGGGTCGATGGCGGCGAGCAACAGCGCGCGTTGCAGCTGCTCCTGGGCGACCAGGGCGGTGAAGGGGAAGCTGGGGCTGGTGGACATGGCGGGCGGCCCCTCACCCCTCCCCAAAGGGGCGAGGGCGATCGGCTGCGCCGGTTTTACGCCCTCTCCCTCTGGGAGAGGGTGGGGGTGAGGGCCAGCAACGGTGGAATCATCCGATGCTGGTAGAAGCTCAGCCGGGGAAAGTTTTATCATTTTGATAGCTGCTTTCGCTTTACTGACGGGCGCTGCGGCCGTTTTTAATCATGATCCGAACCCTCCAGCCGCTGCTCCAGCGCCAGCAGCTGCTGCTGGATCAGCGCACGCTGGTCGCCCGGCTCCTGCCACAAACCCCGGGCCATGGCTTCGAGCAGCCGCTCGGCGATGGCGCGCAGGGCCTGGGGGTTGTGCTGCTGCAGAAACTGCCGGGTGTCGTCGTCATGCACATAGGCGTTGGCGATCAGCGCGTATTGGTGATCGGCCACCACGCCGCTGGTGGCGTCGAAGGCGAACAGGTAGTCCACCGTGGCGGCGATCTCGAACGCGCCCTTGTAGCCATGGCGTTTGACGCCATCCAGCCACTTGGGGTTGACGGCGCGCGCGCGCACCACGCGTGCCAGCTCCTCGCTCAAGGGGCGGATGCGCGGCGCGCCGGGCACGCTCAGGTCGCCGTGGTAGAGCGCCGGCTGCGCGCCGGTCAGCGCCTCCACGGCCGCGCCCATGCCGCCGTGGAACTGGTAGTAGTCGTCGGAGTCGAGGATGTCGTGCTCGCGGTTGTCCTGGTTGTGCAGCACCGCCTGCACGCCCGACAGGCGCTGCTCAAACGCCGCGCGCGCGGCCACGCCGTGGGCATCCTGGCCGTAGGCAAAGCTACCGGCGCGCAGATAAGCCGCGCCCAAGTCAGCGCGCTCTTTCCAGCGGCCGCTGGCGATCAGCTCCTGCAGCCCGGCGCCATAGCCGCCGGGGCGCGGGCCAAAGACGCGCCAGCTGGCCTGGCGCAGCGCGGCGTCCAGCGCCACGCCCTGCGCCACCGCCTGCTGGGCCTCGCGGCGCACGCGCACGCGCACGGGGTTCATGGCGTCGCTTTCGTCATCCAGCGGCACGCGCGCGACGGCCTGCACAGCCGTGTCGAACAGGTCGATGACGTTGGGAAAAGCGTCGCGGAAGAAGCCCGAGACGCGCAGCGTCACGTCCACCCGCGGGCGGCCCAGCACGCTGGTCGGCAGCACCTCGACGTCGCTCACGCGGTTGCTGCCCGGTGCCCATTGGGGACGCACGCCCAGCAGGGCCAGGGCCTGGGCGATGTCCTCGCCGCCCGAGCGCATGGTGGCCGTGCCCCAGACCGACAGGCCCACCGACTCGGGGTAGGCGCCATGGTCCTGCAAGTGGCGTTCTATCACCCGCTCGGCCGCCAGCCGGCCCATGTGCCAGGCGGTAGGGGTGGGCACGGCGCGCGTGTCCACCGAATAGAAATTGCGCCCGGTGGGCAGCACGTCAGGCCGCCCGCGGGACGGCGCGCCGCTGGGGCCGGCGGGCACGAAGCGCCCGTCCAGTCCACGCAGCAGCTGGCGCATCTCGTTGGCGCCGCTGGCGTCCAGGCGCGGCGCCAGCTGCTGGCGCAGGCGCATCAGCACGGCGGCGGTCTGCGGCCAGGCCTGCGCGTCGGGCGCGGGGGCTGCCGCGTGGCCATGCGCCGCCACCAGGGCGTTGGCGAGCAGCTCCAGGCGCTCGCGCGTGTGGCCGGCGTGGCGCCAGGGGGCGTCGCTGATCTGCGCCAGCACGGCGGGACGCGGCCCGGCCCAGGGTGCGGCCCAGTCGGGCGTAAGTGGGTCGAACCCCGCCAGCCCCAGGTCTTGCGCCAGCGCCGCCAGCAGGCCGCCCTGCCCCGCCCCCTGGCCCGATGCCACGCGCGCCAGCGCCACCAGGGTGTCGGTACGCTGGCGGCCCTGGGGCGATTGGCCCAGGATGTGCAGGCCGTCGCGGATCTGCGACTCCTTGATCTCGCACAGGTAGGCGTCCAGGCGCGCGAGCAGCGCCTCGCGCTCGTCGTCGGTGGCGGGAGCGGCAAAGCCCAGCTCCAGGTGCAGCTGGGCGGCAATCACCTGCTGCAGCATCACGCCGCGCAGGTGGCGCGCGCGGCGCGGGTCGAGCTGCAGCGCGTCGTAATACTCGTCCATGCTGCGCTCAAGATCGAGCAAGGGCCCGTAGCTCTCGGCGCGCGTCAGCGGCGGCATCAGGTGGTCGATGATGACGGCCTGGCTGCGCCGCTTGGCCTGGCTGCCCTCGCCGGGGTCGTTGACGATGAAGGGGTAGAGGTGCGGCAGCGGCCCCAACAGCGCATCGGGCCAGCAGGCCGCGCCCAGGGCCACGCTCTTGCCCGGCAGCCATTCCAGGTTGCCGTGCTTGCCGACATGCACCACGGCATCCACCGCAAAGGCCCGGCGCAGCCAGAAGTAGAACGCCAGGTAGCCATGCGGCGGCACCAGGTCGGCGTCGTGGTAGCTGGCCAGCAGGTCCAGGTCACGCCCGCGCGCGGGCTGCACGCCGATGAAGACCTTGCCCAGGCGCAGGCCAGCCACCATGAAGCGGCCGGAACGCACCATGGGGTCTTGCTCGGGCGCGCCCCACAGCTGCGTTACCGCTGCCTGGCTCTCGGGCGTGAGCTGGGCAAAGTCGGCCAGGTAGTCCGCCAGCGCCAGGCTTTGCAGCGCCGGGCGGGCGGGGTTGGCGGCATGGTCGTTGGTCACGCCCGCCACCAGGGCGTGCATCAGCGCGTCGCTGCTGGGCGGCAGCGGGGCCGCGCCCAGGTCGTAGCCCGCGCCCTGCAGCGCGGCGAGTATCGCCAGCGTGGATGCCGGTGTGTCCAGCCCCACGCCGTTGGCCAGGCGCGCGTCGTCGTTGGGGTAGTTGGCCAGGATCAGCGCCAGGCGCTTGTCGGTGGCGCTTTTGTGCCGCAGCGCGCACCAGCGCCGCGCCAGTTCGGCGACGAAGGCGATGCGCTCGCCCTCGGGCTCGTAGCGCACCACGTCCACCTCGGTGCGCTCGCAACGGCGCGCCAGGCCCTTGAAGCTGATGGCGCGCGTGGTGATGCGGCCGTCCACCTCGGGCAGCACCACATGCATGGCCAGGTCGCGCGGCGTGAGGCCGTGCGGGTCATCCTGCCACTGCTCGCGCGTGCCGCCGGCGGTGATGAGCTGCAGCACCGGCGCGTCGCCCGCCAGCAGCACCGGCGCGGCCGGCTCCGCACCATCGGCGGCCAGCGAGACGATGGCAAAGCTGGTGGCGTTGAGCACCACATCCACGCCGCGCTCGTGCGCCAGTTGCTGCACCGTGGCCAGCGTGTCGGGGGTTTTGAGCGAATCAATCGCCAGCGCCAGGGTATTGAGGCCCTGGGCCGAAAGCTGCGCCAGCAGCGCGTCGAACACCGCCGTGTTGCCCGACTGGGCGTGCGCCCGGTAGAACAGCAGCAGCGCCAGCGGCGCGCCGGGGTGCTGCACCAGCGTTTGCGCCGGCGCATAGGGCAGCACGGCGGGCAGCGGCTGGGCGGGCGGCGGGCGCTGGCCCAGGCCCAGGGCGGCGTGGGCGATCAGCGCGTAAAAACCCTGGGCGTTGTCGGCCCCGCCCTCGCGCAGGCAGCGCCAGAGCTGGTCGCAGTCCGCCGCCTGCGCCGTGCTGCGGCGAATCAGCTGCTCGTCGGGCTGGTTGTCCCCCGAAAAAAACGCCACCCACAGGCCGCGCCGCAAGGCCAGGGCCTGCACCTGTTCGACCACGTAGGCCCAGTCGCTGGCCGCGCCCAGGTGGTCTATGACGATGGCGCGGGCGTGCTGCAGCACGTCGTCGATGTACATGTCCACCGACGCCGGCTGGCGCAGCCACATCAGATTGGCCAGGCGCACGCTCGGGAATCCATCCGGCAGGCGCGCAGCCGCCTCGGACAGCAGCGACAGCGTGGTGTCGGCCGCCGACAGGATGACGATGTCGCCGGGCGTCTGCGCCACGCGCACCACGCCCTGGCCGCCGTCGTCCACGTAGCCGCCGGGGCGGGTGGAGAGCAAATGCATGTCAGGCCGCCACTGCGTCCAGTTGCGCCTGCAGCTCGGCCTGCAAGGCGGCGGCGTCCAGGTGATCGCCGATCAGCACCAGGCGCGTGGCGCGCGCCTCGGCCGCGCCCCAGGGACGGTCGAAGTGGCTGTCGAAGCGCTGCCCAACGCCCTGCACCAGCAAGCGCATGGCCGCGCCCGGCAGGGCGACAAAGCCCTTGACGCGGTAGATCTCGTGGCGCTGCGTCAATGCGGCCAGCGCGGCCAACAGGCGCTGGCGGTCTGCCACCTGCAGATCGACGGCGACCGAGTCGAAGGCATCGTGGTCGTGGTCTTCTTCCGCGTCGTGGTGGGTGTGGCGCGCATCGATCAAGTCCTCCACCGCACGGCCCTGGCCCAGCAGCACCTCGGGGGCGACGCGGCCTTCGGTGGAGTGCACCAGCTGCACGCCGGCGGGCGTCTCGGCGCGCACGATGGCCTCAACCTGGGCGATCGCAGCGCCGTCCAGCCCTTCAATTTTGTTGAGCACCACCAGGTCGGCGGTGGCCAGCTGGTCTTCAAACAGCTCGGCCAGCGGCGACTCGTGATCCAGGTTGTCGTCGGCACGGCGCTGGGCGTCCACGGCCACGGGGTCTTCGGCAAACTGGCCGGCCAGCACGGCGGGCGCGTCCACCACGGTGACGACCGCATCCACGGTAAAGGCGTTGCGGATTTGCGGCCACTGGAAGGCCTGCACCAGGGGTTTGGGTAACGCCAGACCCGAGGTCTCGATGACCAAATGGTCGATCTCGCCGCGCCGCGCCGCCAGCTGCTCCATCACCGGGGCAAATTCTTCCTGCACCGTGCAGCACAGGCAGCCGTTGGCCAGCTCGAACAGCTGGCCGTTGTCGGCACCAGTCTCATCGCAGCCCACGCCGCAGGCGCGCAGCAGCTCGCCGTCGATGCCCAGGGCGCCAAACTCGTTGACGATGACCGCTATGCGCCGGCCATTGGCGTTGGCCAGGATATGGCGCAGCAGCGTGGTTTTGCCGGCGCCGAGAAAGCCGGTGACGATGGTGGCGGGGATTTTGCGGATTTGCATAAAAACTCCTTGAATCAGAAATGGGGGGCGACTCCTTCCCCCGCTGAGGGAAGGTGGGGATGGGGGCTGCATGCCGGCGCGAGCGTCGCTGGCCCCCACCCCAGCCCTCCCCCAGAGGGGGCTTCTGTATGCACACATCTTTTTGATAGCGCGTCACGCAACATCAACGGGGATTTCCGGCTGTTTCTCCCTCCCCTTTCGGGGGAGGGCTGGGGTGGGGGCCGGCGACACTCGCGTGCTCATGCCGGCAAGATGCCGGCGCTCCCGGCCCCCATCCCAACCTTCCCCCGGGGGGGAAGGAGCCAAAACCCGCGTCAAGTAACTGCCATGCGCTTTCAGAAGTTGTGTGCATACACAAGCCCAGAGGGGGAGGGAGCAAGGCCGCAGCGCCCGCTTGGCATCAGCTGCGCACGCCCGGCAAGGCCAGCAGGCAATCGACCAGCATGTGCGCGGCCTCGCCCAGGCGCGGGCCGGGGCGCTCCAGCAGCGCCATGCGCTCGGGGTCGAGCGCGCAGACCTGCTGGCGGCGCGCGGCGCTCAAGCGCTCCCAGCCAGGGCGCTGGTGCAGATTGGCCAGCAGCGCAGCGGGGCCGACGATGAGGTCGGGCGCGCGGCGCACGATGTACTCGGGGTTGACCTGCGGGAAGAAGCCCTGCTCGCGGCCGATGATGTTCACCAGGCCCAGGCGCGCCAGGGTCTCGCCGATGAAGGTGGCCTCGCTGGCCGCCTTGGGGCCCAGGCCAATCTCGACGTACACGCTGCGCCCGCGCAGGCTGCCTGGCAGGCGCGCGGCGGCGGCGTCCAGCTCACGCTCAACCTGGGCAATCAGCATCTCGGCGCGGGCCTGCTCGCCCAGCGTGCGGCCCAGTGCGCGCAGCATGGCTTTTTGCTCGGCGTGGGTGCGCACGTTGTGGGTTTGCACGGCAATGCCCAGCTGCGCCAGGCGCTCGGCAATGCGCGAGCGCGGGCCCAGCAGCACCAGGTCCGGCCGCAGGGCGACGATGCGCTCTATCGACGCATCGGCCAGGCCGCCGACCTTGGGCAGGTGCCCAATGGCACCCGGCCCGGTGGAATAACGGTCGGTGCCGACGATCTGGCCGCAGTGGCCCAGGGCGCAGACCGACTCGGTGAGCGAGGGCGCAACGGTGACGATGCGCTCCTGCGCCTGGCCTGGCGTGGCCAGCGCGCACAGCAAAGCCAGCGCCGGCACTTTGTGGCGCTGCGTTAGGGATGGGCAGGTCATCAGTCTTCTATGCCGCGCTGCGCCGGAACGCCGGCCTGGAAGTGGTGCTTGATGAGAGTCATCTCGGTCACGGTGTCGGCCAGATCGACCAGTTCAGCCGGCGCGCCGCGCCCGGTCAGCACCACATGCACATGGCCGGGGCGCTCGCGCAGGCAGGCCAGCACATCGCCAAGCTGCACCCAGCCGTAGCGCAGCGGGTACATGATCTCGTCGAGCACCACCATGAAGAAATCGCCCGAGCGGATCGCCGCCTCGGCCTTGGCCCAGCCGTCCTGCGCCAGGGCGGCAGAATGGTCCAGGTCGCGGCTCTTCCAGCTGAAGCCGTCGCCCAGGCCCTCGATGGGGATGCCCAGCTGCTCGAACAACCGGTGCTCGCCAAAGCGCGCCGACGGCACCTTCATGAACTGATACACCTTGACGGCCTTGCCGCGCCCGTGCGCACGCAGCGCCAGGCCGAAGGCCGCCGTGCTCTTGCCCTTGCCGTTGCCGGTGTGCACCAGCACCAGGCCACGGCGCTCGCCCTGGGGCTTGGGGGTGTCGCGGTGAATGGGAGGGGTTTCGATTTCCATGGGACTCAATGGGGAGTTGCTGTATGGACTCCTTCCCCCTTTGGGGGAAGGTGGGGATGGGGGCTTGCGGGGCGCCACAGACAGGCCCCCACCCCGCCCTCCCCCAGAGGGGGAGGGAGAAGATCACACCGCGCTGTACACGCGGCTTTGCAGCAGCGCGCTGCCCTGCAGGCCACGCAGCGCCTTGGCACCGGCCAGCACGGCCAGGTCCACCAGCGGCTCGAGCAGCACCACGCCCATGTAGGCGGCGCCAAAGCTGGCAATGCTCTGCAGATTGCCAGCGCCCACGCCCTGGCCGTACAGCGCCCAGAAGGCCACCCAGGCAACGATGCCGCCCTGGTAGGCCAGCGACAGCTTGAGCGTTTGCGTATAAGTCAGGTCAACGTAGGCGGTGGCGCGCGGGATGATGCGCCGCGCCAGCGCGGCGGTGGCAAACAGCGGCACCAGCAGCGTGGTGACGTTCATGCCGTACTGGGGCAGGTCTTGCGGGGCAAAGAACAGGCTTTGCACCAGCAGGCCGGCAGCCAGGCCGATGGCGGCGGGGGCGGCGCCCAGCATCAGGAGCAGCGTGGTGCCCAAGATCAAATGCACCTCGGACACGCCCACCGGGTGGTGCGGCAGGATCTCAAACGATGCGAACACCAGCGCCGTCGCGACCAGGCTGCGCAGCAGCAGCGCGCCAGCGCCTTCCTTGCGTAGCATGTCCAGCGCCAGCCTGGCGCTATAGCCAAGGGCCGCGGCGCCAGTGGCGTAGCTGAGAAAAATCTTGCTGGCGTCAACCAGTCCGGGTTCGATATGCATGGCACTTCTCCTTGGGTTCATCCATCAACAAAAAAATCAACACGGCAGCGCCACCCACTGCCCCTGGAGGGCATGGATGGCAATGCGCTGGTCAAACACGGCCTGCACCGCGCGGTGCGTGGCGGGGTCGATGCTGGCGCCCTGGTGGGCGATGCAACCCGCCTGCATCACCACCAGCTCGTCGGCGTGCAGCGCCATGCCCACCTCGTGCAGCACGCTGACCACGGTGCGGCCCTGCGCCACCAGGGCGCGCACCAGCGCCAGCCAGTCGGCCTGGTGCGGCGGGTCCAGATTGGCCAGGGGCTCGTCCATCAGCAGCACCTGCGCCTGCACCGCCAGGGCGCGCGCCAGCAGCACGCGCTGGCGCTCGCCGCCTGAGAGCTGGCCGAGCGCGCGCGTGCGCCAGTCCCAGGCCTGGGTGGCGCGCAGCGCCTGCTCCACGGCGGCGCGGTCCTGGTCGCTGGCGGGCTGCAGAAAGCCCTGGTGCGGCAGGCGCCCAAGCATGGCCACGTCGTACACCGTCAGGTCGTCGGCGGCGGCCTCGTTCTGGCCCAGCCAGGCGAGCTGCCGCGCGCGCTCGCGCCGCGGCCAGGCATGCAGGTCACGCCCCAGCAGCTCGACCCGCCCGGCGCGCAGAGGCAGCAACCCGGCCAGGGCCTTGAGCAGCGTGGACTTGCCGGCGCCATTGGGGCCGACGATGCAGCTCCAGCGCCCAGCAGGCAACGGCAGGTCGAGCCGCTGAAGCACAGCATCTTTTCCGGCTCCAGCGCTTATCTGACAAGCGCTAATAGCTATTGTTTTTATATCATTCATTGCACACCCCACAAGCTGTGCATGGGGCGCTGGCGCTGCGCAGGCATGGCCCAAGCCAGCGGCCACCGCGCAAGGGCCGCCCCGCCGCGCTGGTGGCGTCCTCCCTCCCGCTGCGCGCAGCGCTGCAAGGAAGGCACGAAGCGACTCGGGGGGGTGTTCATAGCACAGTCCTGCGGTGCATCAGCCACAGCAGGTAGCCCCCGCCCAGCACGGCGGTGAGCACACCCACAGGCAGCTCCTGCGGCGCCAGCAGGCCGCGCGCCAGCAGGTCGGCCGCGGCCAGCAGCGCGCCACCCATCAGGCTGGCCAGGGCCATCAGGCGCCCGTGCGGCACGCTGACCACGGCGCGCACCAGGTGCGGCGCCGCCAGCCCGACGAAGGCGATCAGCCCGGTCTGCGCCACCGCCGTGCCCGTGGCCAGGGCCAGCACGGCCACCAGGGCGGCGCGCAGCGGCGGCAGGCGCAGGCCCAGGCTGGCGGCTGTGGCCTCGCCCAGGGCCAGGGCATCGAGCGTGCGCGACAGCAGCCCGGCTGCCGCCAGGCAGGGCAGCCACACCGCCAGCAGCAGCAGGCACGAAGTCCAGCCGACAAAGCCGGTCGAACCAAGCAGAAAGCCCTGCATGGCCTGCAGCGAGTCGGGCGAGATCAGCAGGATCAATGAGGTACACGCGCCCAGCACCACGCCCACCACCACCCCGGCGAGCAGCAGGCGCAGCGTGTGCTGCACGCCGCGCGCCAACGCCAGCGTCAGCAGCACGGCAGCCACGGCGCCGACGAAGGCCGCGCCCGTCAGACCCAGGCGCACCAGCCAGTGTGCGGAATACACGGACACCGAGAGCCCCGCCTGCGAGGCGCCCAGCATGCCGCCCGCCCCCCCCATCAGCGCCAGCGCCGCCGCCACGCCCAGCGACGCACCCGAGGCGCTGCCCAGCAGATAGGGGTCGGCCAGTGGGTTACGAAACAGCCCCTGCGCCACCGCGCCCGCCAGCCCCAGCAGGGCCCCCGCGGCCCAGGCGCCCAGGGTGCGCGGCAGGCGGATGTCCCAGACAATCTGCCGCGCCATGGCGGCCTCGACGCCATCGCCCCACCACAGCGGGCGCAGGCTCTCCAGCCCGGTGCTGCCCACCCCCAGCCCCAGCAACACCAGGGCCAGCCCCAGCAGCGCCAGGCCCAGCCCCAGAGCCCCCGAACGGCCGATGGAGCCCATGGGGGTCTGACCCCAATTCCGGTCATCAGGATTGGAGCCGGCCTTTAATGGGACTCTGACCCCCATTTACTGCTTTCCCCGCAGGCAGTCGGCCATGAGGCGGGCCGCCTCGGCCATGCGTGGGCCGGGACGGATCAAGGTGTCGGATTCGTCGGCATTGAAGCGGCACAGCCGCCCCTGGCGCAGGGCGCGCATCTGCGCCCAGCCGGGGCGGGAGAGCAGGCCTTCGGCGCTGCGCGAGCCGACCATGATGCGGTCCGGGTCGGCGCGCACGATGTATTCGGGGTTGAGCTTGGGGAAGGGCCCCAGGCTGGCCGGCAGGATGTTGCGCGCGCCCAGGCGCGCCAGCGTCTCGCCGATGAAGGATGCCTCGCCCGCGCCGAACGGGCCGGGGCTGACCTCGAAATAAACCCGCTGGCCACGGGCGCTGGCGGGCAGCGACTGGGCGGCGGCGGAGACGGCGGCGTCAATCTCGCGCCACACGCGCTTTGCGTCGGTACTACCCAGCAGCTGGCCGACCTTGTCGAGCACGCGCTGTACGTCGGCGTGGGTCTTGGGCTCCAGCGCCAGCACGGCAATCCCCAGGGCGCGCAGGCGCTCGGCCGCGCGCGAGGACGTGGCCATCAGCACCACGTCCGGGCGCAGGGCGACGATGGCCTCGATATTCGGGTCCAGCCCGCCGCCCACCTTGGGCAGCTGGTTCACGCTGGCCGGCCAGTTGGTGTAGCGGTCCACGCCCACCAGGCGCCGGCATTCGCCCAGAGCGCAGACGGTCTCGGCCAGCGAGGGCAGCAGGCTGACGATGCGCTCGGGCGGCTGGGGCAGTTGCACCGTGTGGCCCCGGTCGTCGGTCACCTGCACGCCCTGCGCCTGCGCCAGGCTGCTCATGAGCAGCAGCAGCGCCAGCAGCACGGCGACGACGATAAGAATGCGTTTGACAGGCGTGGGCTTCATGTGCGGTCGCCTTTCAGGGCAAGCGGCAGGCCGGCGGCCATCAGCGTCACGCGCTGGCAGGCGGCCGCCACCTGCTGGTTGAGCTGACCCAGGGCATCGACAAAGGCGCGCACCTCGCGCCCCAGCGGGATCACGCCCAGGCCGATCTCGTTGCCCACCAGCACCACGGGGCCGGGGGGCTGCTCTATAACTCTCAAAAACATAGCTAGTTGCGCTTGCCAGTCGGGCGCTGCAGGCCTTTTTGCTTCAAATTCTTGGGTATCTGCCGGCATCAACCAATGGGTCAGCCACAGGGTCAGGCAGTCCACCACCACCAGGGTATCGGGGCGGCTGGCGCGCTGCAAGGCGCCGGCCAGGTCGCGCGCCTCCTCCAGCGTGGCCATGCCGGGCACGCGCGCGGCGCGGTCCTGCTGGTGGCGCTCTATGCGTTGGCGCATCTCCTCGTCCCAGGGCTGGGCGGTGGCGATCAGCACAGCGCGGTGCGCGGCAGACTGTGCCAGCCAGGTTTGCGCCAGCAGCTCGGCACGGCGCGACTTGCCGCTTTTCTGGCCGCCCAGAATGAGCTCGGTGCGTGCGATGTCCATCAGGCCTCCCCGGCGCCGAACAGCGCCGCCGTGGCTGCGGGGCTGGAAGCAAACCAGGCGTGAAAGTAACTCGCCCGCAGGCTGCCCTGGCGGTAAACGGCCTCGCCCACGTTGGGCGCCACGGCCTGCCCGGGGCGCGCAGTGCGCGTGGCCACGGCGGCTGCGCTGTCGAAGGTGGAGTAGTGAAAGGTATGGCCGCGCAACTGCCCCTGCGGCAGGTCGAGCTGCTGCGGCCCCAGGCCCGCCAGGTGCTTCTGCATCTGCACCCGCCCGGGCAGCAGGCCCCACAGCGGCTGGGTGGCGCCGTCCTGCAGGGTGATGGAATCGGCCAGCGCCATCATGCCGCCGCACTCGGCCCACAGGGGCTTGCCCGCCGCCAGATGGGCGCGCAAATCGTCGCGCAGCGCCTGGTTGGCCGCCAGGCGCCCGGCGTGCAGCTCGGGGTAGCCACCGGGCAGCCAGACGGCGTCGCACGCGGGCAGGCTATCGCCCGCCAGCGGCGAGAAACATTGCACCCGCGCGCCCAGCTGCGCCAGGGTTCGCAGATTGGCCGGGTAAATGAAGCTGAAGGCCGCATCGCACGCCACGGCCACGGTGCGGCCTGCCAGCAGCGCCGGGATCTGCCCTGCGAGGGGCGGAGCGGCAAAATCGACGGAAAAGCGCTCAAGCGCCGCACTGCCCATGCGCCCCAGCGGTGTCGCGGCGAGTGCGTCGGCCGTGGCATCCAGTCGTTGCAGGGCGTCGGGCAGCTCGTGCGCCGCCACCAGGCCCAGGTGGCGCTCGGGCAGCAGCTTGCCGCCCTCCGCGCCTGCCAGTCGCGGCAGCGCGCCCAGCCAGTCGGAGGGGTCTTGCAGGCCCTCTTGCAGCAACCTGGCGTGGCCCTCGCCGGCCACGCGGTTGGCCAGCACCCCGGCCCAGGGCAGGCCGGGGCGGTAGGTCTTGAGCCCATGGACGATGGCGCCCAGCGTACCGCCCATGGCCCAGGCGTCCACCACGGCCAGCACGGGAATGGCAAAGCGCTGCGCCAGGTCGGCAACAGAGTTCTGACCGTCAAACAGGCCCATCACGCCTTCGATGAGGATCAGATCCGCCTGCTGCGCAGCAGCATGCAGGCGCGCCGCGCAGTCGGCCTCGCCCGTCATCCACAAATCAAGCTGCTCGACCACGGCGCCGCTGGCCAGCTGGTGCCAGTATGGGTCGAGGTAATCCGGCCCGCACTTGAACACCCGCACCCTGGCGCCCTGGCGCTCGTGCAGGCGCGCCAGCGCGGCGGTGACGGTGGTCTTGCCCTGGCCGGAGGCGCAGGCGGCAATGACCAGTGCGGGGCAACGGGCGGCAATGCGCATGGTGCGATCAGTCGATCAGTACTTGGGCGACCACTTCAGGCCGACGTAGAAGGTACGGCCGGCAGTGGCGTAGTCGCGCGCCACCTGGTAGTCCTTGTCGGCCAGGTTGTCGATGCGCGCCACCACCTGGTAGTCACGCGCCAGGCGGGTGCTGGCGTACAGATTGAAGAGCGCATAGCCGCCCAGGCGCCTGGTATTGGCCGCATCGTCCCAGCGCTGGCTGTTGGCCTGGACCTCGCCGCCCAGCGTCCAGCCGGCCAGCTGGGTGTCGGCCCCGAGGGTTGCATGGCGCTTGGCGCGGCGCGCCAGCAGCTTGCCGTTGTCCAGGTTCTTCGGGTTCTGCACGTCCAGCGATGCGTACAGCTGCACGCCAGCCAGACGGGTCACCCCCGCCACGGTCACGCCCTCATAGCGCGCCTTGCCGACGTTGGCGTAGCAGCCGGGAAACGGCCCGGAGTTGCCCGCACAGGTGCCCGTTGAGCCAACCCAGTTGATGAGGTTGCTGACCTTGTTGCGATAGACCGTGGCCGAGAAGCTGCTCGCGTCCTGCGCCCATTTCAGGCCCAGTTCAACGTTTCGGCTGGTCTCTGGCTGCAGCGAGGCGTCGCCGTACAGGCTGAAGCGCTGGTACAGCGTGGGCGCCCGGAAGGCCGACCCCAGCGAGGCAGTGGCGCGCCAACCTTTGGCAAAGGCGTAGCCGTAGGCCGCGCTGCCAGTGCTCTTGCCACCGAACTCACTATCGTCGTCGTGGCGGGCATTGAGCTGCAGGGTGTGCGCTCCCGCACTCAGGCCATAGCCCAACGCCACGGCGTTCTGCGCGCGGCTGCGGTCGATGGGGGCGTTCTGCAGTTCGTCCTCACGGCGCTCCAGCGCTGCCGTGAACTGGTGATTGCCCAGGCGCCATTCGTTCTGGAACAGGTAGCCGCGCAGCTGGGTCTCAGTCAGATAGGGCGAGGGCTGGGTCTCGTAGCGGTCGCGCGAATCGGTCACGGCCAAGCGCGTCTTGTAGGCTTCGGTCCACTGCGCCTGCCACGCCAGGCCCAGGGTCTGCAGGCGGTGCAGGCTGCGGTCGTCAGCCTTGCTGGTGTCGTAACCGCTGTCGCTGTCGCTGTACAACAGCGTGCCCTCCAGCCGGTGCGCGCGGTTGACCTGCAGGCCCAGGCGCGCGTTGGCCGCCGTGCTGGTGTAGCCGTCGCGGTCGGGGTTGCTGGTAGCCCTGGTGCTGGCACTGAAGCCCTTGCTGCCTTCGCGGGCCAGGCCAATGGCGTAGTCCACGGCGCCGCTGGCGCCGCTGACGCCGGCTTCGGCCTTCCAGGTGCGGTGCGTGCCGTTGCCCACGCCCACATAGGGCGACACACCGGCCTCGCCCTTCTTGGTGAAGATCTGCACCACGCCGGCCACGGCATCCGAGCCGTAAACCGCAGCCGCCGGGCCACGCAGCACTTCGATGCGATCGACCAACGACAGGGGAATGGCCTCCCACGACGCGCCGCCCGAAGCCTGCGAGTCCACGCGCACGCCATCGATATAGACGGCGGTGAAACGCGTCTCGGCGCCGCGCAGGTACAGGCTGGTCGAACCCATCGGACCGCCGTTGCGCGCAAATTGCACACCCGGCAAGCGCGCCAGCACATCGACCAGACCAGTGGCGCCGCTGTTTTCTATCGTCTCACGATCGACAATGGAAACGTCGGCGACGATGTCGGTCAGCGGCTGCTCGGTGCGCGTGGCGGTCACGACCATCTCGTTCAGCGCCGGCGCGTGGTACTGGGCGATTTGTAGGGGGGGTTCTGACGCCACCTGGGCCTGGGCCGAACAAACAGCCAGAACCGCCAGGGCCAGCGCGGAACGGCGCAACGCCACGCGCGCATCGATGGCACGGTTGCATAGAGATATATGCTTCATAAAGGGAATCGAGACCTGCAATGAACCCCGTGCCAGCCTCCCCGCCGACAATGGGTAATCAGCCGCCACCGACGTCGTTCATGACGCTGGGCAACCACCTGTGTTGGCCGGTATCCGGGCTGGCGGTGCACCCTTCATCGCCTTCCCAGACGCTTGTTCAAGGCATCCAGTGGCTTGTGAGTGAAGGGGGAGTCGGGATGCGACTCATCCGCTGACCGTTGCGGGGGCAGCGCAGGCTCGGGGTGTGCTTCATGGCGAAGTCCCCCTCCCTGCTTCCCGTTGAACTGCGGCCGTGCGAACCACGGCAGCGAGCACCAACGGCGCGCATTTTACCGGCAAACGCATGCCCCGCCCTACAATGCACGGCTCTATGGCCACAACGCACCCCATTGATCTGATTGCAGAGCGCGTCGAGCGCCTGCTGCTGCGCCACACCGAACTGGAGCGCACCAACGCCCTGCTGGCCGCGCAGGTGGCGGCCCTGGCCCAGGAACGTGATTCGCTCAAGTCCCGTCTGAGTGCGGCACGCGCGCGGGTTGACTCCTTGCTCGAACGCCTGCCCGAAAACAATCCGCCCAAGGATGTGCCATGAAGCAGATTGAGGTTCAAATCCTGCAGCAAAGCTATTTGCTGGCCTGCCCCGATGGGCATGAGTCACGCCTGCTGGAAGCGGTGGAACGCGTGGACACCGCCATGACGCGCATCCGCGACGCCGGCAAGGTGCGCGCACGGGAACGCATTGCCGTACTGGCGGCCCTGAACCTGGCCTTCGAAATTGCCGACCGCGAAGTCGCCGATCTAAGCGCAGCGGCCCAGCAACGCAGCGCACCCGCACCGGTCACCGGCACTGATCCAGATACCGCGACGCCACAGGCCAGTACAGCACAGGAGCAGCGCCTGGAACAACTGCTGCTGCGGCTGGACGAAGCCCTGGGGGACGACGGGCGCCTGTTGTAACCAACCGCCCTCGGCCATCACGAAGAGATGCAGCAAGTACAATAGAGCCGTCTGCAGTGCTGCCGGGCTTTATAGTTCCTTGAACCAATGCTCACTGAGCACGGGCTTGGTACATTGCCTGGTGAGCGTGATCGTCTCGCGTCAGATGAACCCAACGCCAGGTTGCCCTCGCCCACCTGAACCCCCGGTTCAGGATGACGGCCCGGTGGCATTTGCAGACACCTTTTTTTGCAGCCCGTGCGGATCCCAGTCTTCAGCGCTTGGCAGCGCGCGAGCGGCAGGGCGTTCTTTTGGACTGGTGCTTTTGTTCCACGGCTGATGGGCCAAGAACGCGGGAGCGAAATTCCGCGGCGCTCAGGGCTGGCGCGCACAAGAAACCCTGGTAGTACTCACAGCCCATGGTGTGCAGCGCAAGGCGCTGTTCCTGCGTCTCCACGCCTTCCGCCACCACGCTGAAACCCAGGGCCCGGCCCATGCCTAGAACCGCCTTGACGATGGCGCTGTCACCCTCGTCATCAGGCAGGCCACAGATAAATGTCCGATCGATTTTCAGCCGGTGAATGGCCAGCTTCTTCAGGTAGGCCAGGCTGGAGTATCCGGTGCCAAAATCATCGATGGAGAGCCTGAGTCCCTGGCGCGTCAGGCTTGCCAGCACCTGCTCCATTTCCTGGGCATCGTGCAGCAACACGCTCTCCGTCAGTTCCAGCTCCAACTGCTGGGCCGGCAGGCCATAACGGGTCAGCAAGGCGGTGATGCGCTCGACAAAACCCGGCTGCCGAAACTCGAGCGCGGAGACATTGACCGACACCACCAAGGGCGTGCCGCAGCTCATCCAGTGCGCCGCCTCCTTGATGGCCTGCTCCATCACCCAGCCACCCAGACTGACGATGAAACCGGACTCCTCCGCCAGCGGAATAAAGCTGCCCGGCGACACGACACCAAACTCCGGATCCGTCCACCTTGCCAACGCCTCCGCACCCACAATGCGCCCCGTGGCCATGTCCACCTGAGGCTGGTAGTGCACAGCCATATGCCCCAAGCCCAGCGCCTGGCGCATGGCATGCTCCAGCTTCATGCGCGACAACAGATTGGCATTCATCTGCGGCCGATAGAAGCCAAAATTGCCGCGCCCACGCTCCTTGACCTGATACATGGCCGTATCGGCCTGCTTGATCAGGTCGTCCAGCGACTCGCCATCGCGCGGGAACATCGACACGCCGATGCTGCACTGGATGGAAAACCCCATGCCATCGAGCATGAACGGGCGCTGCAATTCATCCAGCATGCGACGCGCCACGCCCTCGGCAATGCCGACATCGGCGCCATGCAGGTAGATGACGAACTCATCGCCTCCCAGGCGGCACAGCATGTCTGCCTGGCGCAGGCAACCCTGCAGGCGTTCGGCCACCAGTTTCAGCACGCGGTCGCCAAAGGGATGCCCCAGTGAATCGTTGACGATCTTGAAACGATCCAGATCCAGACACAGGATGGCAAAGCTGTCCCCGGTGGCACGCGACAGCTCAATGGCCGCAGTCACCCTTTCACTCAGCAACAGGCCGTTGGGCAACCCGGTCAACGCATCACGGTAGGCCAACTGCTCAATGCGCCGCTTGGCCGCATGCTGCTGCGTCAGATCGCGCATGAAGCCTATGCTTTGCGCGTCACCTCCCTCAGCGTCGCGCAGCACAACCCAGGACAAATGCACACTGCAGTCACCGCCGTCGCGCTGGCGCAGATGCAGCTCGCCCTCCCAGAATCCGTTCTGCAGCCACCCCTGTTGTACCTCGGACAGGAAGGCGCTCCGGCCCTTTCCCCTGGCGAACAGCGTGGTGACGGATTGACCAACCACCCCGTCGGCGGATGCCCTTAAAAGCCTCTCACAAGCCGGATTGATGCGCAGGATCGCGTTGCGCCGATCGGCTATGAAGACGGCATCCAGACTCGATTCAAACACCCGGGCCGCCAGGCGCAGGTCGGCCTGATTCTGGATGTCACTGGTGATATCGCGAAACGTATACACCCGCCCTGCTGGCCGCCCCTGAACGAGTTGAGGCACGGAGCGCTGCTCCACCGTCATGCCATTGCGCAGAAGAAGGATGTCGTGGCTCTCCCGCATCGGTTCACGCACAATTTCAGCACGCCCGGCGCGATAGACCTCACTGTCGAGCACCAGGCTTTCGATATGCGTCCATATCGCCGCATCATCGCGCTGCAACAGCATTTCGTGTGGCAACTGCCATATCTCGACCAGGCGATGGTTGAAGGCCCGCATCTGCCCGTTCAGATTGCAGGTCAGCACTCCATCCACAGCTGAATCAAGGGTTGCGCGCAGCTCCGACAGCAAGGCCTCCAGCTCAAGCCGGGAGGCCTCATGCTCCGATCGATCCTGCATGGTCAACAGCAGGCACTGTGCAGCACCTGCATTGGCGCCTGCATGAATCGCCAGCACGCGACGATCCACCGGCACCAGCGCCTGGCTGCGCATGTTGCGCACCCAGGTGTGTGAATGGATCCCGGCAGCAATGTCGGTGGTGGGCTGGCCCCAGAAAATCTGATCCTCTGGCGTCGCCGCAAGCTCAAGGATGGGCATGCCCTCCATATCTGCCACGCGCCGCCCGACCAGCAGCGACGCGGCCTCATTGGCCTGCAGGATCTGCAAAGACTTGGCATCAACCAGCCAGGCAGCCAGGGCCAGGCCATCCCAAATGGCTTGAAAGGGCTGCCGGCCCATATTCATGCCGCATCCCCTTCGCCAAGTGAATCCAGGGCGCGCGCAAAAAAGTAGCAAATACGCGGTTGTGGCAACAGATATTCAAGGGCAGCACGTGGCAACTGCGCCGGCTTGAGGCTGCGCAGAATGCCAAGCTCGGGCGTTTGCGCCAGGTTCAGCAAGGCCACCTGGCTGCGCGGCACGTCCGGTTGATGCGGCACCACCCAAGGGCGCAGGGGACGCGCCGGATCCACAACCATCACCACCGCCAAACGCCCGTCCACCAGCTGCACCAATGAGCCCGGCGGATACACACCCATCAGCCGTATGAAGGCACCCAGCACCGACGCATCGAAACTTCCCCGCAGCTGGGCAAAAAGCTTTGCCACTGCCTCATGCGGCGTCAAAGCCTGATCACCGTGCAGCGGATTGCACAGCCGGTCATAACGATTGACCAAAGCCAGAATCTGCCCCCAGCGACTGATGTCGTCCGCCACAAGATGCAGCGGGTAGCCACTGCCATCGGCCATTTCGTGATGCTGCGCAATTGCAATGAGCACATCGCTTGGCAAAGCCATGTTCTGCGCCAGCTCCACCGACAGTCCTACATGACTGTGGTAGCGCTGCATGTCGGCAGCCCTCAGGGCAGCACCCGGCTCACCAATATGGGCTGGCAGATTCACCTTGCCCAGATCATGCAGCAATGCAGACAAAGCCAAACCATGCAACTGTTGCGCCTGCAAGCCGATGGCCTGCCCAAGCAGCAAGGCCAGCACCATCACGTTGACCGCATGCGCTGCCGAGCGCTGGCTGACACCATCGGCCAGCAAATGCACGGCGCAGGGACCTCGCGTCAGGAGATCTGAAACACATGTTCGGATCAGCGCTTCTGCCTGCTCGCGCGCCTGCGCCGGTTCAGCGCGCACATGGGCTGAGACTGCGGCATAGGTGCGAGTGGCCTCTTGAAACCGAAGATTGCAGTGCTGCTGGCGCGCATTGAATTGCGCCAACAGATCGGCAGCACCCAGCTCCGCTTGGACCATGGCATCGCTCTCAGGCTCATCCCTCGCCTCTTCAGACCGCAGCCCGGCGTTTGCGGCGGTTACCGTGCTTTTGGCAGGGATGTAACGCACGGATTGAAGCCCGATCTCACGCAACACGCGGATCTGGTCGGGAGATGAGAGCCTGAAACTACTCATCGGAAAGGGATGATTGATCCAACCCAACTCGAGCTGGATGAACATCCCAACTCGCAGAGCGTCGATATCAATCAGGACAGCCTGGTTCACGTCAATTCAGTTGTAATGGGCACGACAAACACATGTCGACACGGCCCATGTGCCTGAAACATTATCACCTGTTACGCGCCAAGCACTTTGTTGCACATTGTCTTTTCAGGGCAAACACCAGGGAGCGGGTTGCCCATGCACAACATCCATCCACAATGCCGTGCCGCCCATGGCGAAAAGCACAACGCCAGCCAGCTTTGAGCCCCAGGAACTGGCGACGCGATTTACGCGGGCACGGAAACTGCGCCACAGAATTGGCCCCGCCACCAACCAAACCCCACTGCCCACACCAAAGAGCACCATGCACAGCGCACCGCGCAGCACACTGCCGCTCAGGGCCGCAGTCAGCAGAGCGGTATAGAGCAAACCACAAGGCAACAGCGCCCAGGCCATGCCCGTGACGAACAGTCCCCCTGGGCGTGCCACCAGAGCACGCACCTTCGTCCAGACCGAACGACCGGCATGCTCCAGCCACGCTGGCTGACGCGCCTGCAGCATCATCAGCAGACCCCAGGCCAGAATCAGCACATGCAGCAATGTCCAGGCCGGACGCAAGGCAGCGGTGTTTTGGCCAAGCCATGCAAGGCGGTCCATCGCCCAGGCAGCCAGGGCTCCGGCGAACCCATAGCCCATCAGCCGCCCCAGATGAAAACCCGCCGTGCGCTGCAGAGTTCCAGCCTGCGGCGCCAGCCGCACCACCCGGGTATCACCCGCCGGCGCCGCGCCCTTCCCCGTCAAAGCCGCACAGGGTGCGGCACACATGACGAGACAATGCGTCCCGCCCATCAAACCCATGAAAAAAGCCGTCGATGCCAGAGCCCATAACATGGCTCAAATGATGCGGGAAAAGCGCGCGCGGTTCCTATCTGCCTGTAAATACCTGTCAAATACCATGGCCACACCGCGCACAAAGAACCACCCCATGGTTGTGACCTTGACGCCCTCGGGACTGATGCTGACCAACCCTTGCTCGGCCATTTCTTCAAGCTGCCGCAGCTCCGCTTCAAAGTAACTGCGGAAGTCGATGAGCCAGGACTGCTCCAAGGGCTCGAACAGCAACTCGCCCTGACACATCAGAGCCATGATGACGGCGCGGCGCACCAGATCATCCTTGGTCAATGCCAGCCCCCGCACGACCGGCAGGTGGCCATGGTCGATGGCGTCGTAGTATTCGTCCAGGGTCTTCACATTCTGGCTGTACGTTGCACCGACGCGGCCAATGGCGGATACGCCCAGGCCAATCAGATCACAGTCAGGCTGCGTGCTATAGCCCTGGAAATTACGGTGCAACCGCCCCTGGCGCTTGGCCACCGCCAGCGCATCCTCGGGCAGTGCAAAGTGATCCATGCCCACGTAGACATAGCCGGCGTTCATGAATGCATCAATGGAGCGAGCCAGCATCGACACCTTGGCCGACGCCATGGGCAGTTCTGCGGTGATGATGCGGCGTTGCGACTTGAAACGCTCGGGCAAATGGGCGTAGGCATAGAGCGCTATCCGATCAGGTCGCAGTTGCGCAACCTGCTCCAGGGTACGGTCAAATGACTCTGGCGTCTGCCTTGGCAGACCATAGATCAGATCCACGTTCACCGAGTCGAAACCCAGCTTGCGCGCGCTTTCAACCAGACCAAACACCTTTTCTGCTGGCTGTATGCGGTGTACGGCTTTCTGTACCTCTGGGTCGAAGTCCTGCACCCCGAAGCTGAGCCGATTGAAGCCCAGCTCAGCCAGCAACGCCAGCCGCTGTTCATCAACCGTGCGCGGATCGACCTCTATGGAGTACTCCCCTCCTGGCACCAACACAAAACTGCGCTTGAGCATGCCCATGAGCTCACGCAAGCCGTCATCGGACAAAAAAGTCGGCGTCCCACCACCAAAGTGCAGCTGACTGACATGCTGGCCGACACCGCAGTGCGCGGTGTGCAGGTCAATTTCCCGGCTCAGGTAACGCAGATATACATCGGCCCGCTCGGGGTGGCGGGTAATGATCTTGTTGCAGGCACAGTAGTAGCACAACGATTCGCAAAACGGTATGTGAATGTACAGCGACAACGGCATGGCCTTGGCCACTGATCCCACGCGGCGCTGTTGCAATGCCAGGATGTACTCCTTTTCACCAAAAGCCTCCACGAAACGATCGGCGGTAGGGTAGGAGGTATAGCGCGGCCCCGGAACGTCAAAGCGACGCAAGAGCTCGGTGGTAACGACAGTCATGAAAGGGTTCCTTGCAATTCGTGCGCACTGTGCCGTAGAGTCCACCCTGTGTCCTTGACGCCGATCAAGCCCCCATGAAGCCGAGTTGACGACAATTTGACCTTGGATCAAAGTCACTCAACGAATCGCGACATCCCAAGTCTCGGTTACATTCGGCTGTAAGTCCGTACTAGGAACCGAGTATCCATGTCTTCCAACCTGCAAACCATCAAAGTAGCCTGCTCCAATTGCAGCCTGCGCGAGCTGTGCATGCCTGTGGGTCTGGATGACCAGCAGCTCAAGCGCATTGATGACATCGTTGCAGTTCGCCGCAAGGTCAAGCGCGGCGGAACCTTGTTTCGCAACGGGGAGGCATTTACCTCGCTCTTTGCCATCCGCACAGGATTCTTCAAAACCTGCGTAGCAACCGAAGATGGGCGCGACCAGGTCACCGGATTCCAGATGGCTGGAGAAATCATCGGTCTGGATGGCATCGTCAACGACCGCCACACCTGCGATGCCGTGGCTCTGGAAGACGCCGAGGTTTGCGTCATGCCCTTTGAGCGTATCGAGGAACTGTCGCGCGAAGTTACGGCACTGCAAACCCATGTGCACAAGATCATGAGCCGTGAAATCGTCCGTGAGCATGGGGTGATGTTGCTGCTGGGCAGCATGCGCGCCGAGGAACGCCTGGCCGCCTTCTTGCTGAACCTGGTGCAGCGCCTGCATGCGCGCGGCTTTTCGCAGTCAGAACTGGTGCTGCGCATGACCCGCGAGGAAATTGGCAGCTACCTGGGCCTGAAACTTGAAACCGTGAGCCGCACCTTCTCCAAATTCGTTGAGGAGGGCATTGTGGAAGTCAAGCAGCGCCATGTTCGCATTGTGAATACGGAAGCCTTGAAGCGAATTGTCAACAGCCAGCAGGCTTGTCACTAAACTTGGGCGATTCAGGCCTCCCGCATTGTCAGGATCATGACACGTACTTGGGGTTATCAGCTGGCCTGTCCGTCTCCGACGACTCCCGATGGTTGAACTCGAAGGGAGAGAACGACAACAGGGTCGTCAAAGCGCCTGATATCGTAATCACCAGCCAGAACAAGAAAAACGCGACGGTATAGACGCCTTCGCGCGACAGATTCACAGGCTGGTCAAACCACTGCAACGCCTCCGGATCGACAAAGGCAAAAACCACCATCTCCATGACACCGGCCATGAGAAACGCAGGCCACGCAATCCACATCAGTCGTTGCATCCACATCGAAGCACCTCCAAGCTGTTGTGCTCGCAGACTAGCACTACATGCACGGCAACTGTCTCCTTGATTCCCCTTAGGCCCCAGAATCAGCGTGGTTGATCCTGCACCGGGGTAGCAGCGTGGTTGCGCCCCTTGGTTGCTGGCGTCATGCTCATCTGAGAGTTTTGCAATGTCTTGTTGATGTCAAGACCCCGTTGATAGTAGTCTTCCGTCAACACTGGATCTGGCCGTGCTAACGCCAGCCAAAGTGTGATGAAGCCAGCGATTACCACGATCACCGGCCCGGCAATGATCAACCAGACATGGCCATACTTCCACCAAGGCTGAGACTCAGGCGTCGAATTCGCTGATGAGTTGGGTGACATGACTGCGGACTCCCTGGGCCTTCCGAGGCCCAATACAAAAAAATCAATACAAAAACAGCGGATGCTCGTACATCAACCCTTAGCGCGGCACCAGGAACACGGATTTTTCTGCCACCTGGCCTTTGTCATCCTGGGCACGGACATCAAAATACACGGTGTGTGAGCCAGGCGCTGCCGATCCATAGGGAATTTGCAGCCGCACGACCACCCAGCGAGATTCTGCCGGGCCGATGTCAATCTCCGGTTCGGAGATCACCTCAAGCCCGTCCAGTCCACGTGCACTGATCACATAGCGCTGCGCCCCCTCGGTGGCGTTCATGATTTGCAGTCGGTAAATGTTTTCAAGCTTCCCGCCTGCCACGATGCGCGACAGAGCCGCTCGATCCCTCACGATATCTACCTTCAATGGGGTACGCACCACCAAGCTGGCCATCATCCCTATGCACAAGGCGATCAAAATACCGGAATAAAACAATACCCGTGGCCGCAGGACACGTTTGAGCATCTGCGACTGCGTCCAGTGGTTCTTCACGCCGTTCTGCGTGGAAAACCGAATCAGGCCGCGTGGATACTGCATCTTGTCCATCACGGTATTGCAGGCATCCACGCACAGGCCGCAGCCAATACAGTCGTACTGCAGCCCATCGCGGATATCGATTCCCGTGGGGCAGACCTGTACGCACAGTGAACAATCGATGCAATCACCCAGACCCTTGGCCTTGTAGTCCACCGCCTTGGTGCGCGGGCCACGGGGCTCGCCACGCTCCGGGTCATATGTGACAACCAGGGTGTCGTTATCAAACATCGCGCTTTGGAAGCGCGCGTACGGACACATGTATTTGCATACCTGCTCACGCAAGTAGCCGGCGTTGCCGTAAGTCGCCAAGCCGTAGAAAAACACCCAGAAAATCTGCCAGCTTCCGTGCAGCGACATAAGTTCGCCACCCAACTCCCGGATGGGTACAAAATATCCGACAAATGTAAAACCGGTCCAGAATGACACGGCAATCCACACCAGTTGCTTCAGCGATTTTTTCCAGGTCTTTTCAAATGTCCAGGGGCCGTTATCGAGCCGGATGCGCGCACTGCGATCGCCTTCGATCTTGTGCTCTATCCACATGAAGATCTCGGTATAAACCGTCTGTGGACAGGAAAATCCGCACCACAGCCGCCCTGCCACCGCCGTGAACAAGAACAGTGCAAGCGCCGAGATGATGAGCAGCCCCGTCAGATAGATGAAATCCTGCGGGTAGAGCACCAGACCGAAGATGTAGAAGCGCCGAGCACCCAGATCAAACAACACCATCTGGCGCTCACCCCATTGCAGCCAGGGCAGGCCATAAAAAACCAACTGGGTGACATACACCATGATCCAGCGCCAATTGGCGAATACGCCACTGATCGAGCGCGGATAGACCTTTTTCTGCGCCTCGTACAAAGATGCGGATTCGGTCTTCGGCTTTTCTGCCGGCGCTGCCGCAATGGGGATAACCTTGCGGGGCTTTCCGTCGGCTGGCTTCATGTTGAAAATCTCTTGGTGCAAGACGGGCTTGCAAAACAAAAAAAACCGGCACCCCTAGGAGGGGCTGCCGGCCGATACAAATGCCTTATTTTGCAGCGCCGGGCTTGTTGGACATGCCCCAGACATAGGCGGTCAGCACATTGATCTGCTGATCTGTGAGTTTGCCAGCCTGGGCCGGCATTTGATTGGTCTTGCCATCGTTGATCATAGCCACGATCGCTGCCTCGCCCCAGCCATGCAGCCAAATGTCATCGGTCAGATTAGGGGCTCCCATGGCAGTCATGCCCTTGCCGTCCATGCCATGGCAAGCCGCACAGGCGGTGAACTTGGCCTTGCCCAGCGACGCCTTGAGAGAATCGTGCGGACTTCCCGACAGACTTAGCACGTATTGGGCCAGGTTGCGCACGTCGTCGGGCGAACCCACCGCTGCGGCCATGGGGGGCATCACACCGACTCGACCATCATGGATGGTCTTGCGAATGTCATCGGGCGTACCACCGTGCAACCAATCCTTGTCCGACAGATTCGGGAAGCTCTTGCTACCGCGTGCGTCCGAGCCATGACACTGGGCACAGTTGTTCATGAACAAACGCTCGCCGATCGCCATGGCCGCCTGGTCGGCTGCAATGTCCTCGGTTTTCATGCTGTCGAACCGTGCATACAGTGGCTGCAACTCGGCATTGGCCTTGTCAACTTCTGCCTGGTACTCACCGACTTGCGTCCACCCCAGCTGGCCCTTGAAGGTGCCCAGGCCCGGGTAGGCCGCCAGATAGGCAAAGGCAAAGACGATGGTGATGACAAACAGCCACATCCACCAACGGGGCATAGGGTTGTTCATCTCCCTCAGATCCACATCCCAGACATGGCCCGTGGTGTTGTCAGCAGCGGATTCGATCTTCTTGCGTGATGTCAGCCACAGCAGCAAGGCACAGGCGATGATGCCGGCAAGGGTGATCCCGGCCACATAAATAGACCAGAAATTACTGGTGAAGTCGCTCATGGGTTCTCTCTTCGTATCGGTTGGAGCAATCAATCGTCATTGGCGAAGGGCAGCTGCGCTGCCTCATCGAACTGGGCCCGGTTGCGAGCCGTATAGGCCCAGTACCAAATACCCAGAAAGCACGCGAGCGAAGCCAGCGTGACCACGATGCGCATGGTGGTGATGTCCATGGCAAGCTCTCTTTACTTGAGCGCGGTGCCCAGCACCTGCAGGTAGGCAATCACGGCTTCCATCTCGGTCTTGCCCTTGACGGCCTCGGCCGAGCCGGCGATTTCCTCATCCGTGTAGGGCACGCCAACGCGGCGCAATGCGCGCATATGCGGAGCCATGCTGGCGGCATCCACCTGGTTCTTTTCGAGCCAGGGGTAGGCAGGCATGTTGGACTCGGGCACCACATCACGCGGGTTGACCAGATGAATGCGGTGCCATTCATCACTGTACTTGCCGCCAACACGATGCAAATCCGGGCCGGTGCGCTTGGAACCCCACTGGAACGGGTAGTCGTAGACAAACTCACCGGCAACCGAATAGTGACCATAGCGCAGCGTCTCGGCGCGGAACGGACGAATCATCTGCGAATGGCAGTTGTAGCAGCCCTCGCGTTGATAGATGTCGCGCCCTGCCAGCTGCAGCGCCGTGTAGGGCTTGAGGCCCTGAACCGGTTCGGTGGTGGACTTCTGGAAGAACAGCGGAACGATTTCCACCAAACCTCCCATGGCGATCACCACCAGGATCAGGACGATCATGAGGAAGTTGCTGGTTTCCACCTTCTCATGGGTGAAACCGGAGCTTGTTTGCTTGTTTGTATTAGACATCTACGGATTCCTCAGACCTCAAGCGTGCGCCGGATTGACGGCCGGAATGGCCACCTTCACGGAACGACCGGAAATTGCGGTCATCCAGGTGTTCCAGGCCATGAAGCACATACCAGCCAGATACAGCACACCGCCCAGGAAACGAATGGCATAGAAGGGATAGGTGGCTTTCACGCTTTCGACAAAGGTGTAGGTCAGCGTGCCATCAGGGTTGACCGCGCGCCACATCAGGCCCTGCATCACGCCGGCAATCCACATCGCGGCGATGTACAGCACGATGCCGATGGTGGCCAGCCAGAAGTGGATTTCAATGGCCTTGATGGAGTGCATCTTTTCGCGACCGAACAGGCGCGGGATCATGTAGTAGAGCGAACCCATGGTCACCAGCCCCACCCAGCCCAGCGCGCCGGAGTGCACGTGACCCACGGTCCAGTCGGTGTAATGCGACAGAGCGTTGACGGTCTTGATGGACATCATCGGGCCCTCGAACGTGGACATGCCGTAGAACGACAGTGACACGATCAGGAAGCGCAGGATGGGGTCGTCACGCAGTTTGTGCCAGGCGCCCGACAGGGTCATGATGCCGTTGATCATGCCGCCCCAGCTGGGAGCGAGCAGGATGAGCGAGAAGACCATGCCGACGGACTGCGTCCAGTCAGGCAGGGCCGTGTAGTGCAGATGGTGCGGGCCGGCCCACATGTAGGTGAAGATCAGGGCCCAGAAGTGGACGATGGACAGGCGGTAGCTGTACACCGGGCGGCCGGCCTGCTTGGGGATGTAGTAATACATCATGCCCAGGAAGCCCGTGGTCAGGAAAAAGCCCACGGCATTGTGGCCATACCACCACTGCACCATGGCATCCTGCACGCCCGCGTAGGCGGAGTAGCTCTTCATCCAGCCAGCGGGCATCTCCGCGCTGTTGACGATGTGCAGCAGGGCCACGGCCAGGATGAATGCGCCAAAGAACCAGTTGGCCACATAGATGTGCTTGACCTTGCGCTTGCCGACGGTGCCGAAGAACACGATGGCATAGGACACCCAGACCAGGGCGATCAGGATGTCGATAGGCCATTCCAGCTCGGCGTACTCCTTGCTCGTGGTGTAACCCAGCGGCAGGGAGATGGCGGCAGCCACGATGACGATTTGCCAACCCCAGAAGGTAAACGGGATCAGCGGCCCACCAAACAGCTTGGTCTGGCAGGTGCGCTGCACCACGTAGTAGCTGGTAGCGAACAGGCCGCAACCGCCAAAGGCAAAAATCACCGCATTGGTGTGCAGTGGGCGCAGGCGGCCATAGCTCAGCCATGGAATACCAAAATTAAGCTCGGGCCATGTGAGCTGGGCGGCGATGAACACGCCGACCAGCATGCCGACCACCCCCCAGACGACCGCCATGATCGAGAACTGGCGCACGACGGTATCGTCGTAGTGCGCAACTTTTGTTTGTGATGACTCCATCGGTTACCTCGTTGCTAAGCAGAAAAAAGTTTCAACCAGACTCGCACTAGGGTTATTGACTATTGTCAATCGCCCCGCAATATGCGCTCTCCCTCTTGTTCGACGTTTTCAAATTGTCCTCGGTAGACCGCCCACCACAGGCCCGCCAGCACAAACAGCACAAGCACGACGGATAGAGGAATCAACAGATACAAAATGTCCATGGTCAACCCACCCCCACAGGCCCTTGCGCCGAGAGCGGCGCGTGGGCGTTGGCGGGAGCATCACCACCCGCGGTACGCGCCAGGCGCGCGGCATTCAAAACCACCAGCAGCGAGCTGAGCGCCATGCCCAGCCCTGCCAGCCAGGCCGGCATGTAACCGGCAATGGCCAGGGGTACACCCACGGCGTTGTAGCCAGCAGCCCACCACAGGTTCTGGCGCACGATGTGCATGGTGCGCCGCGCCATTAGCAGGGTCTGGGCTACGAGGGCGAGATTGTCGCCCAAAACAACGATGTCAGAACGGGATTGCGCCAACGCAACAGACTTGCCAAAGGCCAGCGAAGCGTGTGCGCCAGCCAACACCGGACCGTCATTGAGGCCATCACCCACCATGGCCACCAGGTGCCCCTGCGCCTGCAGAGCCTGCAGATGCTGCAGCTTGTCCTGCGGTGTGCAGGCCCCTTGCGCCGCATCGATGCCCGTGCGCTGTGCCACGCGTTGCACGGCCTGGCCATGGTCGCCAGACAACAGCTCCACGGCGATCCCCGCGTCGCGCAGCTGCTGCACCACGGCTGGAGCCTCGGGGCGCAGTTCTTCGCTCAAGTCAAAGCGCGCCAGTTCGGTAACCCGGCCTTCCCGCTCAGCCGACAGCATGACCTGCTGAGGCGCACCTTCTGCGGGCGCCACACGCGCATGCGCTACCGACCCCAGGCGCAGGATCGCCTCCCCCTGCTGTCCATTCCGGCTCCCAAGCGCCTGCAGGCCTGCGCCCGGCAACTCCTCCACCGCGCCCACGAGCCAGGAGTCGTCATGCGGCGGCAAGACCTCGGCCGCGGCCACCACTGCACGCGCCACCGGATGCAGGGAATGCTGCGCCAGCCGGGCCGCCAGGGCCAGAGCCTGCATGGCCGTAAGCCCGGCATCAGGCCCCAGCTGCGTACCGGTAACCGCCAGCCGGTCGCGCGTGAGTGTGCCGGTCTTGTCGAACACCACGGTATCCACAGCGGCGAGAGCCTCCAGCCCCTGCAGGTTGCGCACCAGCACGCCGCTGCGCGCCAGGGTGCCTGCAGCGGTGAGCATGGCCACCGGCGTGGCCAGCGACAGCGCACAGGGACAGGTGACCACCAGCACCGCCACGGCGACCATCAGCGCATGGCTGGGATCGGTGGGCCACCACCAGGCGGCGGCCAGCGCCGCAGCAAGCAGCACGCCGACCAGAAACGGCCGCGCGACACGGTCGGCCAGCTGCGCCAGGCGTGGCTTTTGCAGCGAGGCGCTTTCCATCAGCGTGACGATCTGGCCAAAACGTGTCTGTGCGCCCAGTGCCTCCACCACCACCTCGACCGCCGCGCTCAGGTTATAGCTGCCGGCCGTCACCGGGCTGGCGGGCTGCTTGGCCACTGGGGTGGACTCCCCCGTCAGCAAGGCCTCATCGGCCTGGGTCGCTCCGGTGAGGATGCGCCCATCAGCGGGGAATGCCTCGCCGGGTAATACCCGCACCACGTCGCCCAGCTGCAGGCGTCGCGTGGCCACGCGCTCAAAGTCTCCCGCCGCCGTGCGCCGCAACACGCTGTCGGGCAGGCGGTTCATGACCGCTTCCAGCGCCCCCGCCGTGCGGTCGCGCAGGCGCAGCTCCAGCCAACGGCCAGTGAGCAAAAAGAACACGAACATGGTCAGCGAGTCGTAATACACCTCGCGCCCGAACGGCCCGGCGGGGTCGAAGGTGCCCAGCATGCTCACCACAAAGGTGATCAGCATGCCCAGCGCCACCGGCAGATCCATGCTCACGGTGCGCTGACGCAGATCGCGCAGCGCGCTGGAGAAGAACGGCCCGCAGGCAAACAGCACCACGGGCAGGCTGATGACCCAGGAAGCCCAGCGCAGCAGCTGCTCCATCTCGAACGTCAGGTCACCGGGCATGGCCTGGTAGGCGGGCCATGCGTACATCATGACCTGCATCATGCAAAAACCCGCGACCAGCCAGCGCCAGAGGGCGCGGCGGTTCTCACGCCGGCGCTCCTCGCGCGCCAGCGCGTCCATGGCGGGGATGGATCGGTAGCCGGCCCTGCGCACGGCCTCCATCCATTGCGATGGCAGCACCTGCGCCGGGTTCCACACCACGCGCGCGCGGCGCGTGGCGGCGCTCACGTCCACGTCGCTGACGCCGGGCACCTGGCGCAAGGCGTCCTCAATGGTCAGGGCGCAGGCCGTGCAATGCATGCCCTCCAGCACCACATGGGATTCCCAGGCGGTCTGCGTCGGTGGCATATCCGCCGCCGCACGGCGGCCATGCGGCCTACCGAAGGCCGACCATTCCTGAGGGTCGTCCAGCAGCATGGCGGTATCGGTGGCCGCCAACTGGCCGGCGGGTTTGTTTGACATAGATCGCGAATTATCCGTATTGCGTCAAGGCTCAGATTGATATGCATCAAGACGAGCGCCGTGGGCTATCCTATGCTGGTTCGCCGTTTCAACCAAATATTAGGAGCAGCTCATGTACAAACGCATACTGATCGCCACGGACGGTTCACAGCTGTCGGACATGGCCGTGGAGAGTGGCCTGTCGCTGGCAGGCCTGACGGGCGCATCGGTGATTGCCCTGAAGGTGGTGCCGCGCTACCCGCGCAGCTACTTCGACGGCACCCTGCCGGTCGAGGCAGCGGACATCAAGCGCATCGAGAAGCAATGGAGCGATGCGGCCCAGGTTCTGGTGAACAAGGTCAAGGCACGCGGCTCGGACGAGGGCGTGAGCGTCAAGGCCGTGGTGGTGAAGTCCGACCTGATCGCCGAGGCTGTGATCTCCGCTGCCAAGAAGCACAACTGCGACCTGATCGTCATGGCCTCGCACGGCCGCAAGGGCATCAAACGCCTGCTGCTGGGCAGCGAAACCCAGCATGTGCTGACGCATTCACACATCCCGGTGCTGGTGCTGCGCTGAAGGCAAAACAAGCCGCCAGCGCCCTGGATACGGGCGCAAGCAGCTATTATTTATATAGTATTTGAGCAAAGGCGGCCCTGGCCGCCTTTGGTTTTTCTGGGCGCGGCGCCCTCAGGGAAACAAGCCCTTGTGCTGCTCGCGCAGCAGGTTCTTCTGCACCTTGCCCATGGTGTTGCGTGGCAGTTCGGTGGCGACGAAGCAGCGCTTGGGGATCTTGAAGTTGGCCAGCTGGCCCTTGAGTGCGGTGATGATCGCCTCGCCGTCGAGCTGGGCGCCGGGCTTGGCAATGACCACGGCCACGCCCACCTCGCCGAAGTCGGGGTGCGGCACGCCCACCAGGGCGCTCTCGGCCACGCCGGGCATCTCGTTGATATAGCCCTCGATCTCGGCCGGGTAGACGTTGTAGCCGCCGCTGATGATCAGGTCCTTGCTGCGGCCGACGATGCTCACGTAGCCGCGCTCGTCCACCCGGCCCACGTCGCCGGTCTTGAACCAGCCGTCGGCCGTGAACTCCTCCGCCGTCTTCTCCGGCATGCGCCAATAGCCCTGGAAGACGTTCGGGCCGCGCACCTGGATGTTGCCGATCTCGCCCACGGGCAAGTCCTGATTCGCGTCGTCCACCACGCGCAGGCCCACGCCCGGCAGGGGAAAGCCCACGGTGGCGCCGCGGCGCTCGTCCTGGTCGCCGTGGCGTGCGTCGGCCTGGTAGGGGTTGGAGGTGAGCATGATGGTCTCGCTCATGCCGTAGCGCTCCAGGATGGTGTGGCCCGTGCGTCGCTGCCATTCCTGGAAGGTCTCGATCAGCAGCGGCGCCGAGCCCGAGATGAACAGGCGCATATGCCTGGCGGCCTCTGGGGTCAGCCCCTGCTCGGCCAGCATGCGCACGTACAGCGTGGGCACGCCCATGAACACGGTGGCACGCGCCATGGCGGCGATGGCCGCTCGGGGATCGAACTTGGCCAGCCAGATCATCTTGCTGCCATTCAGCAGCGCGGCGTGGATGGCCACGAACAGGCCATGCACATGGAAGATGGGCAGGGCGTGGATGAGCACGTCCCCAGGCACCCAGCCCCAGTAGTCCTTGAGCATCACCGCGTTGGACAGCAGATTGCCGTGCGTCAGCATCGCCCCCTTGCTGCGCCCGGTGGTGCCGCTGGTGTAGAGGATGGCGGCCAGGTCGTCAGCGCCCCTGGCGACTGGGACATGGTCGTCGCCAAAGTGCGCGGCCCGCTCCAGCAGGCTGCCCGTGCGGTCGTCGCCCAGCGTGAACACATGCTGCGTACCGGCGGTAAACGCGATTTTTGACACCCAGCCGAAGTTGCCCGGCGTGCAGACCACCACGGCCGGCTCGGCATTGCCGACGAAGTATTCGATCTCGGCGCTCTGGTAGGCGGTGTTGAGCGGCAAGAACACATGGCCCGCGCGCAGCGTGGCCAGGTACAGCAGCATGGCCTCGACCGATTTTTCCACCTGCACGGCGATGCGGCTGCCCTCGGGCAGCTCGAGCGCGGCCAGCAGGTTGGCGATGCGGGCGCTGGCGCGATCGAGGTCGCGCCAGCTGTAGAGCAGCGGCTCGCCGCTGGCGGACATGGTCTCCACCGCGATCTGCTCCAGGTCGGCGGGAAAGGCGGCGCGCAGAGCGGCAAAGAGGTTCTGGTTGGAGGTGCTCATGGTGTGTACAAGCCAAAATCAAAATACAGGGGAGCGCTTCTCCAGGAAGGCGGTGATGCCCTCGCGGTGCTCGGCGCTGTCGGCATAGGCGTACGGATCAACTATTGTTTTAATAGCTATTTGCGCTTGGTGGTCGGGCGTTGTAGGCATTTTTTGTGCTTGAAACGCGCGCAGGGTCTGTTTGTTCATGCGCGCCGCACCCGGCGCCAGCGCGGCAATGCGCAGCGCGGCGCCAACGGCCTGGGCCTCCAGCTGGTCGGCCTCGACGACGCGGCTCAGAAAGCCCCGTCGGGCCATCTCGGCGGCATCGAAAGTGGCGGCCTCCAGCAACATCTGGCGCGCGGTCACGTCGCCCACCGCGCCGGCCACCAGGGCCGCCTCGCGCGGCGCCATCGGAAAGCCGAGCTTGGCGATGGGCGCGCCAAAGCGCGCGCCGGTTTCGGCGATGCGGATGTCGCAGCAGCTGGCGATCTCCACGCCCGCGCCCATGCAGGCGCCAGCAATGCGCGCGACGATGGGCACGTCGCAGGCCAGCATGGCCGACAGGCCGCCCCAGACGTCGTTTTCGTGAAAGTCACGCAGCTGCGCGACATCGAAGCGAAAGTCCGGGTACTCGGAGATGTCACCGCCCGCGCAGAACGCCTGCCCTGCGCCCTCTATGAGCACGCAGCGCACGTCAATACTGCGTTGAACGCTCTCGAAAACAGAGCGCAAGTGGCGCCACATGGCGCGGCTCATGGCGTTCAGCCGCCCATCGTGGCGCAGCGTCACGCGCAGCACGCCGCGGCCGGCGGCCTCCGCTGCGGCCATGGCCGCGACAACTTCACCCGACATGCAATCGCTCTTTCTCTCGTTGAATGAACTCACTCCAGCCTGGCGCCCGATGCCTTGACCACCTGCGCCCAGCGCTTGACCTCGCCACTGACCATCTTCTGGAAGTCCGCCTGCGACAGCTGGCCAAACTCGGCGCCGTTGCCGGCCCAGATGGTCTTGATCTCCTCGGCGTTGCCCAGCTTGCGCATCTCTTCGACGATGCGCGCCTGCACGTCGGCCGGCGTGCCCTTGGGCGCCCACAGGCCGTACCAGGTGGAGACGGTGTAGTCCGGCAGGCCCAGCTCGGCGGCGCAGGGCACGTCGGGGAAGGCCGGGTTGCGGCTGGCGCCCGAGACCATCAGCGCCCGGATGCGCCCGCCCTTGATGTGCGCTGCCGACGAGCCCAGGCCGTCGAACAGCATGTCCACGTTGCCGGCTATCAAGTCCTGCAGCGCCGGGCCCGCGCCGCGGTACGGAATGTGGGTGATGAAGGTGCCCGTCTGCAGCTTGAACAGCTCACCCGCCAGATGGTGCGAGGTGCCCGCGCCGGCCGATGCGTAGTTGAGCTTGGCCGGATTGGCCTTGACCAGCTCCATGAACTGCCTGAAATCGCTCACCGTGACGTTGCGCGGGTTCACCACCAGCACCTGCGGCACCTTGGCCAGCAGGGCCAGGGGGATGAAGTCCTTCTCGATGTCGTAGTCCAGCCGCGGGTACATGGAGGGCGCGATCACATGGTGCACGCCGCCCATGAACAGGTTGTAGCCATCGGCCGGCGCCTTGGCCGCCGCGCTGGCGCCCACCGTGCCGCCCGCGCCGCCGCGGTTGTCGATGACCAGGGTCTTGCCCGTGGACTTGGAAAACTGCGCCGCCAGCGGGCGCGCAAACGCATCCGTGCCGCCACCTGCCGGAAAGGGCACGATCAGGTTCACCGGCTTGGACGGCCAGCCGCTGGCGCCCTGCGCCCAGGCAGCGCCCGTGGCCAGGGCCAGGCCCGCCGCCCCGGCCGTGCGCAGCAGGTCGCGCCGGCTCGACAGCTGCGTGAAGCGCGTGGTGTGATCCTGGTGTTGCATGAATTTGTCTCCTTGGTGTTATGAAAAGAATGCCCTGCCCGCACTGCGTCAAGGGCGGCACAGATCCTCGATGTCGCCCGACACCGGCACCTTGGCCTGAGCCAGCAGGTCGCGGTGCTTGTCGATGCGCTTCAAGTCGTACAGGTAGTTGACCATCAGTCCAAAGGACTGCTTCAGGCCCTTGGCCGAGGGGTCCGCGGCCCAGTTCAGCCGCTCCACGCGCGCGCCGTTGCCCAGGTGAAAACGCGCCACGGGATCCAGCGGCTTGCCATCCTGCAGCTCGCGCGCCAGGTAGCGCGCGGCCCATTGCTGGAGCAGCTGGCGCAGCGCCGACCGGGGCGCCAGCTCCAGCGCCTTGTCGGCTGCGGCCAGCACCTGGGCCGGCAGGTCCTTGGCGCCCTTGGGCTCAAAGCCGACGGCGCGGCCCAGCTCGGCCAGGCGCTTGGCGTCCAGCAGCTCCAGCTGCGTCGCGCAGTTCTTCTGCAGCCAGGCGCGAAAGCCCGGGATGGGCGAGAGCGTGGCGAAATGGCGCAGGCGCGGAAACTCCTGCTGCAGCGTCTCCACCACATGCTTGATCAGCGAGTCGCCAAAGCTCACGCCGCGCAGCCCGGCCTGGGTGTTGCTGATGGAGTAAAAAATCGCCGTGCTGGCGCGCTGTATGTCAGACGGCGCGGCCGATTCGTCCAGCAGCGGTGTGATGCTGTCGGAGATCTCGTCTGCCAGCGCCACCTCGACGAAGATCAGCGGCTCATTGGGCAGGCGCGGGTGAAAGAAGCCATAGCAGCGCCGGTCGCTGTCCAGGCGATTCTTCAGGTCGTCCCAGCTGCGGATGTCGTGCACCGCCTCGTACTTGATGAGCTTTTCGATCAGCGACGCGGGCGAGTCCCAGGACAGGCGTCTGAGCTCCAGAAAGGCGACGTCAAACCAGGTGGAGAACAACTGCTCCAGCTCGGCCTCCAGCGGCAACAGGCATTGGTCGGCCTTCAGATGGGGCAGCAGCTCGGCGCGCAAGTCCACCAGAAAACGCATGCCCTCGGGAAAGGCGGCAAAGCGCTGCAGCAGCCGCGTGCGCGGCGAATTCAGCGCGCGGCGCAGCTGGGCCTCGGCCTGGGGCTCGTCGGCCGTGCCCAGGGCGGCCTGGTAACGCTGCTGGGCGTTCTTCATGCGCGCGGCGTCGGGCACGAACTGTTCGCCCATCAGCAGCCACAGATCGCGCCGCTGGGCCGGCTCGGCCTGGCCATACCAGGTGGCCACGGCCTGGGCGCGGCGCCCGCCCTCGATCTCGCTCACGCGCGGCGCCAGCACATCCTGCAGCTGGGCCAGCAGCTGACGCAGCGCGCGCGGCGACAAGGCCTCGCCGCCACGGCGCAGCGTGGCCGCCAGGCGCTCGTGCGTACTGCGCCCGGACTGGAGCTCGCCCGGGCCGTCCCCGGGCTTGTCCTTGGCCGCAGCTGCCTTGCCCTTGGCGGGCCGCAGGCGATCGACGCTGCGCGAAATCCAGGCGGAGGTGGCGTTGTTCATGGTGCTATGCGGGAGGGGGGGTTGCGGGCCAGTTCGCGCAGCGCCTCGCGCTGGGCCAGAAGATGCTGGCGCATGGCCTGCTCGGCGGCGCCGGCGTCGCCGCTCTTGAGCGCGGCAAACACCTGCAGATGCTCGGCCAGGCTTTGCTGCAGGCGGCCCGGCACATGCAGCGTCTGGTGGCGCGCCAGGCGCAGGATCTTGCGCAGGTCGCCAATCACCTGGGCCAGCCAGCGGTTGTCGGCCAGGGTGATGAAGGCCTCGTGGATGGCGTAATTGGCCTCGTAATACTCGGTGATGCGCCCCGCCCCGGCATGCTCGCGCAGGCGCTGGTGCAGCAGCTCCAGCGCGGCGATGTCGGCCGGGCCGGCATGCGCGGTGGCCTCGTGCGCGGCGCGGCCCTCCAGCAGCGCCATCACCGGGAAGATCTGGTCCACGTCGCGCTCGGTGATCTCGGCCACGAAGCAGCCACGGCGCGGCTCGTGGCGCAGCAGCCCCTCGGCCACCAGCACCTTCAGCGCCTCGCGCAGCGGCGTGCGCGAAACGGCCAGCTGCTCGCACAGCGCCGCCTCGTCGACAAAACTGCCCGGCCCCAGAGCGCCGGCAAAGATCTGCTGGCGCAGCGTCTCGGCGGCCTGGTGGTGCAAGGAGTTGGTAATGCTGCGCATGGTGGCGATTCACGGAGCCCGGTGGCCCTCCAATGACAGGCAGAACAACGCGAAAACATGTGGTTTCGCATAATTTTTCATAATTATGGCGATCCAGGACTCGCACCATGATCGGTGCTATCCCCTACGGCCGGATCCATGGTGCCATCCGCCAGGACAGTGAAGCCGGCTTTTGCGCCCTTGTCTTTGCCGGGATGGCCCCTACCATCCCATCATCGCGCCGCAGTCAGGCTGGCGCCCACTTTGCGGCAGGCCGGCGCAAGCCCATCGCCGCGGCTACACCGGAGTGTGTGATGACCCAAAACACCCACAAGACCGTGCTCTCCACCCGCAGCGCGCCAGAGCGCCACTGGGTCGGCGATGGCTTTCCCGTGCATGGCCTGTTTGGCTACAGCGGCGCGGGCGTGGCCGAGCGCAGCCCCTTCCTGCTGCTGGACTACGCCGCGCCCACCACCTTCACGCCCACCACGGCGCGCCGCGGGGTGGGCAGCCACCCGCACCGGGGCTTCGAGACCGTGACCATCGTCTACGACGGCGAGGTGGAGCACCGCGACTCCACCGGCGCCGGCGGCATCATCGGAGCGGGCGACGTGCAGTGGATGACCGCCGGCGGCGGCATCATCCACGAGGAGTTCCACTCCAGCGCCTACGCCGCCAGCGGCGGCCCGTTCGAGATGGTGCAGCTGTGGGTCAACCTGCCCGCCAGCCAGAAGATGACCCCGGCGCGCTACCAGGCCATCCTGGACGCGCAGATCCCGGCCGTGGCGCTGCCGGGTGGCGCCGGCCGGGTGCGCGTGATCGCCGGCAGCTTCGACGGCCGGCAGGGGCCGGCGCACAGCTTCACGCCCATGAATGTGCTGGACATGCGCCTGGCGGCCGGCCACCGGCTGCAGCTGGCGCAACCCGAGGGCTGGAGCACGCTGGTCGTGGTGCTGGCCGGCACTGTGCAGATCAATGACGGCACGACGCTGGGCGCCGCCGAGATGGCCAGCTTGTCCACACAGGGCACGCAGCTGACCCTGGCCGCGCAAGAAGATGCCAAGCTGTTGCTGCTGGCGGGCGAGCCCATCGCCGAGCCGGTGGTCGGCTACGGGCCGTTCGTGATGAACAGCCAGCAGCAGATCGCGCAGGCCATCGACGACTTCAACCGCGGGCATTTCACCCATTGAAAAGGAGCCGTGCCATGACCGACAGCCAACGCGAAACACCGCCGCAGCGCTACGGCGCACGCGCCACCGTGATCGGCGAGGACACGCGCATCCTGCGCGCCCTGCCGCACCGCGAACGGCGCACCGTGGGCGCCTGGTGTTTTCTGGATCACCTGGGGCCGGTACAGTTCGCGCCGGGTAAGGGCATGCATGTCGGGGCGCACCCGCATATCGGCCTGCAGACCTTCACCTGGATGATCGAGGGCGAGGTGGTGCACCGTGACTCGCTGGGCAACGAGCAGACCATTCGCCCCGGCCAGGTGAACCTGATGACCGCCGGGCGCGGCATAGCGCATACCGAGGATTCGCTGCTGGAGGGCGCGCGCCTGCACGCCGCGCAACTGTGGATTGCCCTGCCCGACGCGCAGCGCCATTGCGCGCCGGCATTCGAGAACTACCCCGAGCTGCCCCAGGTGGACGCCGGCGGCTGGCGCGCCACCGTGCTCGCCGGCAGCGCCCTGGGCCAGACGGCGCCGGCCCAGGTCTACACACCGCTGGTGGGCCTGGACATGGCCAGCACCGGCCCGGCCCAGACCCAACTGCCTCTGCAACCCGGGTTTGAATACGCCGCCATGGTGCTGCGCGGCGCGGCCACGGTGGCCGGCGAGCCACTGGCGCCGGGCGAGTGGCTGTACTTCGCGCCCGGCCGCACGACCCTCGATGCGCGCTGCGACGCCGCGGCGCAATGGCTGCTGCTGGGTGGCGAGCCCTTGGGCGAGGACATCCTCATCTGGTGGAACCTGGTGGCGCGCAACCAGGCCGAGCTGCAAAGCGCGCTGGACGACTGGAACGCCGGCCGCTTTGCCCCGGTGCGCCCCGGCAGCCCGGCCGAACCCCTGCCCGCCCCCAGCCTGAGTGGCGCACGCGTGCGCGCCAGCGACCAGGCCTGATGCCCGCAATGGCCTACCGCCAGGCAAGCCATTTGCTATTATATTCATAGCTATTTGCGCTTATCCATAAAGCGCTACAGGCATTTTCTATCTGATTATGAACAGGCCTTGGATTGGGCCTGGAAGCCGCATCGTTGGCAACCCAACCACGCCCTGCAGCGCCTGCGAGTTTCATAGGTGACAGACAGGGTCTGGACGCCCCCATAGCATCCAACCCCATGCCCCAGTGGCCCATCCGCCTGGCCACAGCCAGGGTTCATGAGCACCCTGCCGCCAGCATCTGCACCACCCATGGCTCCATCGCCCTGGGTGCTGCTGCAGCCCCAGCCTTCCAAGGAGACAAAGCGATGAGCGTGAAGCAACTTTTCGATCTGACCGGCCAGGTGGCCCTGGTCACCGGCGGCTCGCGCGGCCTGGGCCTGCAGATGGCCCAGGCGCTGGGCGAGATGGGCGCCAGGCTGGCCATCACGGCGCGCAAGGCCGACGAACTGGCCCAGGCCAGGGCGCAGCTGGAGGGCCTGGGCTACGAGGTCGAGACCATCGTCAACGACCTCTCAAAGTTCGAGCAGATACCGGCCCTGGTCGATCAGGTGCTGGCACGCTTTGGCACCATCGACATCCTGGTCAACAACGCCGGCGCCACCTGGGGCGCCAAGGCCGAGGACTACCCCGACGCCGCCTGGAACAAGGTGATGGATCTGAACGTGAACGCACCCTTCTTCCTCTCGCGCGAGGTGGGCAGGCGCGTGATGATCCCCAAGGGCCGGGGCAACATCATCATCACCGCCTCGGTGGCCGCGCTCAAGGGCACGCCGCCGGGCATGAACACCATCGCCTACAACACCTCCAAGGCCGCGGCGCTGCACTTCGCGCGCACCCTGGCCTCGGAATGGGGGCCCTACGGCATCCGCGTGAACGCCATCTGCCCGGGCTTTTTCCCGAGCAAGCTGGCCAGCGGCCTGATCGACAAGCTCGGGCCAGCACTGATCGAGCGCACGCCGTTGCGCCGCATTGGCGGCGACGAGGATTTGATGGGCGCGGTGGTGTTCCTGGCCTCGAACGCCTCGCGCCACATCACCGGCCAGGGGCTGGTCGTGGACGGCGGCGCCAGCCTGATCTGATTATTTAAAAGGGACTCTCTCATGGACTTCTCCTACTCCCCCAAGGTCGTCGATCTGCAACAGCGCCTCACGGCCTTCATGGATGAACATATCTACCCGGCCGAGGCCGTCTACCACGCCGAGGTGGAGGCCAACCGCCGCGCCGGCAACGCCTGGCAGCCCACGCGGGTGATGGAGGACTTGAAGGCCAAGGCCCGCGCCGCCGGGCTGTGGAACCTGTTCCTGCCCGAATCCCAATACGGCGCCGGCCTCACAAACCTGGAATACGCGCCGCTGTGCGAAATCATGGGCCGCTCGCATGTGGCGCCCGAGGCCTTCAACTGCTCGGCGCCCGACACCGGCAACATGGAAACCCTGGTGCGCTACGCCACGCCCGAGCAGCAACAGCGCTGGCTGCTGCCGCTGCTGGACGGCAAGATCCGCTCGGCCTTCGCCATGACCGAGCCCGCCGTGGCCTCGTCGGACGCCACCAACATCGAGGCGCGCATAGAGCGCGTGGGCGACGAATACGTGATCAACGGCCGCAAGTGGTGGACATCGGGCGCGCCCGATCCGCGCTGCGAGATCCTGATCTTCATGGGCAAGACCGACCCCGGCCACGCCAGCCGCCACCGCCAGCAGTCCATGATCCTGGTGCCCATGAAGACCCCGGGCGTGACCATGGAGCGCCCCCTGTCCGTGTTTGGCTACGACCACGCGCCGCACGGCCACGGCGAGGTGAGCTTTGACAACGTGCGCGTGCCGGTCGCCAACGTGCTGCTGGGCGAGGGCCGCGGCTTCGAGATCGCCCAGGGCCGCCTGGGCCCCGGGCGCATCCACCACTGCATGCGCCTGATTGGCGTGGCCGAGCGCGCGCTGGAGCTGATGTGCCGGCGCGCCTTGGGCCGCGTGGCCTTCCACCGTCCGGTGGCCGACCAGGGCGTGACACGCGAGCGCATCGCCAACGCGCGCATCCTGATCGACCAGGCGCGCTTTCTGGTGCTCAACGCCGCCTACATGATGGACACCGTGGGCAACAAGGTCGCGCAAAAGGAAATCGCCATGATCAAGGTGGCCGCACCCAGCATGGCCTGCCAGGTGATCGACTGGGCCATGCAGGTGCATGGCGGCGCCGGCGTGTCGGACGACTTTCCGCTGGCCGCCGCCTACGCCCATGCGCGCACGCTGCGCTTTGCCGACGGCCCCGACGAGGTGCACCGCAACCAGATCGGCAAGATGGAGCTGGCCCGCTACATGGCGCTGGACAAGCGCTGAGGCACGCCATGTCCAAGCGCCACCTGGCCCATTGGCCGCGCCTGCTGCCGCAGCACCTGACACTGCCGGCCACGCACCTGTACCGCAACCTCGAGGTCTCGGCCATGCGCTACCCGGACAAGGCGGCGCTGGTGTTCTACGACGCGGCCATCAGCTATGCGCGCCTGCAGGACGAGAGCGAGCGCCTGGCGGCCCACCTGCAGCAGCGCTGCGGCGTGCGCCGGGGTGACCGCGTGCTGCTGTACCTGCAGAACAGCCCGCAGTTCGTCATTGGCTACTACGCCATCCTGCGCGCCGACGCGGTGGTGGTGCCGGTGAACCCGATGAACCTGAGCGAGGAGCTGCGCCACTACGTGCTGGATGCCGGCGCGCGCACCGTCCTCGCGCCGCAGGACTTGTGGGCCCAGGTGCGCCCGCTGCTGCACGAAGGCCTGGCGGCCGCCGCTGCCGATGCGCAAGCGCCGGGCCTGCGCCATGCCGTGGTGGCGGCCTATGGCGACTACCTGACGGCGCCCACCGACCTGGCCGTGCCGGCCTTCGTCAGCGCGCCGCGCGAGCCGGTCGAAGAACCCGGCGCCTGCGCATGGATGGACGCCCTGGCCGCCGGTCTGCGCCCCGGGCCCATCGCCGCCGGCCCCGACGATCTGGCCGTGATGCCCTACACCTCGGGCACCACGGGCCAGCCCAAGGGCTGCATGCACACGCACCGCAGCGTCATGTACAACACGGTCTCGGGCGGCATCTGGTTGGGCACGACGCCGGACGCGGTGTCGCTGACGGTGCTGCCGCTGTTTCATGTCACGGGCATGCAGGGCGGCATGAACAGCCCTTTGTATACCGGCTCCACCATCGTGCTGCTGCCGCGCTGGGATCGCGACGCGGCGGCGCAGCTGATAGCGCGCTACCGCGTGACGAACACGCAGATGATCGTCACCATGGTGGTGGACCTGCTGTCCAACCCGCGCCTGGCCGAGTACGACCTGTCCAGCATCCGGCGCCTGAGCGGCGGCGGCGCGGCCATGCCCGAGGCCGTTGCGGCCAAGCTCCAGGAGCTGTGCCAGATCGACTACATCGAGGGCTATGGCATGTCCGAGACCATGGCCGCCACGCATATCAACCCGCCCGACAGGCCACGCAAACAATGCCTGGGCATACCCATCTTCGACGTGGATGCGCGCGTGGTCGATCCCGCCACCTTCACGGAACTACCGCCCGGCGAGGTGGGCGAGATCATCGTCCATGGCCCGCAGCTCATGCAGGGCTACTGGGGCCAGGCCGAGGCCACGGCCCAGGCCTTCGTCACTCTGGATGGCAAGCGCTTCCTGCGCACCGGCGACCTGGCGCGCACCGACGAGGATGGCTACTTCTTCATGGTGGACAGGCTCAAGCGCATGATCAACGCCTCGGGCTACAAGGTCTGGCCGGCCGAGGTCGAGGCCCTGATGTATGCCCACCCGGCGATCCAGGAGGTCTGCGTGATCGCCGCGCGCGACGAACGCCGCGGCGAGACCGTCAAGGCCGTGGTGGTGTTGCGCGACGCCTTCAGGGGCCAGGTGAGCGAGCAGGACATCGTGGACTGGGCCCATGGCCACATGGCGGCCTACAAGAGCCCGCGCCTGGTCTCGTTCGTGGACAGCCTGCCCAAGTCCGGCACCGGCAAGGTACAGTGGCGCGCCCTGCAGGAGCGCGAGTCGGCGCCGCGCTGACGGGCCAGCGTGCCCACCTATACTGGCTGCCACGGCGGCCAGGAATGGGGGCGCAGCGCCCCTTGCGCCTTCTTGCAGCGGGAGGTTTTCATGGACAGGTTCCAGTTTTGCGCCAGTCTCGTCAGCGGCGCGGCGCTCGCCGCCCTGCCCCGAGCGGCATTCGCCCAGGCGACACCTGCGCAGCGGCTGGATACGCCCCGAGCCATCGACATGGCGGGGCGGCTGCGCATGCTGTCGCAGCGCTGCACCAAGGCCTATCTGCAATCCGGCCAGTCCATTGCCAGCCACGGCGCACGCACGCTGCTGCAAGAGTCCGTCAGCCGGTATGAAGCCCACCTGGCCGCGCTCAAGACCTTCATGCCCAACCCGGCGGTGCAGGCCAGCCTGCCGCAACTGCAAACCCTCTGGTCACAATTCAAAGCGCTTTTGATCGGCGAACCCAGCCGCACGGGCGCGGCCGCGCTGTATGACGCCAACGAGACCCTGCAAAGCGCGGCCCACTATCTCACCGTGTCCTATGGCAACACCAACGGCTCGCCGCTGGAATACCTGATCGGCCTGGCCGGTCGCCAGCGCATGCTGTCGCAGCGCCTGGCCAAGTTTTACTTCTACCGCACCTGGGAGCTGTACGAGGCTCCCGCCGACATGGAAATGCACCTGAGCCGCGCGCATTTCACCTCGGTGCTGACGCAGCTGGAAAACTCGGGCCATGCGGCCCCCGCCGCGCGCGCCGCCGCCACGCGCCTGCGCCGCGCCTGGGAGCCCTACCAGCAGGCGCTGTTTGCCAGCAAGGAACTGACCGCCATGCACGCCGGCGCCGAACGCGTGGCCGAAGGCAGCGAGAGCGTGCTCGCCGCCTGCGAGGAAGTCGTGGCCCTGCTCGTGGCCCAGGCCCAGGGCAAGCCGACGTAGTGGTGCGGCTGGCCGCCGCGCGGCGTCACGCGCGCTGCCTTTGCGCCCACAGCCACATGCCCACGCCCGCCAGCACCATGGGCACGCACAGCCACTGGCCCATGCTCATACCCAAGGGCAGCAGGCCCAGGAAGCTGTCGGGCTCGCGGAAATATTCCGCCGTGAAGCGCAGCACGCCATAGCCCACCAGGAAGGCCGCCGCCACCTCGCCGCGCCTGCGCGGGCGGCGCGCATACAGCCACAGCAGCACGAACAGCAGCAGGCCTTCGAGCAAAAACTGGTATATCTGCGACGGGTGGCGCGCCAGCATGGAGCCGCTTTGCGGAAACACCATGGCCCAGGGCAGGTCGGGAGGCGCAAAGCGCCCCCACAGCTCGCCATTGATGAAATTGCCTATGCGCCCGGCCGCCAGCCCCGTGGGCACGCAGGGCGCGACAAAGTCCGCCACCTGCAGCCAGGGCCTGCGCCGCGAATGGGCGAACCACAGCATGGAGCCGATCACGCCCAACAGCCCGCCATGAAAGCTCATGCCGCCCTGCCACACGTAGAGGATCTCCAGCGGATGCGCCAGGTAGTAGCCCGGCTTGTAGAACAGGCAGTAGCCCAGCCGCCCGCCGATCACCACGCCCAGCACGCCAAGGAACAGGATGTCCTCCACGTCCTTGCGCGACCAGGCCTGATCCCCCGTGAGCGAGGCATAGGGCTCATGGCGCAGGCGGCGCCGGCCCAGCCACATGAACAGGCCAAAGGCGGCCAGATAGGTCAGGCCATACCAGTGAATGGCAACGGGCCCGATCTGCAGGGCCACGGGGTCGATATGCGGGTACATCAGCATGGCGGCGATTGTGCCGCAGGCCTATGCGTGCCGAATTTGAACGGGCATGCGATGCGCGCGATACTCGGGCGCAATAGCAACCCACAACAGAGCAACACCATGCAAGGCCACACCGCCGTCATCGACTGCCTGAAAGAACTGCTGCGCGGCGAACTGGCCGCGCGCGACCAGTACTTCATCCACTCGCGCCAGTACGAGGATCAAGGCTTCGTGCGCCTGTACGAGCGCCTGAACCACGAGATGCAGGAAGAGACCGAGCATGCCGACACCATCCTGCGCCGCATCCTGATGCTGGAGGGCAAGCCCAACATGCGCCCGCACGCCTTCACGCCGGGCGAGAGCGTCCAGGAGATGCTGCGCAAGGACCTGGACACCGAATACAGCGTGCGCAAGCACCTGAAGTCGGCCATCGCCCTGTGCGAGTCACACCACGACTATGTGAGCCGCGACCTGCTGCTGACCCAGCTGCGCGACACCGAGGAAGACCACGCCTATTGGCTGGAAAAGCAGATCGGCCTGATCGACAAGGTGGGCCTGCAGAACTACCTGCAATCGCAGACCGGTTCGTAGTCAGGCGTTCGCCGGCACATTGACCATGGTGGCCTGCATCAGGGCCACCAGCTTGTACTGCGGCCCATCGCCCGCAAACGCACGCACCTCGCCCGTGCACACGGTGAGCATGCGCCCCGCGTTCTGCACCCGGCCCACGGCCAGGAAGCGCGCCCCGATGGCCGGCCGCATGAAGTTGGTCTTGAACTCCGCCGTCACCACCTCGCAGCCAGGCGGTGACCTGGTCAGCGCCGCATAGCCGCAGGCGTTGTCCACGATGCTGGTGACGACACCCGCATGCACGAAGCCCTGCTGCTGCGTCAGGTGCGGCGAGAACGGCAGCTCGATATGCACCTCGCCGTCCTGCACCAGCACCAGGCGTGCGCCCAGCGTGGTCATCAGGCCCTGGGCGTTGAAGCTGGCGGCAATGCGCTGGTGCAACTCGGACATGCCCGTCAATCCAGCAGCGACAGGTCGCGCACGGCGCCGGTGTCGGCGCTGGTGACCAGCTTGGCATAGGCCTTGAGCGCCGCCGAGACCTTGCGCGGACGCGGCTGGGCCGGCTTCCAGCCCAGGGCAGCCTGCTGTTGGCGCCGGCGCGCCAGTTCCTCGTCGCTAACCAGCACGTTGATCGTGCGGTTGGGGATGTCGATGCGGATGCGGTCGCCGTTTCGCACCAGGCCGATGGCGCCGCCGGCCGCGGCCTCGGGCGAGCAGTGGCCGATGGACAGGCCCGAGGTGCCGCCCGAGAAGCGCCCGTCGGTCAGCAGCGCGCAGGCCTTGCCCAGGCCCTTGCTCTTGATGTAGCTGGTGGGGTAGAGCATCTCCTGCATGCCGGGGCCGCCCTTGGGGCCTTCGTAGCGCACCACGACCACGTCGCCCGCCTTGACCTTGTCGGCCAGGATGTTGGCCACGGCCTCGTCCTGCGACTCGACCACATGCGCCGGGCCCTCGAACACCAGGATGGAGTCATCCACGCCCGCGGTCTTCACCACACAGCCCTTTTGCGCGATGTTGCCGGTGAGCACGGCCAGGCCGCCTTCCTTGCTGAAGGCGTGGTCGTAGGAGCGTATGCAGCCCTCGGCGCGGTCCAGATCCAGGCTGGGCCAGCGGCTCGCCTGGCTGAACGCAACCTGGGTGGGAATGCCGCCCGGGCCGGCCTTGAAGAAGTTGTGCACGGCCTCGTCCTGCGTGAGGCAGATGTCCCATTGCGCAATCGCCTCGCCCAGGGTGGGCGCGTGGATGGTGGGCACGTCGGTGTGCAGGCGGCCGGCACGTTCCAGCTCGCCCAGGATGCCGAAGATGCCGCCGGCGCGGTGCACGTCCTCGATGTGGTACTTGTCGGTGTTGGGCGCCACCTTACACAGCTGGGGCACGACGCGCGAGAGGCGGTCGATGTCGTCCATGGTGAAGGCGATCTCGGCCTCTTGTGCGATGGCCAGCAGGTGCAGGATGGTGTTGGTGGAGCCACCCATGGCGATGTCCAGCGTCATCGCGTTCTCGAAGGCCTTGAAACCCACGGCGCGCGGCAGGATGCGCGCGTTGTCCTGCTCGTAATACTCACGCGCCAGCTCCACGATGCGCCGGCCGGCGCGCTTGAACAGCTGCTCGCGGTCGGCATGCGTGGCCAGCACCGTGCCATTGCCGGGCAGCGACAGGCCCAGCGCCTCGGTCAGGCAGTTCATCGAATTGGCGGTGAACATGCCCGAGCAGGAACCGCAAGTGGGGCAGGCCGAACGCTCCACCTCGGCCACGTCGGCGTCGCTGGCCTTGTCGTCGGCGGCCATGACCATGGCGTCGATCAGATCCAGCTTCTTGGTGAACGTCAGCTTGCCCTGCCCCGGCACGGCCAGCTGGGCCTTCCCGGCCTCCATGGGGCCGCCGGAGACGAAGATCACCGGAATGTTCAGGCGCATCGCCGCCATCAGCATGCCGGGCGTGATCTTGTCGCAGTTGCTGATGCAGACCATGGCGTCGGCGCAATGTGCGTTGACCATGTATTCCACGCTGTCGGCAATGATGTCGCGGCTGGGCAGCGAGTACAGCATGCCGTCGTGGCCCATGGCGATGCCGTCGTCCACGGCGATGGTGTTGAATTCCTTGGCCACGCCGCCGGCGGCCTCGATCTCGCGGGCCACCAGCTGGCCCAGATCCTTCAGGTGCACATGGCCGGGCACGAACTGCGTGAACGAGTTGACCACCGCGATGATGGGCTTGGAGAAGTCTGCATCCTTCATGCCGGTGGCGCGCCACAGGGCGCGGGCACCGGCCATGTTGCGGCCATGGGTGGAGGTCTTGGAACGGTATGCGGGCATGGTGATTGCGAAAAAGGAATGTCTCGGGGGGAGGAATGCGACGGCCCGCGCAATTGCGGGCCGGTGTACACCATGGCGCGCGCCTCTTGAGCCGGGCCATGGGCAAAACCGTTTCATTATGTCGCAGCGGCTGGACAGTCGCAGGCCAGGCGCCCACACTTGCAGGCCCCAGCCACAGCGCCAAGACCATCATGACCGACCCTCTGCCACTGAACCGCCGCTCCGCCCATATCACCCAGGGCAAGGCGCGCGCCGCCAACCGCTCCATGTACTACGGCATGGGCTACACCGAGGCCGACTTCAACAAGCCCATGGTCGGCGTGGCCAACGGGCACAGCACCATCACGCCCTGCAACAGCGGCCTGCAAAGGCTGGCCGACGCGGCGGTGGACGGCATACGCGCGGCGGGCGGCAACGCCCAGACCTTTGGCACGCCGACGATTTCCGACGGCATGGCCATGGGCACCGAGGGCATGAAGTACAGCCTGGTCAGCCGCGAGGTGATTGCCGACTGCGTGGAGACCTGCGTGCAGGGCCAGTGGATGGATGGCTGCGTGGTCATTGGCGGCTGCGACAAGAACATGCCCGGCGGCATGATGGGCATGCTGCGCGCCAACGTGCCCAGCATCTATGTGTATGGCGGCACCATAGAGCCGGGCTGCCTGCACGGCTGCGACCTGAACATCGTCAGCGTCTTCGAGGCCGTGGGTGAGAACGCCGCCGGCAAGATCAGCGACCAGGAACTGAAGGACATAGAGCAGCACGCCATTCCCGGCACCGGCTCCTGCGGCGGCATGTACACCGCCAACACCATGAGCAGCTCGTTCGAGGCGCTGGGCATGAGCCTGCCCTACTCCAGCACCATGGCCAACCCGCACCAGGAAAAGGTGGACTCGGCGCGCGAGTCGGCCAGGGTACTGATCGAGGCCATACGCCGCGACCTCAAACCCCGCGACATCGTCACACGCCAATCGATCGAGAACGCGGTCGCCGTGATCATGGCCGTGGGCGGCTCAACCAATGCCGTGCTGCACTTCCTGGCCATTGCGCACGCGGCGGGGGTTGAATGGAACATCGACGACTTCGAGCGCATGCGCAAGAAGGTGCCGGTGTTCTGCGACATGAAGCCCAGCGGCAAATATCTGGCCGTGGATCTGCACAAGGCCGGCGGCATTCCGCAAGTCATGAAGATGCTTTTGAACGCCGGCCTGCTGCATGGCGACTGCATGACCATCACCGGCAAGGCCATCGCCGAGACATTGAAAGACGTGCCTGACACACCGCGTGCCGACCAGGACGTGATCCGCCCCATCGGCCAGCCGCTGTACGCCCAGGGCCACCTGGCCATCCTCAAGGGCAACCTGAGTCCCGAGGGCGCGGTGGCCAAGATCACCGGCCTGAAGAACCCCGTCATCACCGGCCCGGCGCGCGTCTTTGACGACGAGCAGTCGGCGCTGGCCGCCATCCTGGCCGGCAAGATCAAGGCCGGTGACGTGATGGTGCTGCGCTACCTGGGCCCCAAGGGCGGGCCCGGCATGCCCGAAATGCTGGCGCCCACGGGCGCGCTGGTGGGCGAAGGCCTGGGCGAGAGCGTGGGCCTGATCACCGACGGGCGCTTCTCCGGCGGCACCTGGGGCATGGTGGTGGGCCATGTGGCGCCAGAGGCGGCAGTGGGCGGCAACATCGCCTTCGTTCACGAGGGCGACAGCATCACCATAGACGCGCACCAGTTGCTGCTGCAGCTGAACGTGAGCGACGAGGAGCTGGCGCGCCGGCGCGCCGGCTGGACGCCGCCAGCACCGCGCTACACGCGCGGCGTGCAGGCCAAGTTTGCCTTCAACGCCTCCAGCGCCAGCAAGGGCGCGGTGCTCGATGATTTTGATGAAAAGCGCCGCTAACCCCTATGTAGCAAGCGCAAAACGCTACATATAGCATAGCATTTCAGGCAAGAAAAAACCGCAACCCCGGCGACTGCGGGACTGCGGCCTGCGCACCATGCCAACGCTGTCAGCGCGGGCGGCGGGTTTTCATGCCCAAGGCTTCCTTGTGCTTGTTGATACGGTCTTGCTTGCGCTGATCCATCTTCTCCATGGCCTTGCGCTTGGTGTAGCCCGTGGCATCGGCCCAGGCCCACCAGGCAACGGCCGCGGCAAAGGGTGACAGCACCCACCACCATGACCAGTTGGCCACCGGGCCGACCTCCAGATACTTGAGCAATATCAACGTGATGCCCAACAACAACGCATACATGATCGCTTCCCCCAATGCCGTGCGAGCTTTTATTTGTAGCCCGTCAACCGTGAACACTACAATCCCATTGAAGGCTAAATGTACCCCAACCCCTAGAGGAAACCACGCGATGAAACGCTCCTTGATCACCCTTGCAATGGCACTGTCGGTTGCCGCTCCCGCCATGGCCGATGAAGCCCTGGCCAAGTCCAAGAACTGCATGGCCTGCCATGCCGTCGACAAGAAGGTGGTAGGCCCAGCCTACAAGGAAGTGGCCAAGAAGTACGCTGGCAAGGGCGCCGACGCCACCCTGGTCGAGCATGTGATGAAGGGCAGCAAGGGCGTCTGGGGCCCCGTGCCCATGCCCGCCAACGCACAAGTGAACGAGGCCGACGCCAAGAAGCTGGTGGCCTGGATTCTGTCGCTGAAGTAATTCGTTCAGCCGCTGGTGCCCCTCGGGGCACCAAGGCAAAAAGCCGCAGCGCGTCATGCACTGCGGCTTTTGTTTTTGGTGTGCCGGCGCCTTGCGGGGCGGCCTGGATCAGCTGTTCTGAGCCAACTGATCCAGGGATTTTGGTGAGCACACCACATCGCTGCGCGATATGAGTGCTCCCCCAACCCCGCAAGCGCTGCGCGCTGGCGGCTTGCGCTGCCTTCTCGATCAGTTGTTCTGCGCCAACTGATCCAGGATCGCCGGATTTTGGTGAGCACATCACATCGCTGCGCGATATGAGTGCTCCCCAAACCCCGCAAGCGCTACGCGCTGGCAGCTTGCGCTGCCTTCTCGATCAGTTGTTCTGCGCCAACTGATCGAGAATTGCGGGGTTTTCCAGCGTGCTGGTGTCCTGGGTGATGGACTCGCCCTTGGCCAGGCTGCGCAGCAGGCGGCGCATGATCTTGCCGCTGCGGGTCTTGGGCAGGTTGTCGCCGAAGCGGATGTCCTTGGGTTTCGCGATGGGGCCGATTTCCTTGGCCACCCAGTCGCGCAGCTCCTTGGCGATTTGCTTGGCCTCGTCGCCGGTGGGGCGCGGGCGCTTCAGCACCACGAAGGCGCAGATGGCCTCGCCCGTCAGGTCGTCGGGGCGGCCCACCACGGCGGCCTCGGCCACCAGGTCGCTCTTGGCCACCAGGGCGGATTCGATTTCCATCGTGCCCATGCGGTGGCCCGAGACGTTGAGCACGTCATCGATGCGGCCGGTAATGCGGAAGTAGCCGGTCTTGGCGTCACGCACGGCGCCGTCGCCGGCCAGGTAGTAGCCCTTGAGCTCTTCGGGGAAGTAGCTCTTCTTGAAGCGCTCGGGGTCGCCCCAGATGGTGCGGATCATCGATGGCCAGGGGCGCTTGATGACCAGGATGCCGCCCGAGCCGTTGGGCACGTCGTTGCCCGTCTCATCGACGATGGCGGCATCGATGCCCGGCAGCGGCAGCGTGCAGCTGCCCGGCACCAGCGGCGTGGCGCCCGGCAGCGGGGTGATGAGGTGGCCGCCGTTTTCCGTCTGCCACCAGGTGTCCACGATGGGGCAGCGCTCCTGGCCCACGTTCTTGTAGTACCACATCCAGGCTTCGGGGTTGATGGGCTCGCCCACGCTGCCCAGGATGCGCAGGCTCGACAGATCCGACTTGCCCGGATGCACTGCCTCGTCCGAATCGGCCGCCTTGATGAGCGAGCGAATGGCCGTGGGCGCGGTGTAGAAGATGCTGACCTTGTGGCGCTCGATCATCTGCCAGAAGCGACCGGCGTTGGGGTAGGTGGGCACGCCCTCGAACACCACCTCGGTGGCGCCGGCGGCGAGCGGCCCGTAGGTGATGTAGGTGTGGCCCGTGACCCAGCCGATGTCGGCCGTGCACCAGAACACGTCGCTGGGCTGGATGTCGAAGGTCCAGTCCATGGTCAGCTTGGCCCACAGCATGTAGCCGCCGGTGGCATGCTGCACGCCCTTGGGCTTGCCCGTGGAGCCGCTGGTGTAGAGCACGAACAGCGGGTGCTCGGCTTCCACCGGCACGGGGGCGCATTCGGTGCTCTGGCCGGCGACGGCCTCGGCAAACGAGATGTCGCGGCCGGCCACGCGGGCCCAGGCGCTGGCGGTGCGCTCGTACACGAACACGGTCTTCACGCACTCGCAGCCGCCCGAGGCAATGGCCTCATCCACGATGGCCTTCAGCGGCAGCTCCTTGCCGCCGCGCAGCTGGTAGTTGGCGGTGATCACGGCCACGGCGCCGGCATCCTGGATGCGCTCCTGCACCGCCTTGGCCGAGAAGCCGCCGAACACCACGCTGTGCGTGGCGCCGATGCGCGCGCAGGCCTGCATGGCCACGATGCCCTCGATGGTCATGGGCATGTAGATCAGCACGCGGTCGCCCTTTTGCACGCCGCGCGCCTTCAGGGCGTTGGCAAACTGGCTCACGCGCGCCAGCAGCTCCTTGTAGGTGACCTTGGTGACCTCACCGCCGTCGGCCTCGAAGATGATGGCGGTCTTGTTCTCGACCGGCGTCCCCATGTGCTTGTCCAGGCAGTTGGCGCTGGCGTTCAGCTCGCCGTCGGCAAACCACTTGTAGAACGGTGCATTCGACTCGTCCAGGGTTTGCGTGAAAGGCTTGGTCCAGTTGATGTTCTCGCGCGCCAGACGGGCCCAGAAGCCCTCGAAATCCTTGTTCGCCTCGGCGCACAGGGCTTCGTAGCCGGCCATGCCGGAGATGCGGGCGGCCTTCACCAGCGCCTCTGGCGGGGGGAAGACACGGTTTTCAACCAAAACAGACTGGATGGCGGAAGAGGAATCGCTCATGTGGGTTGTCTCCAAGTGACTGAAAAAATCCGGGCGTACTTTCGTGCCTGCTACTTACAAGCCACTGACGCGGCAGACGGCTGCAAACCAGGCAAAAAGCAGCGCTCGCGCGAATAGCATGCTTTGAAAAACTTGTGTTTTGACTTGAAAGCCCTGCATTCATATACTTTTTACATGTTTCACCACCTGCCACGCAGGTTGCCCGCTCCTATCCCTGATGACCTGGAGTGGGTTTTTCGGCAGGTTGGCACGGCTTGCAGCAGCAATGCCATTGCCGCCTCCACGGCCGCCAGGTTGCGGCCGTGATGCCTTTCAGGCTCTTGCGCACCACCCCAGGTGCCATGCGAGCCGCTTTCAGTCACTTGCGTTGAACGTCCCGGCCGCCTGAGTGCCAGGCGCAGCCATTGGCGGCGCATGCCTGGCAGCACGTCAGGCCGCCGTCGGACGGCGTCAACCCGCTTTCTCTACACAGGAGGGTCATGATGGCCAAGCAAATCATCATCGACCAGGTTTTCAAGGTCTTCGGGGACGCGCCCGAACAGGCCATGGATCTGGTACGCCAGGGCCTGGGCAAACAGGACATACTGGCCCGCACGGGCCATTCGATCGGCGTGTTCGACGCCAGCTTCACGATCGAGCCCGGCGAGATTTTCGTCGTCATGGGCCTGTCGGGCTCGGGCAAATCCACGCTGGTGCGCATGCTCAACCGGCTCATCGAGCCCACGGCGGGCCGCATCCTGGTCGATGGCCAGGACATCCATGCGCTGACCGACAAGGCCCTGCGCCAGTGGCGACGCAAGGACATCTCGATGGTGTTCCAGTCGTTTGCGCTGATGCCGCACATGACGGTGCTGGACAACACCGCCTTCGGCCTGGAGCTGGCCGGCACGCCCAAGGCCGAACGCCAGCAAATGGCGCGGCAGGCGCTGGAGCAGGTGGGCCTGGCCGAATGGGGCGCGAGCTACCCGGACGAGCTCTCCGGCGGCATGCAGCAGCGCGTGGGCCTGGCGCGCGCGCTGGCGGCCGACCCGGCCATCCTGCTGATGGACGAGGCCTTCTCGGCACTCGACCCCATCATCCGCACCGAGATGCAGTCCGAGCTCCTGCGCCTGCAGCAGCTCAAGCGGCGCACCATCGTCTTCATCTCGCACGACCTGGACGAGGCCATGCGCATTGGCGACCGCATCGCCATCATGAAGGACGGCCAGGTGGTGCAGGTGGGCACGCCCGACGAGATCTTGCGCAAGCCGGCGAATGGCTATGTGCGCGACTTCGTGCGCGGGGTGGATGCGGCGGCGGTGTTCAAGGCCGGCGACATTGCGCGCCAGGCCTTCACCGTGACATCGGCGCGCGAGGACCGCGGCAGCCGCGCCACGCTGCGCCTGCTGGAAGATTCAGACCGCGACCACGCCTACGTGCTGACCAGCCGCAAGCAATACCTGGGGGTCGTCAGCACGCAGTCGCTGCGCGACGCCCTGCACGGCCACCACGGGCCGCTGGGGCTGCGGCACGCCTTTCTGCCGGACATCCCCCAGCTTGCCGCCGACACCCCGGTGGCGGAGCTGTACGGCCCCATGGGCAGCGCCTCCTGCCCGCTACCCGTGGTGGCCGAGGACGGGCGCTTCCTGGGCGTGGTCAGCCGCACCACGCTGATGAAGTTCCTGGACCGCGACACGCCCCCCGTGCCGCCCCCCCAGGCCGAACGCGCGCCGGTCGCGCTGAACCCGCAGTTTCCCGATGGCACGGCCAACCCCGTCGCCCCGGCGGCCTGACAGCCGACACCCGTACCTGACGCCTGACACCTGATACCTGGCCCGCAAGAACCAGCCTATGAACGAGAACCAACACAACCCCCTAGCCACCAACACCCCGCCCCAGGACGACCCCTGGGCCGCAAGCACCGCCCCAGCCGACACCGCCAGCGCGCCCGACCCCTGGAGCACTGGCGCCAGCGATGCCACCACCGATGCCGCTAACGCCAGCGACTGGCTGTCGGGTGCCGCGCCCGCGCCAGCCGGCGGCGATGACGCCAGCACCGGCCTGGCCGGCCTGTGGCAGCAGCTCGGCAGCGACGGCCTGCCCGTGCAAGGCTGGATCAACGACGGCCTGGCCTGGCTGGTGGAGCACTTTCGCCCCTTCTTCCAGACCGTGCGCGCGCCCATCGACGCCACGCTCAGCGGCATCACCGACGCGCTGCTGGCCCTGCCCTGGCCGGTGATGGTGCTCCTCATCACGCTGCTGGCCTGGCAATTCGCCGGCCGCGCACTGGCCGTCGCCAGCGCCATCTCGCTCGCCGCCGTGGTGTTGCTGGGCATCTGGCCCGATGCCATGGTCACGCTGGCGCTGGTGCTCACCTCGCTGCTGTTCTGCGTGGTGATCGGCCTGCCGCTGGGCATCTGGCTGGCGAGCAGCGACCGCGCCCAGCGCTGGATGCGTCCGCTGCTGGACGCCATGCAGACCACGCCGGCCTTCGTCTATCTGGTGCCGGTCGTGATGCTGTTTGGCATCGGCAACGTGCCCGGCGTCATCGTCACCATCGTGTTTGCGCTGCCGCCGCTGGTGCGCCTGACCAATCTGGGTCTGCGCCAAGTGCGGCCGGACCTGGTCGAGGCCAGCCGCGCCTATGGCGCCTCACCCACGCAGTTGCTGCTCAAGGTGCAGCTACCGCTGGCCATGCCGTCCATCATGGCCGGCATCAACCAGACGCTGATGCTCAGTCTGTCCATGGTGGTCATCGCCTCGATGATCGCCGTCGGCGGCCTGGGGCAGATGGTGCTGCGCGGCATCGGCCGGCTGGACATGGGGCTGGCCACCGTCGGCGGCTTAGGGATAGTGCTGCTGGCCATCGTGCTCGACCGCATCACCCAGGCCATGGGCGAGCCGCGCCGTGGCGGCCAGCGCTGGTGGCACGGCGGGCCGCTGGGCCTGCTGCTGCGCAAGCGCACCAAGAAACAATAAAACCATAGCTATCCGCGCTTGATACACAAGTGCTACAGCCCATTTTTATCCAAAATTTTCACTCAGGAGATTCACATGCCACACCTGCCCCAAGTTCTGCGCCAACTGGCCGCCGCCACCAGCCTTGCCCTGCTGACCCTGGGCGCTCAAGCCCAGGCGCTGCCCGGCAAGGGCGTGACAGTGCTGCCGCTGAAAAGCTCCATTGCCGAGGAAACCTTTCAGACCCTGCTGGTGATGAAGGGCCTGGAACAACTCGGCTACGACGTGCAGCCGATCAAGGAGGTCGAGTACCCCACGGCGCATATCGCCATCGCCCAGGGCGACGCCACCTTTCTGGCCGACCACTGGAACCCGCTGCACGCCGACTACTACAAGAACGCGGGTGGCGACGCCAAGCTGTTTCGCAAGGGCGTCTACTCGGGCAACGCCGCCCAGGGCTATCTGATCGACAAGAAGACGGCCGACGCGCACCGCATCAGCAACATCGCCCAGCTCAAGGACCCGAAGATCGCCGCGCTGTTCGACACCAATGGCGACGGCAAGGCGGATCTCACCGGCTGCAACCCGGGCTGGGGCTGCGAGGCGGTGATCGAGCACCAGCTGGACGCCTACGGCCTGCGCCCCACCGTCACGCACAACCAGGGCAGCTACTCGGCGCTGATCGCCGACACCATCACGCGCTTCAAGGCCGGCAAGCCGGTGCTGTACTACACCTGGACGCCGTACTGGGTCAGCAATGAACTCAAACCCGGCAAGGATGTGGTCTGGCTGGAGGTGCCGTTCTCCTCACTGCCTGGCGAACAAAAGGGCAGCAACACCCAGCTGCCCAACGGCAAGAACTACGGCTTCGTCGTGAACAGCCAGCAGATCGTCGCCAACAAGGCCTGGGCCGAGAAGAACCCGGCCGCCGCCAGGCTGTTTGAAGTGATGCGCCTGCCCGTGGCCGACATCAACGCGCAAAACCATTTGATGAGCCAGGGTCAGAACCAGGCCGCCGACATCGAGCGCCATGTGAACGCCTGGATCAAGGCGCATCAGAAGACCTTTGACGGCTGGCTGCAGCAGGCCCGGGCCGTCGCGCATTGACAGGCGGCCGCGGCAAGCCAGGCCTTGCGCCACGGCAATGGCGCATATGCAAGCCCGGCCTAAAATGAGCAGTCAGTCACCGCGCCGCCTGCCTGCCCATGAACGCCACCCTGCGCCCCAGTCCCGATGCCCAGTCTCAACGCCCGCTGCTGACCGCCCGGGAGCGCGAAGCCATTGGTCGCAGCCCCTGGTTTGCCGCCCTCACGCCATCGCTGCGCCACGACATCCTGCGCCTGGGCCGCGTCACGCGCCACGCGCATGGCGAGGCCATCGTCGAGCAAGGCCAGACCATGCGCGACTGGTTCACCTGCGCCAGCGGCGCGCTGCGCTTTCGGCGCACCACGCCGGCGGGCAAGCAGGTCACGCTGGCCTATGTGGAGCCGGGCGTCTGGGTGGGCGAGGCCGAGGTGCTCTACGGCCGCCCCTGCACCTACGAGGCCCATGCCCATGGCCCGACCACGCTGCTGAGCGTGCCGGAGACGGCGCTGCGCTCGCTGCTGCAGCAGCACCCGACGTTCGGCGAGGCCCTGCTCACGCTGCAGGCGTGGAGCATGCGCTCGCTCTACACCATGATGGAAGACGTGGCCACCATGCCGCTGCGCGCGCGCCTGGCCAAGCAATTGCTGCATCTGCTGGAGCGCTTTGGCGCCCCCTACGCCGAACCCCAGGCGAGCCGTCCCCTGGGCCTGTCACTGACGCAGGACGAGCTGGCCGGCCTGCTCGGCGGCTCGCGCCAGCGCGTGAACGTGGAGCTGAAATGGCTGGAACAACAAGGCCTGATCAGCGTGCGCCCGCGTGGCGTGGAGGTGCATGACGCCGCCGGCCTGCAAACCCTGGTGGATCAGGCTGCGGACGAGGGCAAGACGGGGGGCTGAGGCGCACCTCGACCTACTTTTTTGATAGCGCTTCGCGCTGTATGGGCGGGCGCAACATATCACTTTGGCTTTTACTCCCTCGCCCCCTTGGGGGAGAGGGCGGGGGTGAGGGGGTGATTGGCTGCGGCGTCCGTCCTTGCCACCCTCACCCCAACCCTCTCCCGCACGCGGGAGAGGGAGTGACTGCCGCGCCAAAGAAACGCCTTGCACCATCAAGCGCCAGCACTCACCGCCCCACCATCTTCCCCGGCACCACCCATTCGTCGAACTGCGCCGCCGTGACATGGCCCAGGGCCAACGCCGCCTGGCGCAGGCTGCTGCCGTCCTGATGCGCCTTCTTGGCGATCTGCGCGGCCTTGTCGTAGCCGATGTGGGTGTTGAGCGCCGTCACCAGCATCAGCGACTGCTCCACCAGCTCGGCAATGCGCGCGCGGTTGGGCTCAATGCCCACGGCGCAATGGTCGTTGAAGCTCTTCATGCCATCGGCCAGCAGGCGCACGCTTTGCAGAAAGTTGTGCGCCACCATGGGGCGGAACACGTTCAGCTCGAAGTTGCCGCTGCTCCCCCCCACGTTGATGGCCACATCGTTGCCCAGCACCTGCGCGGCCAGCATGGTCAGGGCCTCGCACTGCGTGGGGTTGACCTTGCCGGGCATGATGCTGGAGCCCGGCTCATTCTCGGGGATAGTGATCTCGCCAATGCCGCTGCGCGGCCCGCTGGCCAGCCAGCGCACGTCGTTGGCAATCTTCATCAGGCTGGCGGCCAGGGTTTTCAGGGCGCCATGCGCGGCCACCAGCGCATCGCAGCTGGCCAGCGACTCGAACTTATTTGGCGAGGTGACGAACGGCAGCCCGGTCTGCGCCGCCAGGTCGGCGGCCACCTGATCGGCATAGCCCGGCGGCGCATTCAGCCCCGTGCCCACGGCCGTGCCGCCCAGTGCCAGCTCGCACAGGTGCGGCAGCGCATCGCGCACATGGCGCTCGGCATGCGCCAGCTGCGCCACCCAGCCCGAGAACTCCTGCCCCAGCGTCAGCGGCGTGGCGTCCTGCAAATGGGTGCGGCCAATTTTCACGATGTCGTCAAACGCCTGGGCCTTGGCGTGCAGCGTGGCGCGCAGCAGGGCCAGGGCCGGCAGCAGCCGCTCGGCAATGGCCTGCACCGCCGCCACATGCATGGCCGTGGGGAAGACATCGTTGCTCGACTGGCTCTTGTTCACATCGTCATTCGGGTGCACCAGGCGCGCCTGGCCGCGCGGGCCGCCCATGAGCTCGCTGGCGCGATTGGCCAGCACCTCGTTGACATTCATGTTGGTCTGCGTGCCCGATCCCGTCTGCCACACCACCAGCGGAAACTCTTGCGCATGCTGGCCGGCAATCACCTCGTCGGCCGCGGCCACTATGGCCGCCTGCTTGCGCGCCTCCAGCAGGCCCAGCGCATGGTTGACGCGCGCCGAGGCGCGCTTGACCCGGGCCAGGGCGTGGATGAGCTCGCGCGGCTGGCGCTCGCCCGAGATGTCGAAGTTCAGCAGCGAGCGCTGCGTCTGCGCGCCCCACAGCCGGTCGGCGGGCACGTCAATCGGGCCGAAGGTGTCGCGCTCCTGGCGGGTGTTGCTGGTCATGGCGGTAGTCCTTTCGTGGCGGGCCCAAGGCAATGCTGGCCCATTTCACCCCAATCGTCGGCGCAGGCAAAGACACGCCAGCTACCGCAGCATGGGTACCCATGCCCCCACGCATGCTCCTGCATAAGCCCCATGCAAGCTCGGGGGCGATAATCCCCGCATTTGTTTCACCCCACCCCTCTGCCTACATGACCACGACCATCCGTTACAACGACCTTGTGGAGTCCGTAGCTGCAGCGCTGCAGTACATCTCCTACTACCACCCGGCCGACTACATCGAGCATCTGGCGCGCGCCTACGAGCGCGAGCAATCGCCCGCCGCCAAGGACGCCATGGCGCAGATCCTCACCAACAGCAAGATGAGCGCCACCGGCCACCGCCCCATCTGCCAGGACACGGGCATCGTCAACGTCTTCCTGAAAATCGGCATGAATGTGCGCTTTGAAGGCTTTGCCGCCGACCAGAGCCTGGAAGACGCCGTCAACGAAGGCGTGCGCCGCGGCTACAACCATCCGGACAACACGCTGCGCGCCAGCGTTGTCGCCGACCCGCACTTTGCGCGCAAGAACACCAAGGACAACACCCCTGCCGTCATCAACGTGCAGATCGTGCCCGGCGACAAGCTGGACGTGACCGTGGCCGCCAAGGGTGGCGGCAGCGAGAACAAGTCCAAGATGATCATGATGAACCCCAGCGACAGCCTGGTGGACTGGGTGCTGAAGACCGTGCCCACCATGGGCGCCGGCTGGTGCCCGCCCGGCATGCTGGGCATTGGCATAGGCGGCACGGCAGAAAAGGCCGTGCTGCTGGCCAAGGAAAGCCTGATGGAAGACCTGGACATGTACGAGCTGCAGGCCAAGTCGCGCCGCGGCGAAAAGCTGACCCAGGTGGAGGAACTGCGCCTGGAGCTGTACGAGAAGGTCAACGCCCTCGGCATTGGCGCGCAGGGCCTGGGCGGGCTTTCCACGGTACTGGACATCAAGATCAAGATGTACCCCACGCACGCCGCCAGCAAGCCCGTGGCCATGATCCCCAACTGCGCCGCCACGCGCCACGCGCACTTCGTCATGGACGGCAGCGGCCCCGTGTACCTGGAGGCGCCCAGCCTGGATCTGTGGCCCAAGATCGACTGGGAGCCCGACTACAACAAGAGCAAGCGCGTGGACTTGAACAAGCTGACGAAGGAAGAAGTCGCCAGCTGGAAGCCCGGCGACACCCTGCTCTTGAACGGCAAGATGCTCACCGGCCGCGACGCCGCGCACAAGCGCATCCAGGACATGCTGGCCAAGGGCGAAAAGCTGCCGGTGGACTTCACCAACCGCGTCATCTACTACGTCGGCCCGGTCGATCCCGTGCGTGACGAGGCCGTGGGCCCCGCCGGCCCCACCACCGCCACGCGCATGGACAAGTTCACCGACATGATGCTGGAGCAGACCGGCCTGATCGCCATGATAGGCAAGGCCGAACGCGGCCCCGTCGCCATCGAGAGCATCAAGCAGCACAAATCGGCCTATCTGATGGCCGTGGGCGGCGCCGCCTACCTGGTCAGCAAGGCCATCAAGGCCGCCAAGGTAGTCGGCTTTGAAGACCTGGGCATGGAAGCCATCTACGAATTCGACGTGGTGGATATGCCCGTCACCGTGGCCGTGGACGCCGGTGGCACCAGCGCCCATATCACCGGGCCGGCCGAATGGCAGAAGCGCATTGCCACGGGGGAGTTCAAGGGGATTGAGGTGGCGTCGGCGTAAGCGCCCTGCCGCCCGTCTTCGTGCAAGAGACCGCCTTCGGGCGGTTTTTTTTTCAGACTTCGCAGTCTGATCCGCAAAATATTAGGTTTGGCTAAACGGTGACGTGATAGGATTCGCCTGTGAATGTTACGAAACGTGTTGTACATTCCGACATCCGCCGCTAAAATCGCTGTCGTCTAATTCTAGTTAGCACCACTGAAAACCAATTTATTTAGCCCATGTTTATTCAAACGGCATTCAGTTTCTCAAGCGTTGTTCAGCGCTGGGTTTGCCGTTTCTCCGGGCTTCGCCTGCTGGCGTTGTGTTTTGCAAGCGCTGTGCTGCCTCGGTGGCGCAGCGCTTTTTCGCAGTTCGTGCCCGTCGCCAAATCATGGCTACCCATTTTGGCTTCTGGTTCTAACATTTCGGTCAAGCCGACCCGCATTCTGCGGTCGGCTTACCTCGCCCGTTAGGTTGCACAGCCTTAGCTATCGCGGCATTTGCAGCAGCAGCCGGCAACCCCGTGTGTTCGGTGTACCAGTCGCGCAACTCGACCAGCGCTTCAAACAATTCCGGCGCAGCCGCTATAAGCCTGGCGTTTGCACCAACGTCACCACTTCCGCAATCGCGTACTTCTGCCAGATAACCCGGCTTTGCTCCGGCAATCACATGCTCTCCGTGCGTTGGCGATCCGTTCGTCTTGCAATACCGCCACGGCCCCGGCGTATGTTGTGTTTGCATTTCAATCTCCTTAGTGTGCAACCTAACAATTCAATGCAGGCGAACCCGCTTCGCGGGTCGCCTGATTTCAGGCGTTAGCCCGCTCCAAAATCCATTTATGCAGGCCCGCATTTATTCCAGCGTTTTGCCCATCGCAAAGGTTCGGCCTTTGGGGTTTGGCCGTTGCGCCGGGCTTCGCCTGCAATCACTGCGCGGGTTTCAAGCCTTTTTGGCCTCTAGCGCCCGTCCCGCGTGCGCTAGCAGCTCTTTCTTTGGTAGCGTTTCGCGGGTGCGCAGCGCTTTTTCAAACCCCGTCGGGTCTAACCCGGCGGTCAAGCCGATCCGCCTTCGGCGGCCGGCTTACCTCGTTCGTTAGGCGGCAAGGAGAGATCATCGTGACTCAAACAGTCATACCCCAGCTTAGGATCATCAGCGCTGCCGCTAGCTTGCCGTTCTACGTGCAAGGCCTTGGCTTCAAGGTTGACTGGCAGCATCAGTTCGATCCTGGCTTCCCACTCTTCCTGCAACTAACCAGGAACGATCAAACGATCTTCGTGACCGAGCACACGGGGGACTGTGAGGTGGGTGGTGCCGTCTATTTCGTTGTGCCTGACGTTGATGAGTGCTTCCGCCTCTTCAGCGCGGGCGGCATCAAGCCAACTGAGGCTCCACAAGACACACCGTGGGGTTCCAGAGAAATGGTTGTCACGGACCCGGACGGCAATCGGTTGCGGTTCGCCACCCATGTTGTCGCCTAACAATTCATTCAAGCCGACGCCGCTTCGCGGCGCGGCTTAACTCAGGTGTTAGTCCCATCACCCGCTTTATGCGCGCAGCCACTTATTTCAGCGCTCGGCCCTGTTCAAAAGGCTTATCTGCCTTTTGGGCCCCCAGCGCTTGTGCAGCAAGCGCCACCAGCTATCCTTCTTGCAGCGCTGCGTCGCTTCCGTGGCCCAGCGGTTTTTCGTGGGCCGCGCCCTTCTTCAAGGCAGGGCGCTCCCTTTTGGCCTTCGGGTCTAACTCTGCGTTCAAGCCGACCCGCCTGCGGCGGGCGGCTTACCTTGGCCGTTAGTCCCAAAGAAACCACCGCTTTATTTAGCCCATGTTTATTCAAACGGCATTCAGTTTCTCAAGCGCTGTTCAGCGCTTGGCTTGCCGTTTCTCCGGGCTTCGCCTGTTGGCTTTGCGTCGGTTTATGGTCTTTTTGGCCTCCAGCCCTTGCGTAGCAAGCGCAAGCAGCTATTGTTTTGCAAGCGCTGCGCCGCCTCGGTGGCGCAGTGCTTTTCCGCAGTTCGCGCCCGTCGTCAAGTTACGGTTACCCGTTTTGGCTTCTGGCTCTAACATTTCGGTCAAGCCGACCCGCATTCTGCGGTCGGCTTACCTCGCCCGTTAGGCATCACAAAGTACAGCATCGTGACCAACAGCAACGATTCCGTCACACTGCGCCTCATGACTGAGCATGACCTTGCGATGCTCTATGAGTGGCTAAATCGATCTCATATTGTCGAGTGGTGGGGCGGAGAAGAAGCACGCCCGACACTTGCTGACGTACAGGAACAGTACTTGCCAAGCGTTTTAGCGCAAGAGTCCGTCACTCCATACATTGCAATGCTGAATGGAGAGCCGATTGGGTATGCCCAGTCGTACGTTGCTCTTGGAAGCGGGGACGGATGGTGGGAAGAAGAAACCGATCCAGGAGTACGCGGAATAGACCAGTCACTGGCGAATGCATCACAACTGGGCAAAGGCTTGGGAACCAAGCTGGTTCGAGCTCTGGTTGAGTTGCTGTTCAATGATCCCGAGGTCACCAAGATCCAAACGGACCCGTCGCCGAGCAACTTGCGAGCGATCCGATGCTACGAGAAAGCGGGGTTTGAGAGGCAAGGTACCGTAACCACCCCAGATGGTCCAGCCGTGTACATGGTTCAAACACGCCAGGCATTCGAGCGAACACGCAGTGATGCCTAACCCTTCCATCGAGGGGGACGTCCAAGGGCTGGCGCCCTTGGCCGCCCCTCATGTCAAACGTTAGCCTGCTTTTTATTCCTACTCATTTCAGCCCATGAATATTCAAGCGCCATTTACCCTCGCAAGCGTTTATCCGCTGGGTGTTTGGCGTTCGCTCGGGCTTCGCCTGCGTGGGTTGCGACAGTTTCAAGCCTTTTTGGCCTCTAGCCCTTGTGCAGCAAGCGCAAGCAGCTATTGTTTTCGTAGTCCGTGGCCTGTGCGGTCACTTTCGTTTTTGCGCTTTGGGTCTAACCCGGCGCTCAAGCCGACCCGCATGCTGCGGGCGGCTTACCTAGTCCGTTAGTCCCATCACCCGCTTTATGCGCGCAGCCACTTATTTCAGCGCTCCGCCCTGTTCCAAAGGCTTTCAAGCCTTTTGGGCCTCCAGCGCTTGCCAGCCAAGCGCCACCAGCTATTATTCTTGCAGCGCTGCGCCGCTCTCGTGGCCCAGCGCTTTTTCGTGGGCCGCGCCCTTCTTCAAGGCAGGGCGCCTCCTTTCGGCCTTCGGGTCTAACTCTGCGGTCAAGCGGACCCGCATTCTGCGGGCCGCTTACCTTGGCCGTTAGTCCCATCACCCGCTCTATGCGCGCAGCCACTTATTTCAGCGCTCGGCCCTGTTCCAAAGGCTTCCAAGCCTTTTTGGCCTCCAGCGCTTGTGCAGCAAGCGCCACCAGCTATCATTCTCGCAGCACTGCGCCGCTTTCGTGGCCCAACGCTTTTTCGTGGGCTGCGCCCTTGTCCAAGTCCGGGCGCTTCCTTTTGGCCTTCGGGTCTAACTCTGCGGTCAAGCGGACCCGCATTCTGCGGGCCGCTTACCTTGGCCGTTAGTCCCATCACCCGCTTTATGCAGGCCGTTATTAATTCCAAGGTTTTGCCTTTCTCAAAGGTTTCTCCTTTGGAGTTTGGGCTGCCCGCTGGGCTTCGCCTGCATGCGTTGGGCAAGTTTTCAGTCTTTTTGGCCCCTAGCGCTTGCCAGTCAAGCGCCACCAGCTATCATTCTTGCAGCGCTGCGCCGCTTCCGTGGCGCAGCGCTTTTTCGTGGGTCGCGCCCGTCCTCAAGTCCAGGCGCTCCCTTTTGGCCTTCGGGTCTAACTCTGCGCTCAAGCCGACCCGCCTACGGCGGGCGGCTTATCTGGGCCGTTAGGGTGGCAAATATCATGAAAAACCGACAATTCCTGTCTTTTATATTTTTTGTGCTTTCAATGTCAACGGGGTACGCACAAGTATACAAATGCAGCGTCAATGGGCGTACAGTATTTTCTGATCTCCCCTGTCAAGCAGGCTCTACTGGTGGTTTAATTCAAGAAAAAAAAGATCCCGAACAAATTTATCAAGAACGCTTGAAAGCACTTGAGGCAGAAAATCGAAAATTGCAGCAACAAGCCTTGCAGCGCGAGCGGCAAATTAACCAGCAATATGCTCAACCACAACCTGTACAAAGCCAGACACCCCAAGCTGGCATTCGTTATGATGTTTCTGTATCAGAACAAACACGACGGTGTGATATGGAGAAAAACACCATCACTAACAAGAACCGTCGAGAGGGCGCAGAATGTTTAAAATTGCGGTCAATGTTAAATATGCCAGAACCCACTCGTGTAATTATTAATAATCAAAACACGCCAAGCCATCCAAGAACAGTTATCAACAACCAAACAGGGCGTCCATGTACCGTTTTCCCTGGTGGGCACATGGAATGTCATTGAGTCTCTTGACTGCCCCCATATTAAGTCGCCACTGTGTCCTAACATTTCGTCGCAGCCGACCGCCTACGGCGGCGGCTGAACTCAGGGCGTTAGCCGTGTTGTCCAGCACTCCGGCAACTCCAAGATCAGAGCCGAGTGTTCCGTGCGGCGCAATCAGCCGTCCATTTATGTCGCTACCAACATCGCGTGCGTCACGCCGTTCGCCACTCCACGGGTTAAACAGCCATGCACAACCATGCCCATGCCATCGCCTCCATTGTTCAGCGTGGCTAGGATAGGGTCTCGGCTCACCCGTTGCAGGGTCAAACTTCATCACTTCGGATTGCATTGGTTTCTCCTTTTATTGGCAAACACGGCTAACAAGTCGTTGCAGCCGACCGCCTACGGCGGCGGCTGAACTCCGGCGTTAGCCTGCTTTTTATTCCTGCCCATTTCAGCCCATGAATATTCAAACGCCATTTACCTTCGCAAGCGTTTATCCGCTGGGTGTTTGGCGTTCGCTCGGGCTTCGCCTGCGTGGGTTGCGCCAGTTTCAAGCCTTTTTGGCCTCTAGCCCTTGTGCAGCAAGCGCAAGCAGCTATTGTTTTCGTAGTCCGTGGCCTGTGCGGTCACTTTCGTTTTTGCGCTTTGGGTCTAACCCGGCGCTCAAGCCGACCCGCCTACGGCGGGCGGCTTACCTGGGCCGTTAGGCGTCAAAGGAAACTTAATGGCAATCCGATTCCTCACCATACTGCTATCTACTTTTTTTCTTACCTCATTCGTGCATGCGCAAGAACACGTGGTAGTCCGTTCTGACTGGAAGAAGTTCTTCAGCGACCTCCAGGCCGAAGGTGCAATCGTTATTGCAGACGAACGTCAAGCGGAGCATGCTTTATTGGTTTTTGGTCAAGAGCGAGCAGCAAAGCGTTACTCGCCTGCTTCAACCTTCAAGCTTCCACACACACTTTTTGCACTCGATGCAGGCGCCGTTCGTGATGAGTTCCAGGTTTTTCGATGGGATGGCGTTAAGCGGAGCTTTGCGGGCCACAATCAAGACCAAGACTTGCGATCAGCGATGCGAAATTCTGCGGTCTGGGTTTATGAGCTATTTGCAAAAGAGATCGGAGAGGACAACGCAAGACGCTATTTAAAGCAAATTGACTATGGCAACGCCGACCCTTCGACAATTAAGGGCAATTACTGGATAGATGGCAATCTTGAAATCTCAGCGCACGAACAGATTTCGTTTCTCAGAAAACTTTATCGAAATCAGCTGCCATTTCAGGTGGAACACCAGCGCTTGGTCAAATATCTCATGATTACGGAAGCCGGGCGCAACTGGATACTACGCGCAAAGACTGGCTGGGAAGGCAGGTTTGGCTGGTGGATAGGGTGGGTTGAATGGCCAACCGGTCCCGTATTCTTCGCGCTGAATATTGATACGCCAAACAGAACGGATGATCTTTTCAAAAGAGAGGCAATCGCGCGGGCAATCCTTCGCTCTATCGACGCGTTGCCGCCCAACTAATCAATCCAGCGGACGCCTTCGGCGCCGCTGATTTCGACGTTAGATGATTCACATCCGCAGCGTTTGAATGCTGCTTTGAACTCGTCCAGTGTTAATTCTCTGCGCTCCACTCTGCGGCCCGTTTTCTCCATCTCCCGTGCGAAATCTGCAATCTCTTTTGGTCTCGTCGTCGAGTCATCAACAAGCGTGGCAGTAATACACCCGCATCTTTTGACGCCCACATAAAAACCGTGTCTTTCTTCGTTCATGGTTCTAACCTTTCAATCAACCCGGACGGCTACGCCGCCGGTTATTTCTGGGCGTTAGACATCATGAGGGTAGCGGTGACCATCGAAATTTCGAACCAACTATCAGAGGTGCTAAGCGTCATTGAGCGCCATCTGGAATCAACGTTGCTGGCCGTGCATTTGTACGGCTCCGCAGTGGATGGCGGCCTGAAGCCATACAGCGATATTGATTTGTTGGTTACTGTGGCCGTAAAGCTTGATGAAACGACGCGGCGAGCATTGCTCAATGACCTTATGGAGGCTTCGGCTTTCCCTGGCGAGAGCGAGACGCTCCGCGCTATAGAAGTCACCCTTGTCGTGCATGACGACATCATCCCGTGGCGTTATCCGGCTAAGCGCGAGCTGCAATTTGGAGAATGGCAGCGCAATGACATTCTTGCGGGTATCTTCGAGCCAGCCATGATCGACATTGATCTAGCTATCCTGCTTACAAAAGCAAGAGAACATAGCGTTGCCTTGGTAGGTCCGGCAGCGGAGGAATTCTTTGACCCGGTTCCTGAACAGGATCTATTCGAGGCGCTGAGGGAAACCTTGAAGCTATGGAACTCGCAGCCCGACTGGGCCGGCGATGAGCGAAATGTAGTGCTTACGTTGTCCCGCATTTGGTACAGCGCAATAACCGGCAAAATCGCGCCGAAGGATGTCGCTGCCGACTGGGCAATAAAACGCCTACCTGCCCAGTATCAGCCCGTCTTACTTGAAGCTAAGCAAGCTTATCTGGGACAAAAAGAAGATCACTTGGCCTCACGCGCAGATCACTTGGAAGAATTTATTCGCTTTGTGAAAGGCGAGATCATCAAGTCAGTTGGTAAATGATGTCTAACAATTCGTTCAAGCCGACCGCGCTACGCGCGGCGGCTTAACTCCGGCGTTAGCCCAATGAAATGCCTGCCCGTTGGGTTGACTTCGCTAGGCAGGCAAAAACAAAACAACCAAACACGAAAGGAAAACACACAATGGCAATCGCAAATGCAGTTCAACGCGGATCGTGGGTCTATGTATACAACGAGAAGAATCAGCAGATTTTCACCCAATCCGCTGGCAGTGGTCCTAATGATGGCTTGAAGGGTTACACGAGCAGTTCCGTCAACATCCAAAGGGGTAGCTGGATTTACACCTACAACGAAAAAGGACAACAGACAGGAACTACTTCGGCTCGATGAATATTTCCGGATTTACCACCCAAACCCTGATTGAGTTTTACGACAAAGTCAGAGACTGCTTGCGGAAGGACGATGAAAATCCATCTGCGGACAAAGTTTACGGCGTCCGCTCATTTCAAGATTGGCGCGGTTTTGCCGATGCCATCGAGAAGGAATTGACGGAAAGATCACAGACCTTTACCCCAATCCAATGGTAACGAAGGGCTAACAAGGCGCTGCACCCAACGCTCACCCGCGTCACGCCTCGTGCTTGTCGCTTCGCTCAGGCACGAGTCGCGCCACGGGTGAGCGTGGGTGAGCTTGGACGTTAGCCTCCAGCAATTACCAGTCGTACGCAAGCAGCGATGGGGAAAATTAGTTTCTCTTGTTCATATAGATGATTGGATGTTATAAAATGGGGAAAATTGTCAAGCTTCTTACATATGTCGTCATTAGCATTGGTGCATTAACACTTGCTGCATGTGGTGACAAGAAGGTGGGACTCGCTGGCTCAAGCGAGCCTGTCTCAGTATCAGCTGCATTTAAATGTGATTCTGATCAAATCCGGAATATTATTTATTCAACTCTTGCTAATTCGCAAACTGGAGTAATAGAGCCTCCAGTGTTGAGCAATGGATCCAGTGTATTTCAACTAGTTGGCGCCAATAATATCGGTAAGGATGATCAAGGTCGTAAAATTTGCGCCAATTCATATGCACTACGTCTCTCGGCCACATATGAGGATTCGGCTGGTAAGAAGATTGCATCTAATGGTCAGGAAAAAGTATTTCAAGCAACATTTATTGCAGTCCCATTTATAGATGAGGATAGCAATCAATTTAAGGTTATTTTTGATGCTCAGGAAGGCACTAGCCCCAAGCTACTTCAAGGTATGGTAGAAGCCATTCCTGAAATTAATGAGTATCTCAATAAAAGCCCTCTCTGCAATAAGATTGAACAAATATCTTGGAATGCTCAAGTCGAACGTCGCGTTATCAATGGTGAGGGTAAGATCTTTCATGTATATGATGACCCAATCAAAACCAATCAGGCAACCGAAGAAGAGTTGAATCAGTATCTCAATACTTGTAATGCTTCCCGCAAGTTTAATGATACCAAACGAATTATTGAATCAGTTCGTAATCAACGTGATCCAGGGCAGGTCGATTTAAAAGATGGATTTAAAACTGCAGAATCCGAAGAGCCTCTTACTAGCCAATACAAGCCCGCTGAAAATCATGTTGATCGTCGTAATTTGAAGAATTCTGAACTACAGTTCTGCATGGATGTTCAACGTAACTCACCTAAAGAATTAGTTCGTCTTAATATAGATATCCTTCGTAAGTTTACTACTGAATGCCCTACTGGCGAGAAATACGACTACGTATGGGGAGTAGTTGGTGATATGGTTACTGAATCAGAGGCTGATTAATTTGTATGGAGCAAGTGGGCGGGCTTCGCCTGGAAAAGTTGCGCAGGGTCAAAGCTGTTGTTTCCGCAGTGTTTCTGCTTCGTGTTCGCGCGCTCATCTATCATCAGTGCCTAACCCATCATTCCAGCGGACTGCCTTCGGCAGCCGCTGAATTCAAGCGTTAGCTTGTTGCCTCAATTATTCGGTCAAATACGTCGCCAGATAATTTGACAGCTACGAGTAAATCAAATTCGCCTTTTCCCCTCGGGAGTTCATTTCCTCTTGCAGCCATAAAAGCCTGTAGCCTTGCCGCAATTTCTAGTAGCACTGGCAATTCACTAATTGCAACCGCATCAGCTTGATTCTTTGGCCCGGTCAATTCACAAACGCCAATGCCGTTTAATTCTTTTCCATACGTCCTTGCTATTGCATGCGTTTCTTGCGATGCATAAATTCGGCAGTGCCCATGGGGTGCCTGCCCTAACTTCCATGGGCCGGGTGTCCATGGGGCACCCTTGGTTATTGTTGGTGTCCATTTGTTTTTCATTTAAATCTTTCAGTTCTAACAATTCGTCGCACCGGACTGCTTCGCATCCGGTGAACTCGGGGCGTTAGATATTTTTGGAGCCTGCGATGCCATTCCTGCCATCTGAAAGAAAAGCCCTCCTTGCTGTCAAAGGCATTGGCCCTACAGTTGTGGCTCGTCTTGAACAAATGGGGTATGAATCTTTAGCGCATTTGAGCAAAGCCAATGCTCTTGATATTGTTTCAAAAGCATCCTCAATTGTTGGCTCAACGTGTTGGAAAAATAGTCCGCAAGCCCGTGCAGCCATTCAGTCTGCCATTGCTCTCGCACAATCTCATCAGGCGCAAATGTCTAACATTTCGTCGCAGCCGACCGCCTGCGGCGGCGGCTGAACTCAAGGCGTTAGAGTTGATAAACATGAAAAAACGAAAGATCTTTGCATTCCTCTTTCTTGCGTTTGCAATGACAACAGGGTATGCCCAAGTTTACAAATGCATCGTCAATGGTCGCACTATATTCTCTGATGCTCCTTGTCAAGCCGGATCGACGGGAGTATTAATTCAAGAAAAGAAAGATCCGGAACAAATCTACCAAGAGCGCTTGCAGGCACTTGAGGCGGAGAACCGGAAACTACAACAGCAAGCCTTACGCCGCGAGCAACAACTTAACGAACAACTCACACGACCGCAGCCAGTGCAAGGTCAGTCCGCTCCGCCGGGCGTTCGTTATGACGTCACCGTATCAGAGCAAACGCGACGTTGCGATATGGAAAAGAATACGATCACTAATAAAAAACGTCGTGAGGGAGCAGAGTGTCTAAAATTGCGATCAATGTTAAATATGCCAGAGCCTACAAGGGTTATCATTAACAACCAAAACACGCCAAGCCATCCTAGAACGGTCATCAACAATCAAACCGGAAAGCCATGCACGGTTTTCCCAGGCGGACATATGGAATGCCATTGAAATCAATCCGCCAAATACATTGCCAGCCATTTCTCTGCTCTAACTGTTCGTCGCAGCCGACCGCCTACGGCGGCGGCTGAACTCAAGGCGTTAGAATAATTATATGACGAAACCGCTATTTCAATGGAATTACATAATTGAAGGATTACTGCCCCCAGGGATCTCTCTTCAACAAAAAGTACAGTTAAGTGATGAAAATATTCTCCTGACTACTAGAGAAGGAAAATTAAAAGCGTATGTTCTCGGAGTAGACGACCTGGATAGAGGCAAGCAACAACTTAGTAGATACCTCCAATTTGCAGCGCTAATATCTCTTAATCGAGTTACATACTCTGGAGGCAGCGGTGCGAGTATTCGATCAAAATCCGAACTTGGGACGAAGCCAGAGCTTGATATAACGTTTCGACCTGTTATTCCTGACGAAGCAATTAAAGCAATTCAGCCTCATGTAATTAAATATTTATCCGAGATATCAAGAATTCATGACTTGTATCAAATAACAATAACGGAAAATAAGTTCCTTCGGCTATCATTAGATTTTTTCTATGAATCTCAAATTTCATCGGCATACAGCGATGAAGGACTTATAAAATCCATAATCAGCATGGAAGCGCTATTTAATGATGGCTCAACAGATATCAGTTACAAACTAGCCCTCAGGGCAGCCTTTATACTGAGTCCAATTTTCTCGGACACACTGACAGTATTCAATAATTTAAAGAAAGCATATAGTTGCCGGAGTAAAATAGTTCACGGCAGTGGTGCCGATATCAATGTCGATGGTGAACTTCAGAGCAATATATGCCATTACAACAGGTCTGCGCTTATGATATTTATGATTTTGCTCAATAATCCAACTCGTCAGAGATGGCCAAAAAATAAACGAAAAGACTGTTTAATGCAACAAATTGATCACGCAATGATCGACTTGGAAAAACGCAACCTGATGATTCAAGAAATTACACATGATATCCCCAATTTCAACATAGAGGTACCCAGATCGTTTGAGGGCGAGGCGCACAATAAACCATGGCGGTTTTCTCCTTGGTGAGCGCATTTTCTTTCTAACTTTGCGTCGCAGCCGACCGCCTATGGCGGCGGCTGAACTCAGGGTTAGGTTTTCAAGGAGTAATAATTTATGGCGCTTATGAAGTGTAAAGAATGCGGGAATGATGTTAGCAACACTGCGGCATCATGCCCTAAATGCGGCGCTAAAGTTCCAAAGAAAACAGGAATCGGAACGTTGGTGGTTGCTGGATTAATAGGATGGGCAGTTTTTTCATTTATTTCTAGTGGTGGTAGTATCGGAACATCTAGTTCTTCAACCCACTCGATAACATATCATGTCGATGGAAGCACCAGCAAAGCGTCACTAACATACCAAAATGCACAAGGAGGTTCGCAACAAGAAGATGCCTCAGTTCCATGGAGGAAAACCATTTCCGCTAAAAGCGGTGATTTTTTATATATATCCGCGCAAAATAAAGAATCATATGGAGACATAAGAGTACGAATTTTGGTTGATGGAAAGGAATTCAGAAACTCAGAAGCCAGCGGGGGTTTCACAATTGCTTCCGCGAATGGTTCTTGCTGCCAATAGTGCCAAATAAGACTCGCACAAACTCCGTCCCCTACAAATAAAAATCAGAAACCTAACATTTCGTCGCAGCCGACCGCTACGCGGCGGCTGAACTCAGGGCGCTACAAGGGCTTCCCCACCTTTGCAAGCAATACCTCTCCCTGGGTTGATCGCACAGCGATCAACCCAGGCATGGTTTTCGTCAATTTCAGATCAGCTCCCAGCCTTGTGCATGCAGCGCGTCGATGCTTCTTGGCAAACGGTGCGGACGGCGTGACTACAAACGGTCATTACGCTGCCTTCTGGTTGGCAGCAAACCCTGATGAAAGACGCGCGCCGGGGGCTCCATTCGTTAGTCGGGCTTTGGGATGGCTCCCATGAGTCCCCTTGAGTTAACCGAGCATTCCCCGGCGCAGGTCCTTTTTTGCACATCAACGACTGCCTTCACGCGGCGGATTTCTGATCTGTCAGCTTGTTCTGGTGTCTGTTGCGTAGCCGGCCCAGCTCACGCGGGCATCTTGAAGGCCTCCCCGCGCTGCAGCACGGCCCAGCACATGCGGGCGTTCTTGGCGGCAATGGCCACCACGGCGCGCCAGTAGCCCCGGCGCTCGGCCAGGCTGCGGGCCCAGCGGCTGATGGGGTCTTGCTTGGGCGTGCGGGTGTTCATGGCAGCGGCAAGCACCGCTCTGGCTCCCATCACCAGCAGGCTGCGCAGGTAGGCGTCTCCGGCTTTGGTGATGCGTCCCAATCTCTGCTTGCCGCCCGAGCTGTATTGCCCGGGCACCAGGCCCAGCCAGGCGCTGAAGCTGCGCCCGCAGGCGAAGTCGTGGCCATTGCCCACGGTGCTGATGAGTGCCATGGCGGTGGTCTGGCCAATACCGCCGAGTTGCATCAACTGCTGCGCCTGGGTGCTGTGGCGGGCCATGAGGGCGATGTGGCGGTCGTACTCGGTGATGCGTTCATCAAGCCGGGTGACTTCACTCAAGAGATCGCCGATGACGGTGTTGGCCCAGCCGGGCAGCTCTTCGAGGCGTGCCAGCTCCGGGGAAAGATTGGGGTGGGGGCCGGGAGCGCCGGCATCCTGCCGGCTTGGCTGCTTGGGGTTCGCCGGCTCCCACCCCTGCCCTCCCCCGGAGGGGGAGGGAGGAATACCGGGGGCGTCGTGATTGGGCCCCTGAGGCCGGCACATACCCATTTTTGATAGCACGTAGCGCTTGTTTGGCAGTGCATTTCACTCCCTCGCCCCCTTGGGGGAGAGGGTGGGGGTGAGGGGGTGGTTCGGGCAAGGCGGTTCTTGTTGGCATCCACCCTCACCCCTGCCCTCTCCCGCCTGCGGGAGAGGGAGAAACAGCCGCGCAAAAATTAGCTGCCCGCCACCTTCATGCGATTGATGAGGATGGAGCCCACGGTCTTGGCGCCGTAGGTGTAGCTGTCGGCGCCCACGGCTTCAATGCCGCGCAGCATGTCCTTGAGGTTGCCGGCGATGGTGATCTCATGCACGGGGTAGGCGATGCGGCCGTTTTCCACCCAGAAGCCGCTGGCGCCGCGCGAGTAGTCGCCCGTCACGTAGTTCACGCCCTGGCCCATGAGTTCGATGACGAACAGGCCGGTGCCCAGTTTTTGCAGCATGGCGTCCAGGTCGTCGCCGGCTTGTGTCAGGCGCGACGACAGCACCAGGTTGTGCGAGCCACCCGCGTTGCCGGTGGTCTTCATGCCCAGCTTGCGTGCCGAATAGGTGCTCAAGAAATAGCCCTGCACGCGCCCGCGCTGGACCACCTGGCGCGGCGCCACGCGCACACCCTCTTCGTCGTAGGGCGAACTGCCCTTGCCGCCCAGGATGAACGGGTCTTCGCTCACATCGATGTGCTTGGCAAACACCGGCTTGCCCAGCGAATCGACCAAAAAACTGGTCTTGCGGTACAGCGCGCCGCCGCTCACGGCCTGGACAAAGCTGCCCAGCAGGCCGGCGGCCAGGGGCGACTCGAACAGCACCGGGCATTCGGTGGTGGGGATCTTGCGTGACCCCAGGCGGGCGAGGGCGCGCTGGGCGGCGTAGCGGCCCACGGCCTCGGGGGCGGCCAGGTCGGTGGCGTTGCGCTCGGAGCTGTACCAGGCGTCGCGCTGCATCTCGCCATTGCGCCCGGGCAGCGAGGCGATGGGCGCCACCGAGATGCTGTGGCGCGAGCTGGCATAGCCGCCGCGAAAGCCGCGCGTGTGGGCGCTGAAGAAGTGGCTTTGCTGGGCCGACACGCCCGCGCCCTCGCTGTTGGTGATGCGCCTGTGGGTCTTGAGGGCGGCGGCCTCGCATTGCAGCGCCAGCTGCGCGGCCTCTTCGCTGGTGATGGCCCAGGGGTGGAATAGCTGCAGGTCGCGGTGCGTGTCGGCGGGGGCGATGTCGGCCTCGTCGGGCAGGCCGGCCACGGGGTCTTCGGCGGTGAAGCGGGCGATGTCGTAGGCGGCCTGCACGGTGCGCTCGACGGCGGCGGGCGAGAAGTCGGACGTGCTGGCGTTGCCGCGCCGGTGGCCCAGGTAGACGGTCACGCCCAGGGACTTGTCGCGGTTGCGCTCCACGGTCTCCAGCTCGCCCTTGCGCACGTTGACGGACAGGCCGCAGCCCTCCGAGGCGTCGGCGCCGGCGTCGCTGGCGCCGAGCTTTTTGGCGTGCGCCAGGGCATGGTCCACCAGGCCGGCGAAGAATTCGCGCGTGTAGCTGAAGCCGCTTTCGGGTTGGTTGGTGGTTTGTGCGGGGGCGGCGCTCTGGGCGCGGGAGCTGGGTGTATTCATAGCGGCGGCTATGATACTTGCCGCTCAAATCACCGCAGGGCGGCCGCCGTTGCGACGCAGCGCCCCTCCCTGCCCCACCATGTCACGCAAACCCAAAAAAGGCTATTTCGTCAGGGGCCAGTTCGTCGCCGAAGGCAGCGAGCTGGACCTGCAGTACAAGGCCGAACTCAAGGGCACCACGGGTGCCACCAAGACCGACCTGAAGCGCGAGATGGATGCGCTGCAGAAGCTGGGCGCCGAGCTGCTCACGCTGCGCACCGACCTGTTTGCGCGCCTGGATCTGCCCGAAAAGCTGCAGGACGCGCTGGCCGAGGCCCGGCGCATCACCAACTTCGAGGGCAAGCGCCGGCAGATGCAGTTTGTCGGCAAGCTGATGCGCAAGCTGGACGACGATGCCGTGGCCGCCATCCAGGCCGCGCTGGAGGAGCAGCACAGCGGCTCGGCCGCCGAGAAGCTGGCCCTGCACCAGGCCGAGCATTGGCGCGACCGCCTGATTGCCGGTGACGAGGCCCTGGCGCCGTGGATGCAGCAGTTCCCCGACACGGACACGCAGCAGCTGCGCGCGCTGATACGCCAGGCGCGCAAGGACGCGCCGCCCGAGGACAAGGCCGCCGTTTCGCAGGGCCTGGCGCCGCGCAAGGGCCGCGCCTTCCGCGAGCTGTTCCAGCTGGTACGGGAACAAATGGGCGCCGCACAGGGCCACAATGAAGACCCGAGTGACACCAATGACGAGGAGGACGGCCATGCCCCATAGCACCCATGAGTACGCGCCAGTCAAGATCGGCATCGTCTCCATCAGCGACCGCGCTAGCAGCGGCGACTACGAGGACAAGGGCCTGCCCGCGCTGCACGACTGGCTCAAGCGCGCGCTGCACAACCCCATCACCTTCGAGCCGCGCCTGATCCCCGACGACAAAGAGCGCATCAGCGCCACCCTGATCGAGCTGGTGGATGCCGGCTGCTCGCTGGTGCTGACCACCGGCGGCACCGGCCCGGCGCTGCGCGACGTGACGCCCGAGGCCACGCTGGCCGTGGCCGACAAGGAGATGCCGGGCTTTGGCGAGCAGATGCGCCAGATCTCGCTCAAATTCGTCCCCACGGCCATCCTGTCGCGCCAGGTGGCGGTGATACGCGGCAAGAGCCTGATCATCAACCTGCCGGGCCAGCCCAAGGCGATTGCCGAGACGCTGGAGGGCTTGCGTGACGAGGCCGGCGCGCAACTGGTGCCGGGCATTTTTGCCGCCGTGCCCTACTGCATCGACCTGATAGGCGGACCCTACCTGGAGACCCGGCCCGAGCTCTGCAAGGCGTTTCGCCCCAAGTCGGCCATGCGGCCTACGCCCGCGCGGTGATACCCGAGCAGGCCGCTGCGATGTAAGCCGGCGGCCACCTCCATGGCCTATGGTGATCCTTTCACACGAAAGGAGTGCCACCATGACCGCCATGATGAAAGCTGCCGTTTTTGTGGACAAGGGCCGCATCGAGCTGGCCGACAAGCCCATACCCGACGTGGGCCCCAACGACGCGCTGGTGCGCATCACCACCACCACCATCTGCGGCACGGATGTGCACATCCTCAAGGGCGAGTACCCGGTCGCCAAGGGCCTGACCGTGGGCCATGAGCCGGTGGGCGTGATCGAGAAACTGGGCAGCGCCGTGCAGGGCTACCAGGAGGGCCAGCGCGTGATTGCCGGCGCCATCTGCCCCAACTTCAACAGCTACGCCGCGCAGGACGGCGCGCCCAGCCAGGACGGCAGCTATCTTGTGCCGCGCGGTCAATGTGGCTGCCACGGCTACAAGGCCACGGCGGGCTGGCGCTTTGGCAACCTGATCGACGGCACGCAGGCCGAATATGTGCTGGTGCCGGACGCCCAGGCGAACCTGGCGCCCATTCCCGATGGCCTGACGGACGAGCAGGTGCTGATGTGCCCGGACATCATGTCCACCGGCTTCAAGGGCGCCGAGAACGCCAACATCCGCATTGGCGACACCGTGGTGGTGCTGGCGCAGGGCCCGATAGGCCTGTGCGCCACGGCCGGCGCGCGCCTGCTGGGGGCGACGACCATCATCGCCGTGGACGGCAATGACCAGCGCCTGGCAGTCGCCAAAAAGATGGGCGCCGACGTAACGCTGAACTTCCGCAACGTGGACGTGGTGGCCGAGGTGATGAAGCTCACCGGCGGCAAGGGTGCCGACAGCTCCATCGAGGCCCTGGGCACCCAGGCCACGTTTGCCCAGGCCATGCAGGTGCTGCGGCCCGGGGGCACGCTGTCGAGCCTGGGGGTGTATTCGGAGGATTTGTCCATTCCGCTGGCGCAGTTTGCCGCCGGCCTGGGCGATCACACCATACGCACCGCGCTCTGCCCCGGCGGCAAGGAGCGCATGCGCCGCCTGATGAACGTGATTGCCGCGAATCGCCTGGATCTGGGCGTGCTGGTGACGCACCAGCGCCGGCTGGACGAGATCGTGGAGGCCTATGACCTGTTTGCCCACCAGCGCGACGGGGTGCTGAAGATCGCCATCAAGCCGTGATGGCATGGCGGGCGCTGCAGGCTGCCGTCCAAGGGCTGGCCGTCATTTCCCCCTCTCCCGCAGGCGGGAGAGGGAGTTAAAACCCTCGCCAAACAAGCGCGAGGCGCTATCAACATATCTCAGTCAAAGCCGCGCAGCTCGCCCCAGTCGGCCCAGGGCGCGCGCGTGGAGCGCAGCGCGTTGATGGGCGCGGCCTCGTCCTCGTAGCCCAGGGCCACGCCGCAGGCCACGTGATAGGGCTCGGGCAGGGCCAGCTGGCGCTGCAGCGTGCCGGCGTAGCGGCGCCAGAAGCCCTGGGCGCAGGTCGCCAGGCCATGGTGCACGGCCAGCAGCATCAGGGACTGCAGATAGATGCCCAGGTCGGCCCATTGCGGCAGGCCCATGCGCTCGTCCACGCAGACGAAGATGCCCACGGGCGCGCCAAAGAACTCGGCGTTCTTGGCCAGTTGCTCCAGGCGTGCGGCCTTGTCCTCGCGCGGTATGCCCAGGGTGCGGTACAGGTCCTCGCCATTGGCAAAACGGCGCGTGCGGTAGGGCTCCCACAGGCTGGGCGGGTAGGACTGGTTGGTCGGCGCGTCCTCGGCCGGCGCCGTGGCCACGGCGGCCAGCACCTGCCGCAGGGGTTCACCCGTCAGCGCCACAACGCGCCAGGGCTGCAGATTGCCGCCGGACGCGGCCTGGGCAGCCTCTTGCAGCAGGGTCTGCACCAGGGCGGCGGGCGGTGCGTCGGGCAGAAAGGCGCGCACCGAGCGGCGCTGGCGCAGGGCCTGGGTTACGTCCATGGTCTCTCCTGTCGGCGGCTACTTGCCGATGATGTCATTAAGCTTGGCGGCCGGGAAATGCCCGCTGAGCGCGGCGTCGCCGGGCACGCAGTCCTGGCCCTGGGGCGTGGTCTGCGAGAGCTTTTCTATGGCCTGCCAGAGCAGCGCGATCTGGTGCTCCTGACCGGCGGCGCTGTCGATCAGGCCGCGCATCGCCTGGGTGAGGGGGTCGTCCTGCTGCGCGGTCACGCCATAGGCGCTGAACTTGGCTTCCTCCTGCCCGTGCGGCTCGGTCACGTCGGCGCTCTGGCCTTCCTTGGACGGGATGATGCGCGCCGGTATGCCCACAGCCGTGGCGCCGGCGGGCACAGGCTTGATGACCACGGCGTTGCTGCCGATCTTTGCGCCGTCGCCCACCTCGAAGCCGCCCAGCACCTTGGCGCCCGCCGCCACCACCACGTCGCGGCCCAGCGTGGGGTGGCGCTTTGCGCCCTTGTAGAGCGAGGTGCCGCCCAGCGTGACGCCGTGGTAGATGGTGCAGCCGTCGCCCACCACCGCCGTCTCGCCGATCACCACGCCCATGCCGTGGTCGATGAAGACGCGCTCGCCGATCACGGCGCCGGGGTGGATCTCTATACCCGTGAACCAGCGCGCCAGGTGCGAGATGAAGCGCCCCAGCCACTTGAAACCATGCGTCCAGCACCAGTGCGCGGGCAGGTGCAGCCAGATGGCGTGCAGGCCCGGGTAGCAGGTGACGACCTCGAAGCGCGAGCGCGCC